>NZ_JBVVPS010000032.1:0-24936 GCF_055811355.1 Bradyrhizobium sp. WSM4873 | reverse complement strand
AATGGTTGATCTCATGGTTTATCTCAAGGTTCATCTCGGGACTGACGCCTCTCAACGCCGTCTGGCGCCCCCCCCCACCCCCCTAAACCCCCCCCCCCCCCCCCCGCCCCACCCCCCCGGCGGGCGGTTTGGTTTTGGGAATGCGCGTCAGACTGCCGCGACCGTCCGGATTTGCCTTGCTCTGGAAGTCTGGTCCAGAGAGAGACTTGGTCAGCGCGCCGTGGCGAGCTGCGCGCGAACCGACTCCAGGAAGTGTTCGTAGGCGTAGTCCACGATCTCGTTGAGTGATCGCGTTCGCGCGAACATCGCCTTGGCCTCGGTGAGAAACTCCTCGCGGGTCGGAATCTTCGGCAAATGCAGATGCGTCAGTGCATCGACGCCTTCGTGCGCGCGACTGAGGATGTCGTGCAGCGTCGGCAGTTGCAGCTGGGCCAAATCGGCTCGGCGGAGCGCCGAAGAGATCGCGTGCGCCAGGGTCTGCGCATCGAACCGTCCGGCGAGCTCGCGAGCGGCCCGGTTGATGACGCGTGCGCCGAGCGGCTGCTCGTTGCGCAGCACCTGCTCGGGCGGCGACTTCATGTTCCAGACGACGCCGAACCAGGACAGCACCTTCAGGATGTAATAGGTGACGTCGATTTCCCACCAGCGAAAACCTTGCCGCACGCTGCTCTGGTAGGCGTGGTGATTATTGTGCCAGCCCTCACCGAGGGTGAACAAGGCCAGCAGCCAATTGTTGCGGGAATCATCGCCGGTCACGTACCGCTTGCGTCCATGCACATGGGCGAGGGAGTTGATGCAGAAGGTCGCGTGATAGACCAGCACGGTGCTCCAGAGGAAGCCGACGACGAGACCGGACCATCCGCCAACCAGGAAGCAGAGCGCAGCCAGCGTGACGGCCGGCAGGAGTTCCAGGCGATGCAGCCACATCAGTTCCGGATACGCGGCGAAATCTCCGACCTTCACGAGGTCGGTGCCATCGTGCTCCCTGTAAAAAATCCAGCCGAGATGACTGTAGAGGAAGCCTCGATGACGCGGCGAATGCACGTCGTCCTCGGTATCGGAATGTAGGTGATGATGTCGATGCTTGGCCGCCCACCACAAAACGCTTTTCTGCGCGGTGCTTTGCGCAAGCCAGGCCAGGATGAACTGAAACACCCGGCCGGTCGCAAAAGCCCGATGGGAGAAATAGCGGTGATAGCCCGCTCCGATTGCAAACATGCGGACGACATAGAGTGAGGCGCAGATCGCGACGGCCTGCCAGGTAACGCCGGTCCAGATGGCTGCAATGCAGCCGAGATGGACCAGCAGGAACGGCAGGGCGGAGGGATACATGATGTCGTCGTGTTGGTCGTCGGCGGGGGCGTTGGGCGACATGTATTGGCGTGACCTTGGATGACAGGGATTCGAGTTTCGCTTCGGCAGCATTGAGGGCCGCTGTGTACGAAAAACCCGGCGATGGCGGACCACCGCGGGGTCTTGAACGAGATGCTTTGCCTGGACAACCCTGGCCCAAGGCGGCCGCACGCGGCAAAGTGAGGCCATAGCTTCGACCGCGAACTCGACGGACTATATATATGATCCAGGCTGCCTGGCGTGCAAGCTCGTAGCCTCACGGGGTGCGTGGCGCGCGGGCTGCCTACGGTCTATATCCGACAGTCAAAAGGAAGCGTCAAAATACCGCAGGCAGCAACGATGGCGGAAGCGGCGATGATGACGAGCGAAACCCTCTGGCAGAAGATCCGCGACGAGGCGCAGCGCGCAGCGGCAGCCGACCCCATATTCGGCAAGGCTCTTGTCAGTCTCATCCTCGCCCATGACGATTTTTCCGCCGCACTGTCCGACCTGATCGGACGCCGGCTTGGCGACGGCGCGGCCGAACGCGAGCGCTTCACGATATTTTCCCGCGACGCCTTCAATGGCCAGCCGGATCTGATCGAGGCGGCCGGCCGCGACTTGCAAGCCATCGTTCTCCGCGACCCCGCCATCACCGGACTGTTGGCGCCGCTGCTGCATTTCAAGGGCTACGTCGCCTTGCAGGCCTGGCGCGTCTCGAACCGGCTCTGGCATCACGACCATCGCGACGCGGCGCTGCTGTTTCAGAACGAGGCGTCGAACGTCCTGCAGGTCAGCATTCATCCGGCGGCGAGCTTGGGATCATCGGTGTATCTCGACCACGCCACCGGCATCGTGATCGGTGCCGATGTGGTGATCGGCGATGAGGCCACCATCCTTCAGAACGTCAGCATCAGTCGTGGCACGGAACTGCCGGCGCGCTCGCCTCGCATTGGTCGCGGCGTGTTCATCGGCTCCGGCGCGACAATTCTCGGCAACGTCAGGATCGGCGATTTTGCAAAGGTCGGCGCCGACACCGTCCTGACGAGCGACGTGCCCCGGGGCTGCACCGCCGTTGGCAATCCGGCGCGGCTAACCAATTGCCCCGAACCCGCCTCGGCGGCCTGACTCGCGCTCACGTCATCAGGCGACGTGCTCCTCGTTCAGGCGGCGCGGCGGCGGCTCTCGCCGCCATGATGCGGGGTGACCGGTTCCGAACTGGTCTGGCCCGGCGCGTCCAGCACCGCGACATGATGCCGGTAAACCATTTCCCAGCCCTTCCATCCCGTGAACAGGAGGATGCCGACCACGATCAGCGAGAGCACCACGCCCCACGGCTTGATCGCAGCCTCGGCGCCTAGCGTGTAGCGGAGGTAGAAATTGATCAGGGCCAGCACGACTGCCACGAGATTGCCGATCATGTGATACCAGGCGTCGTTGAGACCGCGGACGCGGGCGTCGCTGAAGAAGTCGGTGAATCCGGCCACGGCGGCAACGAGCGCCATGACGATGCCGGCGCCGATCAGCCACATGGCGGCTCTGGCCCAGAAGCCGTCACCGGTTCCGATGAAGGCGAGATCGGCGATGGGCGCGCCGACCAGGAAGGCGACGGGGAACGGGATGATCATGGGGTGGAGCGGATGATCGCCGACGGCGGCGGTCGTCTTGGGGTTGATGCTCATGGTAAAACCTCGCGAGAAGTGATTTTCCAGACAAATTTTCGGTCGAGGGCTGGTTCCTCCGCCGTGATGTCGGCAACTGCCGGGGCCGGCAGATTGCCAACCGCCAGCAACGCCTGGCTTTCCCGCAGCCAAATTCAGTCCCGGTAACCCCGAATTAACCATCGCCGGGCTCTGGTAATTGCGGACAATCGCGCCCAAAGCCCGAAGTATGAGCCTTGGGGTCGGGCCCATAGTTTTGACATCTTGGCAGGGAATGCAGGCGGCCGGCTTTGGACGAGCCCTGCACCCCAGAAAGACAAGGCTTTGAGCGGGCTTGCCGGCCGCGCCGGTTCTAGCGCGGCCATTGGGGAACCGGCGGCCATTTGCTGGCCGGGACATTAGGTCGGGACATTAGGTAACGATCGCCTTGAGAGGATACTGCTTATGAATCCGGCCGACGTGGCTCAGTCAGCCCTTCCGGTTGCCGCTTCCGCCGACGTGTCGCTGATCGCGCTGTTCTGGCAGGCTCACTGGATCGTGAAAGCGGTGATGCTGGGGCTTCTCGCCTGCTCGGTCTGGGTCTGGGCGATCGCCATCGACAAGATCTTCCTGTTTGCCCGCACCCGCCGCTCGATGGACCGTTTCGAGCAGGCTTTCTGGTCCGGCGAGTCGATAGAAGACCTGTACCGCACGCTCTCGGCCAAGCCGACGCATTCGATGGCCGCCTGCTTCGTCGCGGCGATGCGCGAGTGGAAGCGTTCGTTCGAGAGCCAGGCCCGCTCGGTCGCAGGCCTTCAGATGCGCATCGACAAGGTCATGAATGTCTCGATCGCCCGCGAGGTCGAGCGGCTGGAGCGCCGGCTGCTGGTGCTGGCCACCGTCGGCTCCGCAGGGCCCTTCGTCGGCCTGTTCGGCACCGTCTGGGGCATCATGTCGAGCTTCCAGTCGATCGCGGCGTCGAAAAATACCTCTCTGGCGGTGGTGGCCCCCGGCATCGCGGAGGCGCTGTTTGCGACCGCCGTCGGCCTTATCGCCGCCATTCCTGCCACTATTTTCTACAATAAGTTCACCTCCGAGGTGAACCGGCAGGCCCAGCGGCTCGAAGGCTTCGCCGATGAATTTTCAGCCATCCTGTCGCGCCAGATCGACGAGCGGGGCTGACGGACGGCATGTATAGTGTGAAGGGCAATTTGGGCACCAGACCATGGGCATGAACGTTGCGAGTTCGTCCGGAGGCGGTGGGCGCCGTGGCCGGCGCAAGCCGGTCGTGGCCGAAATCAACGTCACGCCGATGGTGGACGTGATGCTGGTGCTGCTCATCATCTTCATGGTGTCGGCGCCGATGCTGACGGTCGGCGTGCCGCTCGACCTGCCGCAGACCCAGGCCAAGAGCCTCGAAAACAACGACCAGAAGCCGATCCAGATGTCGGTGGACATCAACGGCAAGGTGTTCATCAACGACGCCGAGATCGCGATCAACGAACTGATCCCCAAACTGAAGGCGATCACGGACGCGCGCGGCGGCCTCGAGGAACGCATCTATCTGCGCGCCGACAAGAAGGCGGATTACGGGACGGTGGCCAAGGTCATGGGCCAGTTGTCCGGCGCAGGCTTCAAGAAGCTGGCGCTCGTCACGGAAGCGGATCAGGGGTAAACCGTGAAGGTGAAGGTCGACAAGACACTCGTTGCGTCGATTGCCCTCCACGTCCTCGTGCTGGGATGGGGGCTCGTCACCTTTAGCAGCAGGGCTTTCGTCGCGCCGGAAGAGTCGCTGCCGATCGACATCATCTCCACCGACCAACTCGCGCAGATGATGTCGGGGCAGAAGACCGGCGACAAGAAAGAGCCGAAGCCGAAGGTCGAGAAGATTGCGGAAGCCAAGCCCGAGGAAGACGCCGTCGGCAAGGTCACCGAGAAGAAAGAGCTGATCAAGACCAACTCGACGCCCGAGCCGCCGCCCAAGCCCGTGGAGAAGCCGGTCGAGAAAAAGCCAGAGCCGCCCAAGCCCGTCGCCGAGGCGAAGCCGAAGGAAGAGCCGAAGCCACCGGAAAAGAAGCCTGATCTGGCCAAGGAAGATCCGATCGCCGAACTGCAGAAAAAGCTGGAAACCAAGAAGCCGCCGCCCAAGCCGCCGGAGCAAAAGGTCGCGGCGGTGCAGCCGCAGCAGCTGCCGAAGCCCAAGGAGCGCAGCTTCGATCCCGCGCAGATCCAGCGCGATCTCGACAAGCGCGCGGCGACCCGGCACGAACTGGCCGGCTCGACGCTGAATGCGTCGGCTTCGCTGGGATCGACGAGTGGAACGGCCGCCAACAATATTGCGACCTGGCGGGGGGCGTTCCAGGGGGCGGTGAAGCGCTGCTTCACGCCGACCTATAACGGGCAGGATGCAGATCAATACGAAGCCGACATCGACATTCCCATGAAGATCGACGGATCGCTCGCGTCCGAGCCGATCGTCGTCGCGGTGAGGGGACCGTCGCGGTCGATCGCACAGGCGGTGGCGGAGAGTGCCAGGCGCGCCATCGTGCAGTGTCAGGTCTATTCGTTCATGCCGAAGCAGCAATACGAGAGCTGGAAACTCATTCCGATGACTTTCGGCCTGAAAGACATGTTGTGACATCCGAACAAAAGAATTTTGCGATGAATGACGTTCGATCGATGAACCGCCGCCGCTTCATGACCCTGACCGGATCGACACTCGCGATGCTGGGGGGCGGACAGGCCTTCGCCCAGCAGGCGCAGGGACGGCTCCGCATCGACCCCACCGAGTTTCGGCCAATCCCCATTGCGATCACCAATTTCGTGCCGGGCTCGCCTGCCGACGGTGACGTCGGCAACGGCGTCACCCAGGTCATCACCAACAATCTGAAGCGCTCGGGCCTGTTCGCGCCGGTCGACCAGGCCGCCTTCATCGAGCGCATCAGCAACATTGACGTCGCGCCGCAATTCGAGAACTGGAAGACCCTCAACGCGCAGGCCCTCGTCACCGGTCGCATGACGCGGCAGCCGGACGGCCGCCTCAAGGCCGAATTCCGCTTGTGGGATGTGGTCACCGGCCAGCAGCTCGCCGGCCAGCAATATTTCACCTCGCCGGAATATTGGCGCCGCATTGCGCACATCATCTCCGACCAGATCTATGAGAAGCTGACCGGCGAGAAGGGCTATTTCGACAGCCGCGTGGTGTTCGTCGACGAGACCGGGCCGAAGGAGCGTCGCGTCAAGCGGCTCGCGATGATGGATCAGGACGGCGCCAATGTGCGCTATCTGACCCGCGGCTCCGACCTCGTGCTGACGCCGCGCTTCTCGCCGAACTCGCAAGAGATCACCTACATGGAGTTTGGCCAGGGCGATCCGAAGGTCTACCTGTTCAACATCGAGACCGGCCAACGCGAGATCGTCGGCAACTTTCCGGGCATGACCTTTGCCCCGAGGTTCTCGCCGGACGGCCAACGCGTCATCATGAGCCTGCAGCAGGGCGGCAATTCCAACCTGTTCGTGATGGATCTGCGCTCGCGCTCGACTACGCGCCTCACCGACACGCCCGCGATCGACACCTCTCCGTCCTACTCCCCGGACGGCACCCGCATCTGCTTCGAGTCCGATCGCGGCGGCAGATCGCAGATCTATGTCATGGCCGCAGGCGGCGGAGCGGCGCAGCGCATCTCCTTCTCCAAGGATGACAACAACGCCACCTATTCGACGCCGGTGTGGTCGCCGCGGGGCGATTACATCGCCTTCACCAGGCAAGGTGGCGGGCAGTTCTCGATCGGCGTGATGAAGCCGGACGGCTCCGGCGAACGGCTTCTCACCTCCGGCTACCACAACGAAGGCCCGACCTTCTCGCCGAACGGCCGCGTGCTGATGTTCTTCCGCGATCCCGGCGGCAGCGGCGGGCCGTCGCTGTTCTCCGTCGACATCTCGGGCCGCAATGAGCTGAAGGTGCCGACGCCGGGCTTCGCCTCCGACCCGGCATGGTCACCGCTCTTGTCCTCGACATCGGGCTAGCCGCCCGTCCTCGGTGCGCGATGATTTGACCGCGCGCCTTTTTCGAAAACTTGGCGCGATGTTTCCCGGCGATAATTGTTCTTTAAGGTTGCACTCGGCAAACTTTTCCCATGGGTTTGTTTCTATTGATGTATTTCGACTATTGTCCACTCAAAACAACTCGACTTTAACGATGTTCCCTCAGAAAGACTTCATACCGGATCGGTAAAACTGCGCTCCAGACAGGACGCGCGTAAACACCAGATGCAGTTTGCAAGTCAGAGCGGAGAGCCGGAACAGCGGCCGCCGAAAACTTCGGCGGCGCAAATCGATTCGCTGTTCGAAGCGCCTGGTCCGCTGCTGGCCGGACTCATTTTCGTGTCGATCGGTGCGGCCCTGACCGCACTGAGGACGGGCGAGCCGTTGATCTGGGCGTGCGTCGCACTTCTTGTCCTGGCCGGGACCGCGCGGGCGATCGACCTGCGCCTCTATCAGGCACGTCAGTCGGTCATGACCGTCGAGGCGGCGGCACGCTGGCAGAAGCGCTATCAGATCGGGGCAAAGATCCAGGCGGCTGCGATCGGCATCTGGTGCGCCACGGCCCTGTTGGCCACGGACGACGCCGTGGCCCACATGATCGCCTTGTCGGTCACCACCGGAATCGCGGCGGGCGGCGCGGGCAGGGCATATGGCCGGCCTGCGATCTTCCACCTCCAGGCCGTGCTGATTTTCGGCCCGGCCGTGCTTGCCTTGGCGCTGCGTGGAACGCCCTACTACATCGCAATGGCGCTGGTCAGCGCCGCGTTCCTGATGGCGATCATGCAGCTCTCGGTGAATCTGCACCGCATCTTCATGGGAGCGGTCGTGGCACGGGAGCGTGAAGCCGCGCTTGCCGGCCAGTTCGATACGGCGCTGAACAACATGCCGCACGGCCTCTGCATGTTCCGCGTCGACGGACAGCTGGCGGTCATGAACCACCGCTTCGGCGCAATGATGAATCTGCCGGAAGGTCTGGCGCAACGCGGCGTCAACGCGCGTGACATCGTCGCGGCGTGCGTCAGCGCCGGATCCATCTCGGCTGGGAGCGGCGAGCGGATCGTCACCGACATCGAGAGTTCGCAAGCCAAGGAGATCATCACCGCCGATCCCGATACGCAGCGAAACCGGTCGTTGTCCTGGACTGTCCAGCCGATGGCTGACGGTGGCGCCGTGGTGCTGCTCGAGGACATTACCGACCGTCGCAGCGCCGAAGCCAAGATTACGCATCTGGCGCGCTACGATGACCTCACCGCGCTGCCCAACCGCGTTCATTTCCGCGACGAGATCGAAAGGCTGCTGGCGATCTCGCACGGCGCCGAGCGCCTGTCCGCGCTGCTGTTCGTCGACCTCGACCAGTTCAAGCAGGTCAACGACACGCTCGGTCATCCCTGCGGCGACCAGCTCTTGTGCGCGGTCGCCAACCGTCTGCGCGAGATGCTGCGCCCCGAGGATTTCGTGGCCCGCTTCGGCGGTGACGAATTCGTCGTGTTCCAGGAGAACATCTCCTCGCCCGAGGACGCCGCTGCGCTGGCGCGCCGGATCGTCGAACGGCTGAGCGAGCGCTACCGCATCGACAATCATCTGGTCGAGATCGGCGCCAGCGTCGGCATCGCGTTGACCTCTCCGGAGGGCGTCAGCGCGGACACGCTGCTCAAGAACGCCGACATGGCGCTGTACCGGGCCAAGGCCGACGGCCGCGGCACCTTCTGCTTCTTCCGCGACGAGATGGCGGCGACCGTCGAAGCGCGCCGCATCCTCGAGCTCGACCTGCGCAAGGCGCTGGCCAACGAGGAATTCGAGCTGTTCTACCAGCCGCTGGTCAATCTCAAGTCCGGCAAGATCACGACGTGCGAGGCGCTGCTGCGCTGGAATCATCCGGTGCGCGGCACGGTCTCGCCGGTCGACATCATCCCGGTCGCCGAGGACATGGGGCTGATCGTCGATCTCGGCCGCTGGATCCTGCGCCGCGCCTGCATGGAATGCATGAAATGGCCGGAGGGCGTCAGCGTCGCCGTCAACTTCTCGCCGCAGCAATTCCACCAGCGCGACGTCTTGAGCGAAATTCGCTACGCGCTCGAGGTTTCGGGGCTCCCGGCGCATCGGCTGGAGATCGAGATCACCGAATCCTCGCTGTTGCGCAACACCCAGCTCACGCACGACATCCTGTCGCAATTGCATGCGATCGGCGTGCGCATTTCGCTGGATGATTTCGGCACCGGCTATTCGAGCCTCAGCTACCTGCACAATTTCCCGATGCAGAAGGTGAAGATCGACCGCTCCTTCCTCGAAGGCATCGATGCCGACCGGCCGCTGACGCTGCTGCGCGGCGTGGCGCGGCTATCGGCCGATCTCGGCATGGCCGTCGTGGTCGAGGGCATCGAGACCAATGATCAGCTCGAGCTGATCAGCGCCGACGGCACCGTGACCGAAGGGCAGGGCTATCTGTTCAGCCGGCCGGTGCCGGCAGTCCGGATTCGCCAATTGCTCAATGCCTCGCATGGCCGTCGCGGGGCTGAGGACCAGATCGTCATGGTGTCCTCCCGATCGATCGCCTGATCTTTCTCTGCCTCGCTCCTTCAACGCAGTTAGCTCTCGTTTCCCCGTGTTTTTGCGGGCCGCAAAGGTTAACCCTAACGTTTCTAAGCCTTTGCAATTCCGTTAATGAACCATTAATCTCGTCACACTCGCAGAAGTTGCTTTGGAGTGTAGGGGTACTGGATGACGTCTGGAGCTGAACCGCAAACGGTGCTCCTTCCGCGGGGAGCCGCTCTGTTTGACCGCATCGATTACCGCCTGATCGAAACTCCCGAGGACCGAGACAACCTCTATCTGATGCGGTATCGGGCCTATCTGCACGCCGGACTGATCGAGCCGTCGGAGTCGCGGCGTGTGACCGATCGCTTCGACGATGCGCCCAACACCTGGAATTTCGGGGTCTATGTCGATGGAGAGCTCTGCAGCTCCGTTCGCATTCACGTCCTGACGTCCGACTGGCGGATGTCCTACACGACCGAAGTGTTTGGCGACGTTCTGCATCCCCGCCTCGACCGCGGCGAAGTTCTCATCGATCCATGCCGGTTTGTTGCCGATCCCGAAAAGCACCAGCGTTTTCCGGAACTGCCCTATCTGACGGTGCGGCTGGCTTTTGTGGCTTGCGATCATTTCAACGCCGATACCGGGCTGGCCATGATCCGGACCGATCATCAGGCGTTCTATCGTCGCGTCTTCCTGCACGAGACCATTTCACCGGAGCCGCGCGGGTTTCCGGGCTGGCCCACCAAGAAGGCCGTGCTGATGGCGTCCGATTTCCGGAACCAGCGGGAAAAGGTCCTGACGCGCTTTCCGATCATGCGCTCCAGCGCTTTTGAGCGGCGCATGTTGTTTCAACGCAGCAGCCCGCGCCACGCGGCCCCGCGCCCGGTGTCGCTGGCCACGCAGCGGACCCCGGATGTCGCCGCCTCGGCAACGGGTTCTGCCCGCTAGGCCCAGGGTCTGGCGCCAAGGTCTGGCCCCGGGGTCTCCACGCGACGAGCCTAAAATTCCAGCAAAGCCCGCGGTTTTTGCCGTCGGCGCGGCTTGCCTTCACCATCGCGCCACATTTACAACCCATTAACCATGACGGTTGCTTTTCGCTGGTTGGGGGCATTTGACCGGCTGTGGCAAGGTTCCATCAAGGTTGACGGAACGTTCGCTTAACCAACCCCCTGTAGACCGGACAGCAGTGGACGAAACGTGAGCGTGGAGGCTCCGGAATGAAACATCCTATGCGCATCCTCCAGGGATTGAAGCTGGCCGCGGTGCTTGCCGTCGCGTTGTCGATGGGGGCCTGCGCCAACAAGAACGCTGCCACGGATGCGATGGCCAACGCGGCGACGCCGGGCAGCCAGCAAGACTTCGTCGTCAATGTCGGCGACCGCGTGTTCTTCGAAAGCGACCAGACCGATCTGACCCCGCAGGCGATCGTGACCCTGGAGAAGCAGGCGCAGTGGCTCCAGAGCTATCCGCGCTACAGCTTCACGGTCGAAGGTCATGCCGACGAACGCGGCACCCGCGAATACAACATCGCGCTCGGCGCCCGCCGCGCCCAGTCGGTGCGTTCGTTCCTCGCCTCGCGCGGCATCGATCCGAACCGCATGCGCACGATCTCGTACGGCAAGGAGCGGCCGGTGGCCGTTTGCAACGACATCTCCTGCTGGTCGCAGAACCGCCGCGCCGTCACCGTGCTGAACGCGAGCTCCTGACGACCGGTCAGGCGCCGTTCATCTTCAGAAACCGATTATGCCGGCGCCCTCTCGGGCGCCGGTTTCGTTTCAGCGATCTGTGACAGAAACCCGTTTGTTACAGTCACAGTTTTGGCGTACTCCCCTTCAATGTGTGGCGCGTCGAATGTTCGGTCGCAGGCCATTTCGCTTTCGTCGTCAGGGCAAGATGTCATCCAGATTCAAGGTCTTCACCGGCACCGTGGCGATCGCCGCGCTGCTCTCGTTGTGCTCGCCCGCCCTCGCACAATCGGACGATGCAGATCCCGAGATGCGGATCGAGCGGCTGGAGAACCAATTGCGCCAGCTCACGGGCCAGAACGAAGAGCTGCAATATCGCAACCGCCAGCTCGAAGAGCGGCTGCGAGCGCTCGAGGGCGGCGCGCAAGCTGCGCCCGGCCAGACGCCGGTCCAACCCAATGTCGCGGCCATGCCGCCCGCGCAAGCCGCGCCGGCCTATCGCCAGCCGCCGCACCAGCAAGCGGCCCAGCCGAATTACGAACAGCCGCAGATCGCCTCTCCGGCGCCGATCGTTCAGGAGCAGCCTGCGCCCGGCGCGCCCGGCATACGCCGCCGCGGCGATGCCTTCGACCCGAACCAGAGCCCGAATGCGCCGGGTGCGCCGCGCGCGCTCGGCGGCGGGCAGCAACCGATGCCTGCAGGTGCCCCGAGCGCCGCGCCCGGCGGCCGTGGCGCCGGCGAACCGCTCGATCTCGCCAACACCGGTCCGCGCTACCAGCAAGGGGTGCCGCCGGCAGCGCAGCCCGGTTATCCGCCGGCCCAATCCGGCTCTCCCGCGCCGGCAGGCGCCCCGGCGCTGACGACCCTGCCGCCCTCGGCCACGCCGCGCGACGAATTCGACCTCGGCATCGGCTACATGCAGCGCAAGGACTATGCGCTGGCCGAGCAGACCATGAAGAATTTCTCGCAGAAATATCCGAGCGACCCGCTGCTCGGCGACGCGCAATACTGGCTCGGCGAGAGCTATTTCCAGCGCCAGCAATATCGCGACTCCGCGGAAGCCTTCCTCGCCGTCACCACCAAATACGACAAATCCGCCAAGGCGCCGGATGCCCTGCTGCGGCTCGGCCAGTCGCTGGCCGCGTTGAAGGAGAAGGAGGCGGCGTGCGCCGCCTTCGGCGAAGTCGGCCGCAAATATCCGCGCGCTTCCGCCGGCGTCAAAGCCGCGGTCGACCGCGAGCAGAAGCGGGTGAAGTGCTGAGGCGCGGCGATTGATCCTGACAAGATTGATGGCGCTGCGCTAAACAGTCGGTCCATCCGCGGACGATTGCAGCGTCATGTCAGAGGACAATTCACCGATCTCGGCGCGTGAGGCCAGGCGCCTCTTCGCAGGCCTGAAAGGCGCGCGGGGACTGTTGCTCGCGGTCTCCGGCGGGCCAGACTCGGTCGCGCTGATGTGGCTTGCGGCGCGCTGGCATCGCGGCCTCGCGCGCGGGCCACGTCTCACCGTCGTCACCATCGACCACGGCTTGCGGCCGGAGGCGGCGCGCGAGGCGCGCGAGGTCAAGCGTCTCGCGACCGGGCTTGGCTTGCCGCATCGGACCGTGCGCTGGCGCGGGGCAAAGCCGAAAACGGGACTGCCGGCCGCCGCGCGCGAAGCCCGCTACCGCCTGCTTGTGCAGGCCGCGCGCGTCGCCGGCGCGAGCCACGTGCTGACCGCCCACACCCGCGACGACCAGGCCGAGACCCTGTTGATGCGGCTTGTCCGCGGCAGCGGATTAGCCGGGCTGTCGGCGATGGCCCGTCTCACCGAGCGCGACGGCGTCGTCCTTGCGCGTCCACTGCTCGACGTTCCGAAGTCGCAGCTGATCGCGACCTTGAAGCGGGCGAAGATCGGCTTTGCCGACGATCCCACCAACCACGACGCTGCCTTCACCCGGCCGCGGCTGCGTGCGCTGCTGCCGCAGCTCGCCGCCGAGGGCGGTGATGCCCGCAGCCTGGCTCGGCTCGCGGCAAGGCTGGCGCGCGCCAATGCGGCCGTCGAGGTGCTGACCGATGGGGCCGAGCGCTTCCTCCGTTTGCGGGATCGCGGCGATGCGCCGCAGGCCGGTGGTCGAAGCTTCGAGGCCCCCGTGTTTGCCGCCCTGCCGGAGGAGGTCCGGCTGCGGATCCTGCTGCGGGCCATCAACGCGTTCGGGCATGAGGGACCGGCGGAACTCGGCAAGGCCGAATCCCTTCTGGCCGTGCTCGATCAGGCCATTGCCGCAAGCCCCCGCGCACCCGCAAATGGCCGGCCGGCCCTGAAGCAAACGCTTGCGGGAGCCTTGATCAGCCTTGCCGGGGGACGGATCCGCATCGCGCCGGCGCCGGCCCGGCGCAAGGATGGATCAAGGGTGGATAAGGGCGGATCATGGCACCGGCCGTTTCGAGACCGCGCCGTGAGGACACCTTAACCAGGCAGGAAAAACCCGGACCCGGGCGCCATTATTTCAGCGGGAATCGGACTAAGATGGGATAAATAGTCCCATCTCGTTCCCTTGGCATCGACCGGAGCGACACCTAGATTGTACGGGTCTAACCGAGAGGATTCCTTGGGGATTTCCTCGCGCTGCCCAAATAACTGCCCAAGGCTCAGGCCGCGATCCGCGCGACCACGAAGGAAGATCGATGAACGCCAATCTGCGCAATTTCGCCCTCTGGGTCATCATTGTCCTGCTGCTGTTGGCGTTGTTCACGCTCTTCCAGAATCCGGGTCAGCGCGCCTCCTCGCAGGACATCGCCTTCTCCCAGCTCTTGAGCGAGGTTGACCGCGGCAATGTGCGCGACGTCGTGATCCAGGGGCCGGACATTCACGGCACCTTCACCAACGGTTCGAGCTTCCAGACCTATGCGCCGAGCGATCCGACGCTCGTGAAGCGCCTCTATGACAGCAAGGTGCAGATCACGGCGAAGCCGCCCGGCGACAACGTGCCGTGGTTCGTCTCGCTGCTGGTCTCCTGGCTGCCCTTCATCGCGCTGATCGGCGTGTGGATCTTCCTGTCGCGGCAGATGCAGGGCGGCGCCGGCAAGGCGATGGGCTTCGGCAAATCGCGCGCAAAAATGCTGACTGAAGCGCATGGCCGCGTCACCTTCGAGGACGTCGCGGGCGTCGACGAAGCCAAGCAGGATCTGCAGGAGATCGTCGAATTCCTCCGCGACCCCGGCAAATTCCAGCGTCTCGGCGGCCGTATTCCGCGCGGCGTGCTGCTGGTCGGCCCTCCCGGCACCGGCAAGACCCTGATCGCGCGTGCGGTCGCGGGCGAAGCCAACGTGCCGTTCTTCACCATTTCGGGTTCGGACTTCGTCGAGATGTTCGTCGGCGTTGGCGCTTCCCGCGTCCGCGACATGTTCGAGCAGGCCAAGAAGAACGCGCCCTGCATCATCTTCATCGACGAAATCGACGCCGTCGGTCGTCACCGTGGCGCCGGCCTCGGCGGCGGCAATGACGAGCGCGAGCAGACGCTGAATCAGCTGCTGGTTGAGATGGACGGCTTCGAGGCCAACGAGGGCGTGATCCTGATCGCCGCGACCAACCGTCCCGACGTGCTCGATCCCGCGCTGCTGCGTCCCGGCCGCTTCGACCGTCAGGTCGTGGTGCCCAACCCGGACGTCGTCGGCCGCGAGCAGATCCTCAAGGTCCACGTCCGCAAGGTGCCGCTGGCGCCGGATATCAACCTCAAGACCATCGCGCGCGGCACCCCGGGTTTCTCCGGCGCCGACCTGATGAATCTCGTCAACGAAGCCGCGCTCACCGCAGCCCGCCGCAACAAGCGGATGGTGACCCAGGCCGAGTTCGAGGAAGCCAAGGACAAGGTGATGATGGGCGCCGAGCGCAAGTCGCTCGTCATGACCGAGGAAGAGAAGCTGCTGACGGCCTATCACGAGGGCGGCCACGCCATCGTCGGCCTCAACGTCGTCGCGACCGACCCGATCCACAAGGCGACCATCATTCCGCGCGGCCGTGCGCTGGGTATGGTCATGCAGCTGCCCGAGCGCGACAAGCTGTCGATGTCGCTGGAGCAGATGACCTCGCGCCTTGCCATCATGATGGGCGGCCGCGTCGCCGAAGAGCTGATTTTCGGCCGCGAGAAGGTGACTTCGGGTGCGTCGTCCGACATCGAGCAGGCGACGCGTCTGGCGCGCATGATGGTGACGCGCTGGGGCCTGTCCGAGGCGCTCGGCACCGTGTCCTACGGCGAGAACCAGGACGAGGTTTTCCTGGGCATGTCGGTGTCGCGCACCCAGAACGCATCGGAAGCCACCGTTCAGAAGATCGACACCGAGATCCGGCGCTTCGTCGAAGAAGGCTATAACGAGGCAACGCGTATTCTCACCGAGAAGCGCGCCGATCTTGAAGCTCTCGCCAAGGGCTTGCTCGAATTCGAGACGCTCTCCGGCGACGAGATCATCGACCTGCTCAAGGGCAAGAAGCCGAACCGCGAATCCGTGCTCGAGCCGACCACCCCGCGCGCCTCGGCCGTGCCGCCGGCCGGCAAGTCGCGCCCGCGACCCGATCCGGATCCCGGCCTGGAGCCGCAGCCGCAGGCGTAACCGCGCACGGCAGATTGAATTGAAAAACGCGGCGGAAACGCCGCGTTTTTGTTGCGTGGTGCTTTTCGAACGTGGGCAACTGAGCATCTCGCGACGAACAGGTATGTGCGCAAAGCCGCCCTTGCGCAGTGCCGACCATCTATGGGCGCCGCCATTGGTGGCACCCTTACCTTTACTCGCTCTCCGACCCAGCGACTCATCGCGATTGGAGTCTGCGGTGAAGTCGTGGCATGCTCTTCCCAATTAAGGCGCGGCTCGACCGCGCAGACAAAGGGGAGGGCAAGCCGATGCGCTTTGCGAGGGCATTGAGCGCGCTTGGCGCCGTATCGTTCGTGACATTCTCGTTCCTGTCCGCTCCATCCGCCGCTGAAATGCGCGGCGTCACCGCGACCGAGATCAAGATCGGCCAGACCATGCCCTATAGCGGGCCGGTGTCGGCTTTCGGGGCGCTCGGCAAGGGCGAGGTCGGCTATTTCAAGATGCTGAACGAGAAGGGCGGCATCAACGGCCGCAAGGTCAATCTGATCTCGCTCGACGACAGCTATGCGCCGCCGAAATCGGTCGAGCAGACCCGCAGGCTGGTGGAGAGCGACGAAGTCGGGCTGATCTTCTCCTCGATCGGTACCGCCCACAACACGGCGATCGCGAAATACCTCCAGTCCAAGAACGTGCCGCAGCTCTTCATCGGCTCCGGCGCCTCGAAATTCGCCGACGTCGCGCAATATCCGCAGGCGACGATGGGCGTGCAGGCGCCGTTCCGCTATGAAGCGCGGCTCTATGCGCGTTACGCACTGGCGAAGAATCCGAACGCGAAGTTCGCCGTGATCTCGCAGAACGACGATTACGGCCGAGACTATCTCGCCGGGCTGAAGGACGTGCTCGGCGAGAAATATGATAGCGTCGTCACGGGCGCGACCTACGAGATCCAGGACCCGACAATCGATTCCCAAATCGTGAAACTCAAGGCCTCGGGCGCCGATGTATTCGTGATCGCGGCGACCCCGAAATTCGCGGCGCAAGCGATCCGCAAATCCTTCGAGATCGGCTGGCGTCCCATGACGTTCCTGTCCAACGTTGCGGTGTGGGTTTCGACGGTGATGGAGCCGGCGGGACTGGAAGCCGGCACCGGCATCCTCTCCACCGCTTACGTGAAAGACCCCGACGATCCCGCCTGGAAGGACGATGCCGGCGTCAGGGGCTGGCGCGAATTCATGACCAGATATTTGCCGGAGGCCGACCAGCACGACACCAATTACGTCAACGCCTACAACAGCGCCATGGCGCTGGAGGCGGTGCTGAAAGCCTGCGGCAATGATCTGTCGACCGAGAACATCCTCAGGCAGGCGTTTGCGATCCGCGATCTCGAATTGCCGATGCTGCTGCCCGGCATCAAGGTCAACACCGGCACCACCGACCATGTCCCGGTCGACCAGATGCAGTTCATGCGCTTCAATGGCAAGAGTTGGGAGCGCTTCGGCGAACTGCAAACGGGCAATTGATGATTGATGAGGGATCGGCTTTTTGGTCGATCCAATGCGAGTCCGGAACTCGGATCATCTCTCCCGATTCGGGAAGGTTTGACTTCCTGGACGCCCAATTCAAAGCGCCGAGACGGGTACTGAAAACCCGATCAGCCCGCGAACGCTTGCTATGTCTGCTACGCCCTCGGAAGCGGGGAGCGGCAACTCGCCTTGGTGCGTCGACTATGGGCCATTCGCATCGATTTGGCCGCGCGTCGACCATTTCCAGTCCCCCCCGAAAGGCGACATTAGGACAGGCGTTCGTTCGTTTGCGCCGGCCATAAATGTCCGTGCAGTTCATAGACTTACGGTGTGGATGGGCGGACATGAGCCTGCTACGTTGACTCCGTTCGGGAAACGGAGGGAAGGAAATGGTTACACGAGCCAAAGCATGTCTCGGTGTAGCAGTGTTCGTTGCATACCTTTCCACCAACGCCGCCACCTTGGCGGGAGAATTGGTCAGGTTCGAAAGTGCTCCCGTTCACGTCGGCCAACTCCAGCAGCGCCTGGCGCGCGAACGTGGCGAAACGCCGAAAGCAGCGTCTGAAACGATTGAGGGTTACCTGTCGAAACCTGAGGGCGACGGCCCTTTTTCCGCGATTGTGTATCTCCACGGATGCGATGGACTTTCGGAAGACGCCCGAACGTACAACGCGCGGGGCTATGTGTCGCTTATGCTGGATAGCTTTGCGACCCGTGGCATCAAGAACGCCTGCACCCAGGTGACGCCGGGTCTGCTGCTTACCCGCCAAGGTGATGCTTTAGGCGCGCTATCCTATCTTTCCAATCTTCCCTTCGTCGATTCTCACCGTATCGCGGTTATTGGATATTCGCAGGGTGCAATGGTTGCGCTGCAGTTGGCTTCGAACCATCAGGCGGAAATCTTTGACGTCCCCCGGGATCGAAAGTTCAAGGCCGCCGTGGCCTACTACCCGCTTTGCGGCGTCACTTCCGAGGAACTCATCGTTCCTGCATTGATCATGATCGGCGAACTCGATGACTGGACGCCCGCGACGGACTGCGAGCGTTGGATGAAGCGGCGGGCCGACAGGGGAGCACCCGTAAAATTGATCGTCTATCCCGGTGCCTATCACGCCTTTAATTCCCCGGCCTTCGCCGACGGCAGGGAATATCTCGGACATTGGCTCAAATATGATCCCACCGCGGCCGCCCAGTCAGTCCAGGAGATGCGGAGTTTCCTCGCTGCTCAATTTTCCCAATAAGTGACGGCGAGGCGAGTGCGCGGCATCGGCATTTCGTATCGTCCGCCTCGGGTCAGCGGCGAAGTGGCACGAGCGCCTGTTCAAGTCTGCTTCAGGCTTTGAAGCGGACGTCCCATTCACGGTACACGCCCGGGACCTATCTTCTCACTTCGGCGGCGTCGCAGCCGCATCGTCCCGCACGTGGATCACTGCGATATCGTCCGTATAGATCCGCTTCCAGCCCTTGAGCATGTCCAGGATCTGCGGTCCGGGCGCGTCGGCGGCCAATAGCGTTGCATCGATCTTGTATTCGTCGAGCAGGCGCGGAAGCAGCTCGGGCTTCTTGCCCTCGGTCGCCTTGAAGAAGTCCATGACGAATTTCTCTCCGTAGAGCTCGGCGCGGCCGTCGACGTAAACAGGGACGTCGCGCGAGATCAGATAGCCGCCGAACTGATAGGCGTTGAAGACGCGCTGGACCTTGCGTTGTTCGAGCAAGTCGACTGCCGCGACCGGAGTCTGCGTTATGGTGAAGGTGAAGTGGTGATGCTGCATGTAAAGCGATGTCGAGGTCCAGCCCGCGGCGACGATCATCAGCGCGCCAAGCGCGGTGACATAGCGGGCCGGCCAGCCGTCGGCGCCGGTTAAGTCCGGCTGCGGGCGCGAGGCCAGCTGGCCGAGCGGCTTCGCCAGCACCAGCGGCACCAGGAACGCGAACGCCTCGATGCTCCTGACGTGGGTCAGCGCGCTCCAGGTCAGGAACAGGATCAGGAAGATCCTGGGCGCCGAGAGCACGAGGCCGCGATAATAGCCGAACGCGATCAGACCGAGCAGGGCGCCTTCGAACGAGGAGAAGGTGGCAAAGTTCGCCGGCATCCATTCGAAGATCAGCGAGAGCAATTCGCCCAGGCTCAAGATGTTGGTGGCGCCCAGCAGCGTTCTCCAGCCGTACGGCGTACAGCAGCTCGCGACCAGTGCACCGATGCCGAACAGCACCCAGCGCAGGAATAGCTGAAGCCGCCGCCCCTTCTCGGCGTGCTCGACGGCCTCGAGCGAGATCGGACCGATCAGCGCCAGACCGAGCACGAAGCCGCCATGCAAGTTCGCCCACAGCGCCATCAGCGGCAGCCAGTACCAGGACGGCACGCTCCTGCGGTCGGCGGCCGCAATCAACAGGCCGACCCACGCCACCATGACAGGCAGCGCCAGGATGTGCGGACGCGCCAGGACGTGATGCAGCGACAGCAGCAGGGCCAGCATCGCAAACAGCACTGCGCGCGGTGCCTCGATCTGCGCGTCGAGCAGATAGACGAAGATCGCGGCCGTGAGCGCGGCTCCCATTGCGGTGAGGATGACGGGACCTGCCCAGCCCCATTGCGCATGAGAGAAAGCGTACAACACCTGCGACAGCCACGACGTTGAAATCCACGGCGCGCCCGTCCGCGTGAAGGAATAGATGTCCGTGTACGGCATGGCGCCGTGATCGAGAATCCATTGTCCGATCTTGATCTGCCAGAACGAGTCGGAGTCCTGAAGCAGCGTGTCGCCGACATAAAGGAAGAACAGATAGGTGCCGGCTCCGACGCATAGCGGCACCAGGGCTCGCGCACGCCCCTGCACCCTGATGCTGCTGGCAAAGGAAAGGGACATGCCGCCTCGTCGTCCTCTTGTTTCTGTCGGGGGGCCGAGCGGTCGCCATTGGACCACGGCGGTCATAATTCCCGGTAAACCGGCGATGCCGGGCCGGCTTGATGTCTCGACAATTTAACGGATCGTTTTAGATTTCGGTTTACCATCGGAGAATACACGCAAACCGCTCTGTGTTTCCGCAGTCGAGTTAACTGCGGCGCAATTCTTTGCCACTACGTTCAGTTTCATGGTCGAGCGGCGCTGGGAAGCCCAAACAGACCAGATCAGTTGTAGCCTCGTGTACTCATTTGGAGCTCTTTATGAAGAACCTCGTTGCGCGTTTCGCGAAAGATGAATCCGGCGCCACCGCCATTGAATACGGCCTGATCGCCGCCGGCATCGCGCTGGCGATCATCACTGTCGTCAATAACCTGGGCACCACGTTGAACGCCAAGTTCACCTCTATCTCGACCAGCCTCAAGTAAGACTGAACGGACCAAGAGTAGAAAGAGCCTTGTCCCGGACAAGGCTCTTTTCTTTTGTGCCAAGCCTTTTGTGCCAAGTCTTGTTCTAGCCAAGTCTTGTTCTAGCGAAGTCTTTTTCTTCGCAGAAGCCGTCCGTCCATGCGAGGGCCGCGAGAGTCTAACGTCTGATCCGTGGCTCATGGTGATGATGGTAGCTTCGCCGGTGCGTTGTCGCGGACGTGGATGACGGCAAGATCATCCGAGTAGAGCCGCTTCCAGCCCGGCACATGGTCCATGATCCTTGCGGCGGGAGTCGATCCGTTCAGCAGTGTGGCGTCGATCTGGTAGGTATCGAGCAGACGCAGCAGAGTCTCCGCGTTCTTGCCTTCGATGGCGTCGAAATAGTCAAGCACGAACTGCTCTCCGTACAGCTCGGCACGGCCATCGATGAAGGTCTTGATGTTGCGGGAGATCAGATAACTCCCGATAGGAGCGGTGCTGAAGATGCGTTGCGCGTGCCGCTGCTCGAGGAGGTCGACTGCAGCCCGAGGGGTCGAATTGCGGATAAAGGCATACCGCGTCGGCGTGGCATAGGACCGCGTGATACTCCAGCTGGTCGCAACGATCGCGAGCGCCGCGATTGCGGTCACTGCAAAGGAGGATCGTGCTTCAGTCCGTGCGAGCACTCTGGCTGCGCCCAATTGTTCGGCCAACGGCTTCGCCAGCACGAGCGGCGTCAACAGCGCAAAGACCTCGATGTTTCTGACGTGGTTGAGTGCCGCCCAGACCAGGCCGAGCAGCACAAGAAGGCGGGTCCACGGCAGCACCAATCCTTTATAGTAGCCGAGGGCGATCAATCCGAGCAGGCTGGCTCCAAACAAGTCGAACGAGCTGAAATCGGCGGGCATCCACTCCGAGATCTGCGAGAGCACCTTGCCGAGGCTGAGGATTTTCGCCGATGCGAGCGGCGTATTCCAGCCATAGGGCGTGCAGCAGCTTGCGGCAAGCGCAGCAAGCCCGAACAAGGCCCAGCGCGACGCAAGTGCAAAGCGGCCCTTGCGATCGGTGGACGCGATCGCATCGAGGCCGATGGGCCCAATCAGCGCCAGCCCCATGACGAAGCCGCCGTGAAGATTGGCCCATAGCACCATCAAGGGAAGCAACAGCCACGACGGCGCGGTGCGCCGATCGGCGGCCGCCAGCAGCCCGCCGACAAAGGCCAGCATGACAGGCAGTGCCAGCATGTGCGGGCGGGCGAGAAAGTGGCCCATCGACATGAAGAGCAGCGGGGTGACGAGCAGAAAGGCGCGCACAGGCTCCAGATAGGGCTCAAGCAGGTAGACGAAAATCGCCGCGGTCGCTCCGATCGCGAGCGACGTCAGGACAACTGCCCCCGACCAGTTCGACGGCTCGTAAGCCAGCGCGAACAGGACTTGCGACAGCCAGGAGCTCGAGATCCAGGGCTCGCCGGCTCGCGTGAAGGAATAGATGTCGGTGTAGGGCAGCGCGTGGTGTTCGAGAATCCACTGCCCGATCTTGATCTGCCACAACGTATCGGTATCCCGCAGCATGATGTCGCCGATGCCCAGGAAGAACAGGTAGACGCCCGCGGCAATGCAGAACGGCAAAAGCCAGCGCGCGACACCGCGGACGGGCACGCTGCTTGTCATGGAAATCGACATCGGACTCTCGGGGCTGAAACGACAGCACGCAGCAGCGCGCAAGCATCAGCAACCTGAGCATGATCGCTTTTAAGTTGAGGTAAACCGGACCGTCATGCCGCGGCCGCGCCGGGCAAGAATGCGTTTACCTGCTCTGCTTCCGTGTCGAGGTTTGCGTCGCGCACATATGCTCATTTGCGTCTTGTCATCCGGCCTGAATAGTTGTTCAGTTCTTGAGGGCGATTTGGGCGAAGATAGTGAAGGAGCATGCGGTCGAGCTTTGTGCCGGACCGGATGCTGGGGACAGGAAGCGCGCCATGGTTTATCGGCGGACGCATCAAGTGGTGAAGCGCCTTGCGGCCCGGCGCAGTGCGATACTGGCAGCGGCGCGGGAGGCGGCGGCGGAAGGCGGGATGGCGGCGGTGCAGATTGCGCCAGTCGCGGTTCGCGCCAGCGTCGCTGCGGGTACGGTCTACCGCTACTTCCCCTCCAAGGCCGATTTGATCTCCGAATTGATCGCCGAAGTCTCCCGTGACGAGCTCACGGCGATCCGGCGAGCCGCCGATGCCGCGCCGGGACCGTCCTCGGCGCTGGCGGCGGCGGTGACCACCGTGGCGGTGCATACCCTGTCACAGCGCAGGCTCGCCTGGGGTATCCTGGCCGAGCCGGTCGATGTCGATGTCAGCGCTTCACGCCTTGCCAGCCGGCGCGAGATTGCGGGCGAGATGGCCTCGCGGATCGACGCCGCCGTGCGCGCCGGCCACCTGCCGGCGCAGGACACCGCGCTCGCCGCCACGGCCCTGCTCGGCGCGCTGCACGAGGCCCTGGTCGGACCACTCGCGCCGGATAATCTCGACGACCCCGCCAGGATGCGCGATGCCGTTCAGACCGTGACGCTGCTGGCGCTTCGTGCAGTCGGCGTCATGGACGCCCGCGCCAGGGGCCTGGTCGTGCAGCAGACGTTGCTGCCGGCGGCGAAAGCGCTGGTTGGGGCCTAAAACGTCCGCCTGATCGACGGCCGACCTGATCGCGCCCAGGCCATTGCCAGAGCTCGCCTTTTCGAAAAAACCTCAGCACATGCGCCGGACCCGCCGGCTACTGTGCATGGGGTTGTTTTCGACATCTTTTGTTTGCCGCGTGCTGGCGGGCCTAGATATTCGCTTCGCCCTCGGGGCCGACCGAGGCGATGCGCACCATGTTGGTGGTGCCGGGAATACCGAGCGGCACGCCGGCGACGATGATCACGCGCTGGCCGGCCCGGACGAAGCCGTCGCGGAACGCGATCTGGCCGGCGCGGCTCACCATGTCGTCCTGGTCGCGTGCATCTTCCGCCACCACGCAATGCACGCCCCAAACGACCGACAGCCGGCGTCCCGCCGCGACGTTCGGCGTGATCGCCACGATCGGCGGCTTCGGCCGCTCGCGCGCCACGCGCACGGCGGTCGATCCCGAGCTGGTCCAGCAGATCAGGGCCGGCAGGTCGAGCGTCTCGGCGATCTGCCGCGCGGCGTCAGCGATGGCATCGCCGGCAGTGGCTTCCGGGGCGGGGCGCTGTGCGGTGATGACGGAGCGATAGATCGGGTCGCGCTCGACCTCCTCGCCGATGCGGTTCATGGTCGAGACGGCCTCGACCGGGAATTTGCCGGCCGCCGATTCCGCCGACAGCATGATGGCGTCGGCGCCTTCGTAGACTGCTGTGGCGACGTCGGAGACTTCGGCGCGGGTCGGCACCGGCGACTGGATCATCGATTCCAGCATCTGGGTCGCGATCACCACCGGCTTGCCGGCGCGCCGCGCCATGCGCGTCATCTGCTTCTGCAGGCTCGGTACGCGTTCCAGCGGCAGCTCGACGCCGAGGTCGCCGCGCGCCACCATCAGGGCGTCGGAGGCGTCGATGATGTCGGCGAGGCGATCGATCGCCTGCGGCTTCTCGATCTTGGCCATCACCGCCGCACGGCCGCGGATCATCTTCTTGGCCTCGAGCACGTCGTCGGCGCGCTGCACGAAGGACAGCGCGATCCAGTCGACGCCGGTGACCAGCGCCGCCTCGAGGTCGGCGCGGTCCTTCGGCGTCATCGCCGAGACCGGCAGGTCGGTGTCGGGCAGGCTGACGCCCTTGCGGTCGGACATCCGGCCGCCGACCACGACGCGCGTCACCGCGTGATCTTTCGAGGTCTCCTCGGCGATCAGCCGCACCTTGCCGTCGTCGAGCAGCAGCGAATGGCCCGGACGAAGCGCGGCCAGGATCTCCGGATGCGGGAGTTGGACGCGGGTGGTGTCGCCCGGCGCCTTGTCGGAATCGAGCGTGAATGTCTGGCCATTCTGGAGCTGGACCGCGCCTTCGGCGAAGGCACCGAGCCGGAGCTTTGGGCCCTGGAGGTCGACCAGAATGCCGATCGGCCTGCCATAGCTGCTCTCGACGTTGCGGATCGTCGCCACCAACTCCCGCATCTTGTCGTGTGGGGTGTGGCTCATGTTGATGCGGAACAGGTCGGCGCCGGCCTCGAACAGGCGGCGGATCATCGCGAGGTCCGAAGAAGCGGGTCCGAGGGTCGCGAGGATCTTGATACGGCGAAGGCGCCTCATGGCTTACTTCCAGACGGGGGCGAGGGAGCTGGCGGGAGGCCAGGCGGGGCG
>NZ_JBVVPS010000031.1:89665-96495 GCF_055811355.1 Bradyrhizobium sp. WSM4873 | reverse complement strand
AGAAGCAGGTTCCCGGCGAGAGGATGCCGCAAAAAGGGATTGACTAACCAAGGCCCGTTACAGAAGCCCGGATGGAGTGCAGCGTAGTCCGGGGGAGTCTTCCCGCGAGGTGAGAACCCGGATTGCGCTGCGCTCCATCCAGGCTACGCACCTTTGGTGCCGCTCACGCGTTGCGCGCCATCAGGCCGCCGTCGACCGGAATCACCGCGCCGGTGAGGAAGGACGCTGCCGGCAGGCACAGGCTCAGCGTCATGTGCGCGACTTCCTCGGGATCGCCGTAGCGGCCCAGTGCAGTGCGGCGCTTGGCATAGATGGTCTTGTGCTCTTCCGAGATCCGGTCGGTGATGGCGGTGCGGACCGGCCCCGGGCAGATGCAATTGACGGTGATGCCTTCGCGGCCGAGCTCCACCGCAAGCGAGCGGGTGAGGCTGGCGACGCCGCCCTTCGCCGCCGAATAGGGGCTGTGCAACGCGGTGGCGCCGAGCGCCTCGGTCGAGGCGATGTTGACGATGCGCGGGCTCTTCGACTTGCGCAAGTGAGGCAGCGCGGCGCGGATGATGCGCGGATGCGCCGTCAGCATCACGGCGAGGCCCTTGGCCCAGGCGTCCTCATAGGCTTCGTCGTCGATCGCGACGCGCACGGAGATGCCGGCATTGTTGACGATGATGTCGAGCCCGCTGAAATGGGTCGCGACGTCGCCGACCACGCGCTTGATCTCATCGCCGTCGGCAACGTCGAGCTTCCAGGCTTTCGCGGCTCCGCCGCTTGCCGCGACCTCCTTCGCCACGGCCAGCGCGCCCTGCTCGTCATAGTCGGTGACGGCAACGTTTGCGCCGTCAGCGGCGAACACGCGGGCCGTTGCACGCCCCATGCCGCTGGCCGCGCCGGTGACGAGAACGGTCAGGCCCTTCACGGACCGGCTGAGCTGCTTGAAATCGGACATGGTCTTTCCTCGTGCCCTGCTTGTTCTTGCTGTGATTGACAAGGCTGTCATCGATCCGCAGACAGGTCAAACAAGCAAGACAATCGGGGAGGCCAGCGATGACGAACGAGCTCGATTTCTCAGGCAAGCAGGTGCTGGTCGTCGGCGGATCCAGCGGCATCGGCAACGGTATCGCGCAAGCCTTTCGTGTCAGGGGCGCGCAAGTTGCGGTCTGCGGCACGCGTGCTCACGCGAAGGAATATTCAGCTGAGGAGGGCTCGGATCTCACCGGTCTCTCCTACGCGCAACTCGACGTCGGCAATGCCGGCGCGGTCGAAGCGTTCAAGCCGTCGTTCGATCGGCTCGATATCCTGGTGCTCGCACAGGGCGCGGTGCTCTATCGCCGCGGCGAGTTCGAGATGGCCGGCTTTCGCAAGGTCGTCGAGGTCAACCTGATGAGCCTGATGGCCTGCGCCACGCGCTTTCATTCCATGTTGCGGGACTCACGGGGATCGCTGATCATGGTGTCCTCGACCGCGGCCTATCACTCCACCATGGGCAATCCTGCTTACAACGCGTCGAAGACCGGCGCGGTCGGATTGACACGGACGCTGGGCGAGGCCTGGGCCGAAGACGGCATCCGCGTCAACGGCATCGCGCCCGGTCTGGTCGACACCAAGATGACGAAGGTGACGACCGACAATCCCAAGCGGCTCGAAGGTGCACTTTCACGCATTCCGCTGCGGCGATTGGGCACGCCGGCTGACATGGCGGGCGCGGCGCTGTTCCTGGCATCACCGCTGTCGTCCTACATCATCGGGCAGACACTGGTCGTCGACGGCGGGCTTATTCTTTGAGTCCAATTTCAAGTCTGATGGAACTGCGCCGCTCCTGATCGGTTACTTGGGCTGACCCCCGAGGAGGAGCATCATGGATAAGGATCGGATTGTCGGATCGGCCAAGGAATTCGCCGGACGCGCGGAAGGCGCCATGGGAGATATGGCCAGCGATACGCAGACACAGGCGTCCGGCAAGGCACGTGAAGCCGCCGGCACCGTGCAGAATCTCTACGGCCAGGCCAAGGACGCCGTACGTGACGCCACGGACACCGCGGCCAGCTATGCCAAGGACGCTTACGACAAGCCGGCCGAAACCTTGCGCGACGGCTCGCAGGCGATTGCCCAGAAGGTGCAGGACAACCCGATGGCCGCGCTGCTGGTCGCCGGCGGCATCGGCTTCGCGCTCGCGCTGCTGATGGCGCGGCCCGCCCGCCGTCCGCCGCCACGCTGGCGCTATTACGGCTAAGCCAACGCGCGATAAGCATCAGGCCCCGGAGGCAGTGCGGCGTGTACGCCGCGTTGCCGAGCCGGGGCCTTTTTTATGGATGTTGCGACGGCTATGTCCGCTCTGCGGCTGCGCCGCGTCCGGGACATGAGATCAACTAGCGGAACACTTCCGCCGATCGCCCGACATTGCCAGGCGGACGCGGGATCGCGGGGTTGGGATTCGGATTGCGCGGCGCCGGCGCCAATTGACGCGGCGGGGGCGGCGGCGAACCAAAGCCGAAGAAATCGCGCATCGATGGCGCGGCCTGTGCCGGTTGCTGCGGCGCCGGTGGCTTCTTCGGCGCAAGCTTTGGCGGCGCGATGGCTGCGGCCGCACCCGGCGTACCGCCATCGGGTGTCGTCGTGGCGACCGGCGTATCGCCCTTGGCCTGCTCGCGGCCGACTTCGCGGCGCGGCCAGGCATAATCGTCGGCGCGGCCGGCGGGCGCGGCCAGTGGCTCGCCCTTCACCATCGTTTTCGCAGCGAGCGCATCGACGGCGGCAGGACGCGAGCCCGGCCCACCCAGCAATTGATCGGTCGAGATCGAGGCCGCGACCAGCGGCACGATCGGGCCGGCCAGCGGCCGCGGAGCAGGCTTGCCGGGTTCGGCACTGGTGTCGGGGGTCGCCGGTTCGCTCGGCAGCGCGATCGGGCCGGAGCGCCCGGCGAGCAGGCGCGTGATCTCGCGCTCGACATAATGCGCGAGCTTGCGCGCGCCGGGTTTCGTGAAATAGACGCCGTCACCACTGCGGAGCTGACGAATCTGGCCTTCGAAGTCGGGGCCCTTCTGCAGGAAGCGGCCGGCTTCGTCGACAAAGCCGTCCCAGACGTCGACATAGGTGATGCCGGCCTTGGCCGCGCCTTCGCGATAGAGCGAATCCAGGAAAAGCATGTCCGCGGTGCCCTTGGGACCGCGGATGGCGGGCAGGCCGACCCAGAGCACCGGCACGCCCTTGGACTTGAGGACATTGGCGAGCTCCTCGATCTTCTTGCCGTAGAGCTCGACCCAGCGCTCGTCGCGGAATTCGTAGAGGCCGTTCGGGTTGCGCGCGGTCTTCTCGGGCACGGCGACCGCCGGTGCGTCAGCGTTGTCGGCATCATCCTGCGGCAGGTCGGCATCGGCCGGCTTGTCGTCAGGCTTCGCCGCGGTGTCGCCGGGCTTGGCATCGCCGGGCTTGGCCGGTGGTTTGCTGCGCGCGCCCTTGTCGTTCTTCTTGTCCTTGTCCGTCGCCTTGTCCGATTTGTCAGGTGCTGCCGCCTCGCGGATCGCGATGCGGTCGTTGAGGCCGAGCATCACCACGATCACGTCGGGCTTCTCGGTCTCGAGAATGCCCTTGGCAGCAGCGGTCCAGTCGGAGGGTTCACCCTTGGGCTGGTACTTGATCAGGCCGGACGTGGTCTTGTGCTTGCGGATCACGCCCATGTCGGGCTGCTCGGTGTAGGCGTCTTCCAGGCCGTAGGCGAGCCAGTCGGCCATGGCATCGCCGATCACCAGCACGTTCCTGTCGGGAATGGTGTCGCGCTTGGCCGGCGCCGGTGCGCGCGAAAAGTCCTGACGCGGCGCTTGCGGCTGTTGCTGCTGGAATGGCGCGAAGAAGTCGCCTCCGAACCATCCGCCGCCTCCGCCTCCGCCGTTCCGCGGTGGCGGCGGAGCCGAGCGCTGCGGCGGGCCGCCGAAGCCGGGGAAGTTGAAGAACTGCGCCGAGGCGGGTCCCGCAACCGAGACTAGCATCGCAAGCGCCGTCCCCAGCGCGATCAGCGGGCCGGTCTCGGTCAGCACCTTGAGCAGGGACTTCTTCGACATGCGATCTCGGCACGGGCAATAGGGATCGGGACAGGCTCGATATAATAGCGGAATCGGGCGCCAAACGGGCAGATTCTCTTTTCAGATTCTCTCAGATCCTGGCCCATACACGGCGAACCGCCGCCCCGGTCAAGGTTGCCGGGCAAAATCCCTGTTCAGGGTTACTTTCGGCGCGATTTTACCGCCCGCGCAGCCGGTTCAGAGCGTCGGAGGAGGCAAATCCGTCCGCGGGCACCCCGATCGAGGCCTGGAAATTGCGCAGGGCCTCCCGGGTCTGGCCGCCGAACTGGCCGTCGGGGGTGCCCTTGTAGAAGCCGCGCTGGGCCAGCAACTGCTGCAGTTCCAGCCGCTCGGTCCGGGACAGCTCGCGTTCCTGCCGCGGCCAGGGCTGCACGAAGGGCTGGCCTCCGCGGAGGCGATCGGCGAAATGGCCGATCGCCAGCGCATAAGCCTCGGCCGGGTTGTACTTCATGATCACCCGGAAGTTCTGCAGCATCAGGAAGCCCGGTCCTTGCGCGCCGGCCGGCGCCAGCAGATAGGCCTTCTCGGCCTGATGCGGGAAGGGTTGGTTGGTCGGACGCTTGAGGCCGAGCTTTTCCCACTGCGCGACGGTCATCGCCTTGGCACGATCGGCCAGCATGTAGTTGAAGCCCTGGGGCACCACGACCTCGTAGCCCCAGGTCTGGCCGGCCTGCCAGCCGTCCTTCTTCAGATTGTTGGCGGTCGACGCAATCAGGTCGGAGGGATTGTCGACGACGTCGCGCCGTCCGTCGCCGTCGCCGTCCACGGCGAAGCGCTTGAACGCGGTCGGCATGAACTGCGTCGGGCCGAAGGCGCCGGCCCAGGAGCCGCGCAATTGTTCGGGCCTGAGATCGCCGCGGTTGAGGATCTCCAGCGCCGAGAGGAATTCGTCCTTGAAGTAAGCCTGCCGGCGCCCGATGCAGGCGAGCGTCGCGGTCGATTGCAGCACGCTGCGGTCGCCCATCTGAGTCGAGTAGTTGGATTCGATGCCCCAGATCGAGGCGATGATATAACGATCGACGCCGGTGGCTTTTTCAGTGGCGTCGAACTGCGCTTTGTATTTGGCCAGGACCTCGCGGCCCTTGGTGAGGCGGTTGTCGTTCACGAGGATGTCGAGATAATCCCAGATCGACTTGGTGAACTCGGGCTGCGAGTCCATGAGGTCCATGATGCGCAAATCGGGCGCGAGGCCTGCCGTGAAACGCTGGAAATTTTCCTGCGTGATGCCGCGCCGTGCGGCATCGGGCCACATCCCTGCGACGCAATTGTTGAAGTTGCCGGCGGCCTCCCGGATCGCGGCGGCTGTCATCAGCGGATGGCCGGAGGCGCCGTCCTCGCCGGTCCAGGGTTGAACTCCCGTTGGAGCGCCGCTGGGCCCGGGCGCTGCTTGCGAAGGCGCCGCGTTCGGGCCGGAGAAAATACCGCCGAACAGATTTGACAGACCGTTCTGAGCCTGCGCGCCGGCGGGAAGCGGGAACAGCAGGGTGGCCGCAATCATCGTCGCACCGGTCACGGACCCGCCTCGTTTTGCCAGCCCTGCCATTGATTGCATCATGTCCACACCTGTCCGGCCAAAATCCGCCCTCAGGAGGCCTGGTTACGGTTGCCAACAGCTTAACAAAGGTGAAATTTTGATGGTGGCCTTTTTCTTAACTCTGTGAGGATGAGGCCCCACATCCGCCTTTGTTGGCGGCTGCAAACAAGCTAGCAAGTGCCATTGCTCCCTTCACGTGTTCCTCAGGTATTCGATCAATCCCATGAAAATCCGCAAAGCCGTATTTCCCGTTGCCGGCCTCGGCACCCGCGTCCTGCCCGCCACCAAGGCGATGCCGAAGGAAATGCTGACGATCGTCGACAAGCCGCTGATCCAGTACGTCTATGACGAAGCCAGGGAAGCCGGCATCGAGCACTTCATCTTCGTCACCGGCCGCAACAAAAGTGTCATCGAAGATCATTTCGACCGGATGTTCGAGCTCGATGCGACGCTGGCCGCGCGCGGCAAGAAGACCGAGCAGGACGTTCTGGCGCAGAACCAGCCCGAAGCCGGCGCCGTCAGCTTCACCCGCCAGCAGGCGCCGCTTGGCCTCGGTCACGCGGTCTGGTGCGCGCGCGACATCGTCGGCAACGAGCCGTTCGCGGTCGTGCTGCCCGACGAACTCGTGCTCAATTCGCCCGGCTGCCTGAAGCAGATGATCGACACCGCCAGCAAGCTCGGCGAGAAATCCAACGTCATCGCGGTCGAGGCGGTGCCCGACCATCTCACCCATCAATACGGCATCTGCGGCGTCGGCAAACGCACCGGCAAGATGTTCGAGGTCGACGGCATGGTCGAGAAGCCGGCCAAGGGCACCGCGCCGTCCAACCTTTCGATCACCGGCCGCTACATCCTGCAGCCGGAAATCTTCAAGATCCTGGAGACCCAGGAGCGCGGCGCCGGCGGCGAGATCCAGCTCACCGACGCCATGATCGGCCTCGCCAGATCGCAAAAATTCTACGGCGTCGAGTTCGAGGGCGAGCGCCACGATTGCGGCTCCAAGCCCGGCTTCCTCCGCGCCAACATCGCCTACGGCCTGAAGCGGCCGGAGCTGCGTGACGGTTTGATCGCGGAGATGAAGAAGTACCTGGGACAGTAGTCTCCGTCGTCCCGGCCTAGTGCGCAATTGCGCACGGGGGGGGGGGGGGGGCCCGGGGGTTTTGGGGGGGGCCCCCCGCCAAAACCCGAGGAAAAAAACACCCCCCCACCGGGGGGGGGGGTGG
>NZ_JBVVPS010000031.1:0-89655 GCF_055811355.1 Bradyrhizobium sp. WSM4873 | reverse complement strand
CGGCGCCCCGCGCGGGTGGGGGGTTTGGGTCTTGCGCCGTTTTAATACACCGACGGGCCCCGTTGGGCCGCGTCCGCCCGCCCTTCGTGCGCAATTGCGCACGGGGGGCCGGGACGACACGGAAGTTGTGGCGAGCGACACGCTCCAATGCCGAGATCTAAGCCACCAGCGACAGCTTCGGCAGGCTTGCGACCACCGACTGGTTGCGGCCGCCGGCTTTTGCAGCGTAGAGCGCCTTGTCGGCGGCGGCGACCAGCAGCGACCAGTCCATGCCCGTGGTCGGAACGAGGCTCGCGATGCCGCAGGAGACCGTCGAGCTCGTGTGGTCGTCGGACCAGCCCTGCACCTTGGCGCGGATATTCTCGGCCACCTGAAGGGCGTCGGTGACCGAAGTACCCGGCAGCAGCACGGCGAATTCCTCGCCGCCATAGCGCGCGGCGCAGTCGCCTGCGCGGCTCACCGAATCGGAAATGCAGATGGCGATGCCGACCAGCACCTGGTCGCCGGCCTGATGGCCGAACGTGTCGTTGTAGGCCTTGAAGTGATCGGCATCGATCATCAAGAGCGCGATCGGCGTCTGCTGCCGCATCGCGCGGCGCCATTCCACGTCGATGACTTGGTCGAACTTGCGGCGGTTCTTCAGGCCGGTGAGCGCGTCGGTCGTCGCCATCTCCTCGAGCTTGCGCTCGGCCTCGGCGCGCCGGCCGATCTCGCGCGCGAGCACCAGCGTCGATGCCAGCATGAACAGGCTGAGCGCCAGCACCACGGCGCCGATGCGATAGGCTTCCCTCTGCCAGAGTTCGAACACGGCGCTCAGTGGCTTGCCCGCCACCACGAATAGCGGGCTGGTCCCACTACTGCGGACATAGAGCCGTGGCGTGCCGTCGATCGGCCCCTGTCCGGCGAATGCGCCGCCGACCTTCAGATTTTCGGCCTTCCAGACCGGCCGGGCGGCCAGATTCGTGCCGATCACGTCGAGATCAAACGGCCGCCGCATCATGACGGTACGGTCGCGCCTGAGCACGGTGATGGTGTCGTCGGGATCGAGGCTCAGCCGCTCGAACAATTGGTGGAAATAGCTGAAGCGGATCGATCCGGCGACGACGCCGAGGAAGCCGCCGTCGGTGTCGCTGATGCGCCGGCTCAGCACGATCGAATAAGCGCCGCGGAACAGCATGGGCCGGCTGATGAAGAGGCCCGCGTCCGGATTGTCGCGATGGGCCTTGAAGTAATCCTCGTCGCTCCGGTTCACGACAACGGGATCGAGCGTGGAGGCGTCGATGGTCAGCCGGCCGTCGGCGTCGAACACCTGGATCGCGCCGAAATGCCGCGCCGTGGTCGAATGGTCGAACAGGATGAGGTGACGGATCGGCTTCGAGACCGTGGCGATTTCCGGCAGCAGCATGTTGCTGGCGACCGCCTTGAGCGCCAGATCGTAGATCTCGATGTTGCGGCTGATGTCGGATTCGATGGTCGTCGCCAGGTTTTCCAGCGTCTGACGGGCGAGCGCCTCCTCGCCGTGGCGCATGTCCAGCATGACGTTGACGCAAATGGCGGAAAAGCCGATCACCGTCACCACGGACGAGATGATCAGCAGCTTCGCCGAAAGCCGCCATGGCCGGCGGGCCGTGACGTCGCGCCATCGAGACAACATCGTTTGCTCCCGACATTAGTGAATGCGCCCGAAAGCTTGAGCAGTGTTTAAGCCGGGACGGCGCTGCCGGAATGAGTTAAAAATTGGTTTCCGCGGCTCACGTTTTTGGGCAAAGCGGGGCTTCGACAGCGAAGAGGACAGCGGTGAACGACTACGACGCGTTGCGCGATTATCTGATGCGGCAGAAGCAGGCGGAATTCGTGCTGACCTATGAACAGATCGAAGAGATCATCGGCGCGGCCCTGCCGCGCGCGGCGAATCGTGCCTCATGGTGGGACAGCCTGCGCAGCCCGGACATCCAGATGCCGCAGCGCGAAGCCTGCCTCGCCGCGGGCTTTGTGGCGACGCGGATGCCGGACGGTGCGAGCGTGCGGTTCACGAAGCGCAAGAGTGACCGGCGGCGATAGCGCGTGCGCTCTCTTCCCTTCTCCCCTTGTGGGAGAAGGTGGCGCGAAGCGCCGGATGAGGGGTTGCATCCGCAATTAAGAGAGTAGCGTTCGGGGAGAGATACCCCTCACCCCCGCTCGCTTTGCGAGCGGACCCTCTCCCTCAAGGGGAGAGGGAAAGAAGAGCTAGCTCGCCGCTTCCAAGCGCACTTCCGTGAGCAGGCGCATCGCGGCGTCGGCATCCATGGGTTCGCCGAAGGCAAACCCTTGCGCATATTCGCAGCCCATCTGGTAGAGCTCGACCGCGTCGGAATCGGTCTCGGCACCTTCGGCGACCACGTCCATGCCGAGGTCGTGCGCGAGCGCGATGATGGACTTCAGGATCACCGGGCGGGTGCCGCGGTTGGTGGTGCGCACGAAGGATTGGTCGATCTTGATGGTGTCGAACGGGAAGCGCTGCAGATAGGCCAGCGACGAATGGCCGGTGCCGAAATCGTCGAGCGACAGCCCGGTGCCGAGCTCGCGGATGCGCGTCAGCATCTGCGCCGCATGCTCCGGATTCTCCATCACCAGCGATTCCGTCAGTTCCAGCTTCAGCGTGCCGCGCGCGACCGAGGAGCGCGACAGCACGGTGCGGATGTCGTGGATCAGGTCGTGGCGCAGCAATTGCCGCGAGGAGACGTTGACCGATGCGAAGATCGGCTCGCGCGAGCGCATCGCGCGCTGCCAGATCGAGAGCTGCTTGGCGGTCTGGTCGAGCACGAACATGCCGAGGTCGATGATCAGGCCGGTCTCTTCCGCGATGGTGATGAATTCCGACGGCGCCATGCGTCCGAGCTTGGGATGATCCCAGCGCACCAGCGCCTCGAAGCCGGCCACCGAACGGTCTTCGAGCCGCACGATGGGCTGGTACAGGATCGTGAGCTCCTGCCGCTCGATGGCGCGGCGCAATTCGCTCTCCAGCGTCAGCCGGTCGGTTTTTCGCGCACGCATCGCGGACTTGTAGACGTCGATGCGGTCGCCGCCGATGCGCTTGGAGTGATACATCGCAAGCTCGGCGTCCTTGATGATCTCGTCCGTGAGCTGAACTTGCGGATCGGACAAGGCGAGGCCGATCGAGGCCGTGAGAAAGATTTCGCGTTCGTTGAAGGCGATCGGCGCGCGGATGGTCTTGCGGATGGTCTCGGCGAAGGCGGTGATGCGGGCGGGGTCCTGCTCCGAGAGCAGGATCAGGCCGAACTGGTCGCCGGCGAGCCGCGCCAGCGTATCCTGCGGCTTCAGGATGCGGGTGAGGCGGCGGGCCAGCGTCAGCAGGATGGAATCGCCGACGGCGATGCCGACGGAATCGTTGACCTGCTTGAAGCGGTCGAGATCGATCACCATCAGCGTCGGCCGCAACGTCGGCATGGTCTTGGCGAAATGCGCGACGGCGCCGAGCCTGTCCATGAACAGCTTGCGGTTGGGCAGGCCGGTGAGATTGTCATGCACGGAATCGTGCAGCAGGCGCTCCTCGGCGTTGCGCAGCTCGGTGACGTCGGTGAGGGTGCCGACCACGCGCGAGACCTCGCCGTCGGAGCCGACCACCGGGCGCGCCTTCAGCGCGAACCACATGAAGTGACCGTCCGGCGTGCGCAGGCGGAAATCCTGCACCAGGCGGCCGCGGCGCTGGTCGAGCACGCTGTCGAGCGCGGCGCGGAAACGGTCCTGGTCGAGCGGGTGCAGCACTTCCAGCCAGGAGGCGGCCGGGCCTTCCAGCGTGCCGCGCTTGAGGCCGAGCAGGGCCTCGGTCTCGGGGCTGGTGAAGACCTTGTCGGCGGAAACGTCCCAGTCCCAGATCAAATCGCCGGAACCGGCCAGCGCCAGCGCGCGGCGCTCGATGTCGGAGACGACGCCGGTGGTGGCGCCGCCGCCGGCGAAGGCATGCTGCATCACCGTGAAGCCGATCAGCATCACAATCAGCACGAGGCCGCCGAGTAGCGCCGGGCCGACGATGTCGTTGGTGACGGAGCCTGCGACAGTCATGCCGGCCGCGACCACCCAGACCACCAGCAGGAACCAGGTCGGAATCAGCAGCACCGCGCGGTCGAAGCCGTGGGTGGAGAGATAGACGATCAGCGCGAAGCCTGCGAAGGCAATCAGCACCAGCGAGATGCGCGCGATGCCGGAGGCCACCGCGGGGTCGAACAGGGCCAGCGCCACCAGTGATCCCAGGAACGCGAGCCAGCCCACCGTGATGTGCGAATAGCGCACGTGCCATCGACTGAGATTGAGATAGGCGAACAGGAACACCAGCAGCGTCGCCGCCAGGATCGCCTCGCCCGCCGCGCGCCAGATGCGCTCGGCGTTGTTCGACATGTCGAGCACCTTGCCCCAGAAGCCGAAATCGACGCCGATATAGACCAGCACCGCCCAGGCCAGCGCCGCGGCGGCCGGGAACATGATGCTGCCCTTGACCACGAACAGGATGGTCAGCACCAGCGCCAGCAAGCCGGAGATGCCGATCACGATGCCCTGGTACAGCGTGAACGAGTTGACCTTGTCCTTGTAGGATTCAGGCTCCCACAGATAGAGCTGCGGCAGCTTGTCGGTGCGCAGTTCCGCGACGAAGGTGACGACGGCGCCGGGATCGAGGGTGATGCGGAAGACGTCGGCGGTCGGACTCTCCTGCCGCTCCGGCCGGTCGCCGATCGAGGGCGTGATAGTCGCGATGCGCGACAGCCCGAGATCGGGCCAGAGCAGCCCCGAGGAGACGATGCGGTAATGCGGGGCGACGATCAGGCGGTCGAGCTGGTCGTCGGTGTTGTTGGCGAGCGCGAACACCACCCAGTTCTGGCCGCCTTCGCGGGCGCGCACCTCGATGCGGCGGACGATGCCGTCGGTGCCGGGCGCGGTGGAGACCTGGATGCGGTCGGCGTCGCTGCGCTGATGCTCGAGCACGCCGGTGAGGTCGATCGCGGGCGCGTCACCGCGGACGCTGACAGCGTCGAGCGCGCGCGCCGGGAACGCGCAGACGAGAATCATGAGGCCCAGCGCTATGGGCGCGAGGCACCTGATCAGACGCAAGGTCAGTTCTCCGCGTTCGACGCAAACTCTTCGGTGCAGGCTCTTCGGTGCACGGCGTTTTCCGAACGGAACAAGGGGGTTCGGTGCGTCGCGATAGATGCCACGAAAGCAAGGAAAATCAAAGGGTTTCCGGCTTGCCCTGTGGGCCGCTGGCCTAGACCTCCAACACAATTTTGCCAATATGTGCCGAGGTCTCCATCCGCCGGTGCGCGTCGGATGCCTTTTCCAGCGGGAAAGTGCTGTCCATCAGCGGCTTGACCCGGCCTTCGCGCAAAAGCGGCATCACTTTCGCCTCGATCGCGGCCACCATCGCCGCCTTGTCCGCATTACTACGGGGGCGCAGCGTCGAGCCGGTATGGGTGAGGCGCTTCACCATCACCTTGGCGATGTTGACGGTGACCTTGGGCCCGTTGAGGGTTGCGATCTGCACGATGCGGCCGTCGAGCGCGGCGGCGTCATAGTTGCGATCGACATAGTCGCCGGCGACCATGTCGAGGATCAGATTGGCGCCGGCATTGTTGGTCTCCGCCTTGACCACGGCGACGAAGTCTTCCGTCTTGTAGTTGATGGCCCGATCCGCGCCGAGCTTGAGGCAGGCATCGATCTTGTCCTGCGATCCCACGGTGACGATCACCTTCGCGCCGAACGCTTTGGCGAGCTGGATCGCCATGGTGCCGATGCCGGAAGAGCCGCCGTGGATCAGCAGCGTCTCGCCGGCCTTCAGGCCGCCGCGCTCGAACACGTTGTGCCAGACCGTCATCAGCGTTTCCGGCAGTGCGCCGGCTTCCTTGATCGACAGCGACGGAGGCACGCTCATCGCCTGACCGTCCTGGGCAATGCAGTACTGCGCATAGCCGCCACCGGCGACCAGCGACATCACCTTGTCGCCGATCTTGTGCCGCTTGGCGTTGCTGCCGACGGCCACCACTTCGCCGGCGATCTCGAGGCCGGGCAGGTCGCTGGCGCCGGGCGGCGGCGGATAGGCGCCGGAGCGCTGCGCGACGTCCGGCCGGTTGACGCCGGCGGCCTGCACCTTGACCAGGATCTCGTCGGGCCCGGGCTGCGGCAGCGCCCGCTGTTCCGGCACCAGCACTTCCGGTCCGCCAGGTTTCGAGATGGCGACCACGGTCATTTGCGCGGGCAGCTTGTCCATGATGTGTCCTTGAGCAAAGGTGCGGGATGGAACGAGGCCATTGCTTAGCCAGCGCAATGCAGGCTGGCAACCGCCTCAGCCGCTTGTGATGCGAACGCAGGAGGAACAAGGATGGCGATGGAAGACGACGACCGTCCGCGCAAGAAGATCAGCCATGACATCGGACAGGATCTCTCACTCTTGTCAGTGGAGGAACTGACCGAGCGCATCGCGCTGCTCAAGGGCGAGATCTCAAGGTTGGAAGAAGCCACAACAAAAAAGCGCGCCTCGCGCGACGCGGCGAACAGCGTCTTCAAGTCGTAGAGCATTGGAAGGGGAAGCGCGCGCTGCTTCCACCGCGTCATGGCCGGGCCTGTCCCGGCCATCCACGTTCTCGATGTCTCGCCGAAAGAAAGAACGTGGATGCCCGGGACAAGCCCGGGCATGACGGGTTGATTGTTCCACCGCCCACTCGGCCACTGACCGACATGGCTAACGAACCCTCAAAATAATCGCTCGTTTACTCCACATTAAGCTTTCGAGTTTATGACTTGGAACTGTCCTTGTTTGGACACCGAGTGGCTCCTGTCCACTCTGTTTGACGCCTCCCTGTTATCAACTTTCAAAGCCGCCGGTTTTCCGGCGGCTCTTTTTTTGCGCCCAGCCCCACCTTTTTGAGGCTCGCCCGGATTGAATTCCGGGCAAAGACCCGCGGAAACCATATCCGCGCTTGTCACTGGACTCGGCGTCTCGCCCGCGCAATGATTTGTTCATCATAAGCCGGCGCCAAAGCCGGGCAGTCAGACAGTTGCGTAAGGGGCGTTAACCATGGAACGTTTGCAAGCCGAGGGCGCTCTCGTTCAACTCAGCGAGCGGTTCACCAATTCTGCGGCGTTCGGCGTCCTGTTCCGCGAGGGCATGGACCTGGTCGAGGAGACCGCCGCCTATCTCGATGGCGCCGGCCGCACCGAGGCCAAGGCGCTCGATCGTGCCGTCAGCCTCACCTATGCGACCGAGAGCATGCGCCTGACCACCCGCCTGATGCAGCTCGCCTCGTGGCTGCTGCTGCACCGCGCCGTGAAGGAAGGCGAGATGACGCTGGGCCAGGCCAATCGCGAAAAGACCAAGGTCAAGCTCTCCGCCGCCGATCCCGGCTCGACCGACACCATCGAGAAGCTGCCGTCGCAGCTCCAGGATCTGATCCATCGCTCGATGAGCCTCCAGACCCGTGTGCGCCGCCTGGACACCACCATCCACACGCCGCCGGTCGATCATTCCTCGATCGGCAATCCGCTGGTGCCGCACCTCAACGCGCTGAAGGCGGCGTTCGAGCGGTAAGCGCTCAACTCAAAACCGTCACCCTGAGGTGGCCGCTTCTTCAGCGGCCCTCGAAGGGCGACGGCCCGGCTGCATCTCGGCCATCCATCCTTCGAGGCTCTCGGCGCGATGCTTTGCATCGCGCCACTCCCACCTAAGGATGACGGGTCTGGTAGCGATGCGACGGTAGCTCCCCAAAACAAAAAACGCCCCCGGCTCTCCGGGGGCGTTTTCGTCTCCAGCCTTGAGGGGCCGGATCAATCCTTTTTGAGAAAGCCCGAAAACTTCTTCTGGAAGCGCGAGACGCGGCCGCCGCGATCCATCAGCTGCGCGTTGCCGCCGGTCCAGGCCGGGTGCGACTTGGGGTCGATGTCGAGGTTCAGCGTGTCGCCTTCCTTGCCCCAGGTGGAGCGGGTCAGGTACTCGGTTCCGTCGGTCATCACGACCTTAATCGTATGATAGTTCGGGTGAATTTCGGCTTTCATGGCAATTCCTCGGCGCCCCGGCGCCTCACTTGAGTGGCTATCGAATGACGGATTTGGCGCGGTCTATACCCCACGAGGCCCTGTAAAACAAGCCATTGCAGGGCCTTAGGTGGGGACCGGGCGGCCCCCTAAGGGACATCCCGGATTTGCCACTCCCGCTCGCCCGGCCTATCTGGAGCGGAGCACCTCTCTTTGTCTTTTGGTCGGATCTCATGAGCGCAGTTGAACGGCTTGAAACCGGGCCCGCGGAAGCCCCGTCGATCGAGGCCGACCTGATCGAGGCGCCGGCGAAAAGCCGCGCGAAGCTGCGGCCGCTGCTGGCGCTCGCGCCCTATGTTGCGCGCTATCGCGGCCGGGCGTCGCTGGCCTTCGTGGCGCTGACGATCGCGGCGCTGACCACCCTGCTGGTGCCGGTCGCGGTGCGCAGGATGATCGATTTCGGCCTGACGCCCGAGGGCATCGAGCTGATCAACAGCTACTTCTCGGTGATGATCGCCGTCGTCGCCGTGCTCGCGCTGGCGAGCGCCGCGCGCTACTACCTCGTGATGACGATCGGCGAGCGCATCGTCGCCGATCTCAGGCGCGACGTCTTTGCTCATCTGCTGTCGCTGTCGCCGGCTTTCTTCGATTCCGCGCGCAGCGGCGAGCTGGTGTCGCGCCTGACCGCCGACACCACCCAGATCAAATCCTCCGTCGGCGCCTCGGTCTCGATTGCGCTGCGCAACCTGATGATGTTCTTCGGCGCTGCCGCGATGATGGTGATCACCAGCCCGCGGCTATCCGGCTTCGTGCTGCTGGCCATCCCCCTGATCGTGCTGCCGCTGGTCGCCTTCGGGCGCTGGGTGCGGCGGCTATCGCGCAATGCGCAGGACACGCTGGCCGAGGCCTCCGCCTATGCGAGCGAGCTGGTCGGTGCGATCCGCACCGTGCAGGCCTATACCAGCGAGAGCCTCGCCGAGAAGCGTTTCGGCGGCGAGGTCGAGCAGGCCTATGAAGCCGCGCGCACGTCCACGCAGGCGCGCGCCGTGCTCACCGCCATCATCATCTTCATCGTGTTCGCCAGCGTGGTCGCGATCCTCTGGATCGGCTCGCACGACGTGCTCACAGGCACCATCACGCCGGGCCGGCTCGGCCAGTTCGTGCTCTATGCGGCCTTCGCCGCGGCCGGCCTCGGCCAGCTCAGCGAGGTCTGGGGCGAGATCTCGGCGGCATCAGGCGCTGCCGAGCGCCTGTTCGAGATCCTGCATGTGCAGCCGGACATCACCGCGCCCACTTCGCCGCGCGCGCTGCCGGTGCCGGCGCGCGGCGAAGTCGGCTTCGACCAGGTCAGCTTCGCCTATCCGGCGCGGCGCGACGTCAACGTGCTCGATGCCGTCTCGTTCACCGTGCGCCCCGGCGAGAAGGTCGCCATCGTCGGTCCCTCCGGCGCCGGCAAGAGCACGATCTTTCATCTGCTGTTGCGCTTCTACGATCCGCGCAGCGGCGCGATCTCGCTCGACGGCGTGCCGGTCAAATCCGCCGATCCGCGTGACTTCCGTTCGCGCATCGCGCTGGTGCCGCAGGAATCCAACGTGTTCGCGGCCAGCGCCCGCGACAACATCCGCTTCGGCCGGCCCGATGCCACCGACGCCGAGGTCGAGCGCGCCGCCGAGCTCGCGCACGCCGCCGAGTTCATCCGCCGCCTGCCCGAAGGTTTCGACACCCCGCTCGGCGAGCGCGGCGTGACGCTGTCAGGCGGTCAGCGCCAGCGCATCGCGATCGCCCGCGCCATCCTGCGCGATGCGCCGCTGCTGCTGCTGGACGAAGCCACCTCCGCGCTCGATGCCGAAAGCGAGACGCTGGTGCAGACCGCGCTGGAAGAGCTGATGCGCCACCGCACCACGCTCGTCATCGCGCACCGCCTCGCCACCGTGCTGTCCTGCGACCGCATCCTGGTGATGGACCAGGGCCGGATCGTCGAGCAGGGCACGCATGCGGAGCTGGTTGCTGCGAACGGGCTTTATGCCAGGCTGGCGCGGTTGCAGTTCGAGGGGGCGTGAGGCGAGGGCGCTTGGAACGCCGCTCCACTCACAGGTCATCACCCGCGAAAGCGGGTGATCCAGTACTCCGACACGGAAGTGATCAATCGATAAGCCGCGGCGTACTGGATTCCCCGCCTCCGCGGGGAATGACAGCGGAGGTTTTGGTAGGCGCTTCGCGCGACATCGTCTCCCTTCGCTACCGCCGTGCAGTCGAACGGACTCCGACTCCATTGGCTTCCGCCGATAGACGTCGGTTTGTGTCCCAAAGCAGTTTTCAAAGCGGCTCGAAGATCATCTGCCAGCCCTTTCGGGTGTCCATATATTCGCGAACCAGCTTGATGCGGTCGCCCGAAAGGACGAAGACGAAGCAATAGTCATTCTCGTAGGGCTTGCCTCCAGGAAGAGTGGCCCGCATCCGCTCCTCGACCACCACAGTGTTACCATCGGCATGAAGGCCCAGAAACGTGATCTCGACGTTCGAGAACAGATGGTGCATTTCCGCGGCAATGAAGCGTGCGATTTGATCCGGTCCAATCATGTGGTCGGTGTGCTTGAGAGCGACTGCGGTGGCGTTTCCGGCCGGCGCGATCCATTCGGCATCGGGAGTAAACAGCTCCGCGATCAAGCCGGCATCACGGGTTTTGAAAGTCTTCCAGGCATTGATGACGATCTCTTTAGGATTCGTGCTGTTCATTTCTTCTTCTCCAAGTGCTCAGCGGATCTGGGCTCTCTTATAGGAAGAGCGCATCGACATCGCTGGCCGGAATCGGACCTGATCATCTCAGGGCTATTCTTTTGGCGGCGGTCTACGCTAAAATGAGTCATGCTCAGTTTTGAGGTATGCAACACCGCGCGCTTGCAGCGTGATCCGCGCTATGACGGCCGCTTCTACACGGCAGTGAGGACCACGCGAATCTACTGCCGTCCGGTTTGCCCGGTGAAGCAGCCGTTGACCCGTAACGTGGCCTACTATCAAACTGCGGCGGCCGCCGAGGCCGCAGGATATCGGCCTTGCTTGCGTTGCCGTCCGGAGACCGCGCCCTTCTGTGCTGCCTGGAATGGCACGCGCTCGACAGTCGCGCGCGCCTTGAAATTGATCGATGGTGGCGCGTTGGACGACGGTTCGGTTGCTGCACTCGCCGATCGGCTCGGGGTAAGCTCGCGCCATCTTGCGCGTCTGTTCGAGCGGTATGTCGGGGCCAGCCCCCAGCAGGTAGCAAAGACCATGCGTGTACAGCGGGCGAAGCGCCTAATGGACGAGACGAATGATCAATTTGCCCAGATCGCCTACCGGTCCGGCTTTGGCAGCGTGCGCCGGTTCAACGCCGCCTTTCGCGAGCTCTATGGACGCTCTCCGTCCAGCATTCGCCAGCGTCGTAAAGTATCCGCGTGAGACAGGCATTGCCAACGTTGGTCAGCTTGTAGCCTTAGCCGACGTGCTCATCAGCTTTTTCTGAAGTCTGACAACCGCCTTAGCGGACTCCAGTCCCACAAAGCGAAAGTCGAATTGCAAAGGGCGGCAGCCAGAGCGCGGAACGATGTAGTGACTTTGCAGTTGTATGTTGTCCCCCCTCATCGGAGCCGGCCATTTGCAGACCCCTCAGTCAAAACTTGACGGGATCGACGATACCGCGCGACTTCAACTGCTCATCGATGCGATCGTTGATTACGCCATTTACATGATCGACATAGACGGCACCGTCCGCAGCTGGAACTCCGGCGCGCAGCGGCTGAAGGGCTACACGCCGGACGAAATCATCGGCAAGTCGTTCGCGTCCTTCTATACGCCCGACGATCGCACCAAAGGGCTCCCGGAGCGCGCCTTGAGCGTCGCAGCGCAAGCAGGCCGCTTCAGCGCCGAGGGATGGAGAGTCCGCAAGGATGGAAGCCGTTTCTGGGCATCGGTCATCATCGATGCCGTCCGCAACGAGGCTGGTGAGCTGATCGGCTTCGCCAAGGTCACGCGAGACGTAACCGAGCGTCAGCAAGCCCATGAAGAGCTTCTCCACAGCGAGCGGCGCTACCGTCAGCTGATCGAGGCGGTGGTCGATTACGCGATCTTTCAGCTCGATCCGCTCGGCAACGTGACAACCTGGAATCCCGGTGCGGAGCGAATCAAGGGTTACGCGCCGCCGGAGATCATTGGCCGGCATTTCAGCGCTTTTTACACGCCCGAGGACATCGAACTCGGTGTGCCCAAGCGTGCGCTTTTAGAGGCGGCGGAGCATGGGCGGTTTGAAGCGGAAGGGTGGCGCCTGCGAAAAGATGGCTCCCGCTTTTGGGCGTCGGTCATCATCGATCGCATTACGGACGAGGCCGGCAACATCGTCGGGTTTGCCAAGGTCACGCGCGACGTTACGGACCGGAAGCGCGCCGAGGACGAACTCAAACACGTTCAGGAGCAACTCGCCGCATCCCAAAAGCTGGAAGCGGTGGGGCAACTCAGCGGCGGAATCGCGCACGACTTCAACAATCTGCTGATGATCGTCCTTGGCAATCTCGAAACAGCTGAGCGGCACGCCAAGGCGCCCGGAGCCAATCTGAACCGGGCGCTCGCAAACGCGAAACGAGGCGCGCAGAGAGCCGCGGCGTTGACCAGTCGCTTGTTGGCATTTTCGCGACGACAGGCGCTCGATCCCAAGCCGATCAACGTGAACAACTACGTCAATGGTCTGCAGGAATTCCTCCAGCGTACGCTGGGGGAGAGCATCGAAGTCCAAACGGTCGGAAGTGCGGGTCTGTGGCAAATTGAAGCCGATGCCAATCATCTGGAGTCGGCCATCGTCAACCTGGCAATCAACGCTCGCGACGCCATGCCTGACGGTGGAAAGCTGACTCTGGAAGCTGCCAACATCGCCGCCGACGAGGATTACTGTCGGCTCAATCCGGAATTGGCGCCCGGTCAGTACGTCGCTATCTGCGTGACTGACACAGGCGTCGGAATGTCGCGGGACGTTCTCAATCACGCGTTTGAGCCCTTCTTCACCACGAAGGAGCCGGGCCACGGCACCGGGCTTGGGCTAAGTCAGGTCTATGGCTTCGTCAAACAATCCGGAGGCCACGCAAAAATCTATACCGAGGTGGGGCAAGGCACGACGATCAAGATGTATTTCCCGCGCTTCACCGGCAGTGTCCGACATGAGGAAGTGGCACCTGAGGAGCTCGCCGAGGGTGAGATATTCGAGACCATTCTCGTGGTCGAGGATGATGAAGATCTGCGCGTCTATATTTCTGACGTCCTTCGTGATCTCAACTACCGTGTCCTCTCGGCCCGCAGCGCCCAAGCGGCCCTGACCATTCTCCTGCAGGACGAGTCGAAGGTGGATCTTCTTCTCACCGACGTGGTCATGCCGGGGATCAATGGTCGCGAACTTGGCAGGCGCGCGCACCAAATTCGACCGGAGCTGAAAATCCTGTACATGACCGGGTATTCGCGTAATGCCGTCGTGCACCAGGGAAGGCTTGATGAAGGCGTCAATCTGTTGGAGAAGCCGATTTCCCAAGCGAAGCTTGCACTGAGGGTGCGAGAGATTCTCGACCAGAACGAATGAACTAGGCCTCAGATCGAGCGTCTTGACGATTTGAAGAGGTTAGTTCCGCCACAGATGCGCGCGCAATCGTAGGCTTCCGGAATTTCGGATAGGGCAGCCCGCCCCTGAGCCGCGTGTATGAACCTTGCAGTTCCACCAGATGTGGCGCCTAATCAGGTATCGCCGGCCAAAGGCTCGTCCGTAGGCGTCGGTGCCTGAGAGATGATTTGTGCTCCCGCCTCAACGGGAGTGCGCCTCATGGCCCAGCCATTCAGCAAGGAAACCCTCGAGCTTTTAGAGCGGGCGCAGCGAGCGATCGAGGAGTCGATCCGGCTTCGCGAAGACAGCCACCGCGCGATCCGCCAGGCCGAAAGCTGGCAGTTCGATCTCGAACTCCGCTTGAACCGAGAGCACATGGCAGCGAATTGACGAACAGCACCGCTTATCGGCACTTCGGCGACAGCGCCGGCACGTTCGGCCAGGGCCAGTTCTTCCAGCTCCCGTCCTCATCGACACAGGCCGATGCCCCAAGGCCATTCGTCGGAGCACTCGTGGTCTTGACCGGCGTGGCGAGGCGCTGGTCGACATAGCTGGTCGAGACATATCCGGCGACGATGACGCCGAGCAGGACCGAAGACCCCTTGGCCAGATCGCTCAGTTTCATGGGGCATCTCCATCCGCTTGCCGGCGCAACTTCCGAGCAGAACAAATAGCCGGCGTCCCGGGATCCCGACGTGACGGGCGTCACGCCCGCAAGAATCAAGCCCACCAGAATTAAGGCCGCCATTCCATCTTCAGCACGGGCCGGCCCGAGGTCGGGTTCACCTCGTCGCCGGCATGCGCAAAGCCGTTGCGCTCGTAGAAGCGGATGGCGCGGCTGTTGTCCTTGTTGACGAGCAGCGTCACGCCCGCGGGCGACAGGCGCTTGGCCTCTTCCACCAGCAGCCGCGCCGCGTCCGAGCCCCAATGCGCGGGATCGACCACGAGCTGGTCGAGATAGCCGGCGCCGTCGATGGTGACGAAGCCGGTGAGTGCGCCGTCCTGCTCCGCGACCACGATCGAAGCCTTTGGCACCAGATCCCTACGCCAGCGTTCGCGCCACCAGTCCAGGCGGGCCGCGAAGTCGATGTGCGGATAGGCCTGCTGCCAGGTGCGATGCCAGAGGTCGATCGCCGCGGCCTCGTCCTCGGGACGGTAAGGGCGGAGGTGGAGGGCGGTCATTTTACCATGGCCGTCATGCCCGGGCATAGCCGTCCGAAGGACGGCGTCGCTTCCGCTCGCCTATGCCCGGGCATCCACGTCTTTGTTCCGGCGCGGACCGAAGAACGTGGATGGCCGGGACGAGCCCGGCCGTGACGCTGGGATGAGCGTTGAGCTAATCCCACCTACCGCTCCGTCAGCTTCAGCTCGATGCGCCGGTTGCGCTTGTAGGCTTCCTCGGTGTTGGCGGTGTCGAGCGGCTGGAATTCGCCGAAGCCGGCGGCGACGAGACGCTGGGCGGGCACGCCGAGCGAGATCAGGTACTGCACCACCGAGATCGAACGGGCGGCCGAGAGGTCCCAGTTCGACTTGAAGTTCGGACCGTTGACCGGACGTACGTCGGTATGACCGTCAACGCGCAGCACCCAGGGGATCTCGTTCGGGATCTTCTTGTCGAGGTCGATCAGCGCGGTCGCGAGCGTGTCGAGCTCGGCGCGGCCTTCGGGCAGCAGCACCGCCTGTCCGGTGTCGAAGAACACTTCGGACTGGAACACGAAGCGGTCGCCGACGATGCGGATGTCGGGGCGGTTGCCGAGGATCGCGCGCAGGCGGCCGAAGAATTCCGAACGGTAGCGCGACAATTCCTGCACGCGCTGCGCCAGGGCGACATTCAGGCGAGACCCGAGATCGGCAATTCGGTTTTGCGATTCCTTGTCGCGCTTCTCGCTGGCGTCGAGCGCTTCCTCCAGCGCCGCCAATTGCCGCCGCAGCGCGCTGATCTGCTGGTTCAGCACCTCGATCTGCGCCAGCGCACGCGCCGAAACCGCCTTCTCGGAGTCCAAGGCCTTACCGAGCTCGGAGGATTTGCCTTGCGCATCGTTGCCGGCCGCGGCGAGCCCCTCATAGAGGCCCTTGATGCGGTCGCGCTCGCTCTCGGCCGAGGCGAGGCCGGCTTTCAGCGACGAGACCTGGTCGTCGAGCGTGAGCTTGCCGAGCTTCTCCAGCGACAGTAATTCGTTGAGCTGCGCGATCTTGGCGTTGAGCAGCTCCAGCGCCTTGTCCTTTCCGGTGACCTCCTGCGACAGGAAGAACTGCACGACCAGGAACACCGACAGCAGGAACACGATCGACAGCACCAGCGTCGACAGCGCGTCGACGAAGCCGGGCCAGTAGTTGAAGGAGGTATCGCCGCGGCGGCCGCGCGCCAGTGCCATGTCGCTAACCCTTCTCGGGCTGACGCGCGATGCGCTCCAGCAGGCGCCGGATCTCGCGGTTCTGCTCGCCCTGGCCGTCGGCCCATTCACGGATCATCTGCTGCTCGGTGCGCATATGCGAGACCAGCGCCTGGATGGCTTCGGCAAGGCTCGCCATCGCCGCAGTGGTGCCGCGGCTGCCGCTGCCTTCCTCGAGCACCGTGCGCAAGCGCTCGACGACAGCCTGAAGCTCGCCGCTGGCAATGCCGCCGCCACTGCCGCTGGCGGCGACAGCTACTTCGCCACTGCCATATTCGCGCACGGTGGTGGCAAGCCAGTCTTCGAGATCGGTGTAGAAACGGTTCTGCGCCTGGCTCGATTGCAGGTCGAGAAAGCCCAGGATCAGCGAGCCGGCGAGGCCGAACAGGGAGCTCGAGAACGAGATGCCCATGCCGCCGAGCGGGGCGGCCAGCCCCTCCTTCAGCGTGTCGAACAGGGCGCCGGAATCGCCCCCGACCTTGAGCCCGTCGATCACCTTGCCGACCGAGCCGACCGTCTCGATCAGGCCCCAGAAGGTGCCGAGCAGGCCGAGGAAGACCAGAAGCCCGGTCATGTAGCGGGAGATGTCGCGGGCCTCGTCGAGGCGGGTCGCGATTGAATCGAGCAGGTGCCGCATGGTGGTCTGGGTGATCGACATCCGCCCGGTGCGCTCGCCGCCGAGAATCATCGCCATCGGCGCCAGCAGCTTGGGGTGACGGGCGGGCGCAAGGCCAGGATCGGCGATGCGGAAATTGTTGACCCAGGAGACTTCGGGATACAGCCGGATCACCTGGCGGATGGCCAGGATAATGCCGATGAACAGTACGCCGCCGATCAGGGCATTAAGCCCGGGATTGGCGAAGAAGGCCTGGATGATCTGCTTGTAGAGCACCACTCCCACCAGGGCGCAGAGCACCAGGAAGACCAGCATCCGCACCAAAAAGACGCTGGGCGAAGAAAGCTTGGTGTATTCGATGTCGAGGGAAGAGCGGGGCGAGGCGCCTGGCGGCATGGCCGGTATCATCCGTTAACTTGCTTGCGGGGCGCACTATGGCACAGCGCCAGCCCAAAAAAAGCGCCGGATGCGCCGATTTCGGGGAGAGCTGGGGAACCCAGAGCTGAAACGGGGCTTTGGTACGGACGTACTTTCCTAATCCTCGGCATTCCACAGGTTCAAGTCGTACTTTTTCCCCTGCCGCCCAAGATCTGGCGCCCAAGATCTTCCGCCCAAGATCTGCCGCCCAAAGACGGAGTCGTCGCATGAGCGTCGTGTCCGCAATCATCGGGACTGCCGAACGGGTGCCGCTGCCTGATGTCGTGATCCGCGCGGCGATCCAGCGCCTGTGCTCGCGCACGGTGACGCGGCTGTCCGCGCTGGGCGGGGCCGACGATGCCGCCTTCGCCGGGCGGATGATGCTGCGGCCGATCGCCGAGGACCCGGATGTCGGCTATGACGAGGTGCCCGCTTCGTTCTTTGCGAAGGTGCTCGGTCCCAACCGCAAATACTCCTGCTGCTTCTACAAGACCGACGCGACCACCTTGCAGGAGGCCGAGGAGGAGGCGTTGCGCCAGACCGCCGAGCATGCCGCTCTCGCCGACGGCCAGACCATCCTCGAGCTCGGCTGTGGCTGGGGCTCGCTGTCGCTGTGGATGGCGCGGCAGTTTCCGCACGCCAAGGTGACGGCGGTGTCGAGCTCGCAGGCGCAGCGCACTTATATCGAAGAAGAGGCGCGGCTGCGCGGTCTCCTCAACCTGCGCGTGGTCACGGCGGACATCAACGTGTTCGCGCCCGACGGGCAATTCGACCGCATCGTTTCGGTCGAGATGTTCGAGCATGTGATGAACTGGCGCAAGCTGATGACGCGCCTGCGCGCGTGGCTCGCGCCGGAGGGGCGGTTCTTCATGCACATCGTCGCCCATCGCTCTGGCTCCCACCTGTTCGACCGGGCCGATCGCGACGACTGGATCGCGCAGCACGTCTCCACGGGCGGGCTGATGCCGAGCCATCACCTCGTCAGGCAGTTCGACGATATCTTCACGGTCGAGAAGGAATGGTGCTGGAGCGGCACGCATTATCAGCGCACCGCCAACGATTGGCTCGCCAATTTCGACGTGCGTCGCGATGCCATCGAGGCGGCCTTGCGCAACATCCATGGCGAGGAGACCGGCCAGCGAATGCGGCGCTGGCGCTGGTTCTTTCTCGCGACCTCCGGCCTGTTCGGCTACGCCGATGGAACCGAGTGGGGCGTTAGCCACTATCGGATGAAGGCGGCGGGGTAATTGCGCTGTTCCGTCGCAGCACGCCGCGAGGGAACTCGATTCACGATCCGGTGACTTTCCGAAACACTCGTTTTTTGAACGGGATAGCTCGTGTGACAATGAGCCGCCCAAGCTCTCATTGCGTCGCAGCAAACACCGATTATTTTCTTTTTCAAATCAGACTGTCCGGAACTTCTTCGGAAGACCAGCGATAGAACGGGGCGACTACCCTTATGTCAGCACTTCACGCGCGATCCGCCTGCATGGCCATAATGCTCGCGGTCGCGGCACCGCTTCTTGCGGGCTGCGATGAATCAAACTCTGCGATCGTCCAGGCGCAACCGACCGAACCCGACGTCAGCGTGGTGACCGTAAGACCGCAGCCGCGCGCGGTGGTGCGGGAACTCCCTGGCCGGATCGCGCCGACGCGGGTCTCCGATGTTCGGCCCCGGGTTTCGGGTATCGTGGTTGAGCGCCTGTTCCATCAGGGCAGCGAAGTGAAAGCGGGCGATCCGCTCTACCGTATCGATCCGCGCCCGTTCGAGGTCGAGGTATCGGCCAACGAAGCCGCGCTCGCCAAAGCGGAGGCTGGGCTGATGCAGTCCCAGCAACAGGCGCGCCGCATCGCCACGCTCACCAGCCAGCGCGCCGCGCCCGAAGCCGAGAACGAGAAGGCGATCGCGGCCGAGCGACAGGCTCATGCCGAGGTCGAGGGCCGCAAGGCCGACCTCGCGCGCGCAAAGCTCAATCTCGACTACGCCACCGTGCGCGCGCCGATTGACGGCGTTGTCGGTGCGGCCCTGGTCAGCGAGGGCGCGCTCGTGGTCCAGAACGAGACCAATCTGGCCACCATTCAGCAACTCGATCTGATCTACGCCGACTTCACCCAGTCGGTGAACGAGCTCAATCAGCTCCGCCGCGCCTTCGAGAGCGGCGATCTCGAACGTATTGCGCCCGGTGCCGTCAAGGTGCGTCTCGTGCTCGACGACAACACGATCTATCCGCTGAACGGCAAGCTCCTGTTCTCCGATGCCAAGGTCGACGCCAACACCGGTCAGGTGACCTTGCGCGGTGAATTTCCCAATTCAAAACGTGAATTGCTGCCTGGCATGTACGTTCGCGTACGAATCGAGCAGGGCATCGACAGCGACGCGATCGCGGTGCCGCAGCAGGCGATCCAGCGCAACGGCGGCGGCGGCAGCGAAGTCTTCGTCGTCAAGGACGATCACCGCGTCGCGGTGCAACCGGTGCGCATCGGTTCGGCGCAAGATGGCTTCTGGTTCGTCACCGAGGGCCTGAAGGCCGGTGATAGGGTCGTGGTGGAAGGCTTCCAAAAGTTCGCAGCTGGCGACAAGGTCAAGCCGCAATCCTGGGCCGAGGCCGAAGCCATCGTGGAAAGTCAACGCGCACAGATGATGCAGTAAAGCATCATGGCGAGCTTCTTCATCGACAGGCCGATCTTCGCCTGGGTCGTCGCGCTGTTCATCTGTCTGGTCGGCGCAATTTCGATTCCGCTGTTGCCGATCGCGCAGTATCCGATCATCGCGCCGCCCTCGATTTCGATCTCGACCAGCTATCCCGGCGCCTCGCCCGAGAACCTCTACAACAGCGTCACGCGGCTGATCGAGGAGGAGCTCAACGGCGCCTCCGGCATCCTCAATTTCGAATCGACCAGCGACTCGCTCGGCCAGGTCGAGATCATCGCCAATTTCGTGCCGGGCACCGACACCAGCGCCGCCTCGGTCGAGGTGCAGAACCGCATCAAGCGCGTCGAGGCGCGGCTGCCGCGCGCCGTGATCCAGCAGGGCATCCTGATCGAGGAAGCCTCCAGCGCGGTGCTCCAGATCATCACGCTGAACTCGACCGACGGCAGCCTCGACGAGGTTGGCCTCGGCGATTTCATGATCCGCAACGTGCTCGGCGAGATCCGCCGCATCCCCGGCGTCGGCCGCGCCACGCTGTATTCGACCGAACGCAGCTTGCGTGTCTGGGTCGATCCGGCAAAGCTGGTCGGCTATGGCCTGACTGCCGACGACGTCAACAAGGCCATTGCCGCGCAGAACGCACAGGTCGCTTCGGGCAGCATCGGCGCCGAGCCGTCGACCGCGACCCAGCGCACCTCCGCGCTGGTGCTGGTCAAGGGCCAGCTCTCGTCCCCGGACGAATTCGGCACCATCATCCTGCGCGCCAATGCCGACGGCTCGACCGTGCGGCTGCGCGACGTCGCGCGCATCGAGGTCGGCGGCCTCAGCTACCAGTTCAACACCCGTCTCGACGGCAAGCCGACCGCCGGTCTCTCCGTGCTGATGTCGCCGACCGGCAACGCGCTGGCGACCGCGAGCGCGGTCGAAGAGAAAATGAAGGAGCTGTCGCGCTTCTTCCCGGCCAACATCTCCTACGAGATCCCCTACAACATCACGCCCGTGGTCGAGGCCTCGATCAAGAAGGTGCTGTCGACGCTGGTCGAAGCCGTGGTGCTGGTGTTCGTGGTGATGTTCCTGTTCCTGCAGAACATCCGCTACACCATCATTCCGACCATCGTGGTGCCGGTGGCGCTGCTGGGCGCCTGTACCACGCTGCTGCTCGCCGGCTACTCCATCAACATGCTCTCGATGTTCGGCATGGTGCTCGCGGTCGGCATCCTCGTGGACGATGCCATCGTCGTGGTCGAGAACGTCGAGCGCATCATGGCCGAGGAGGGGCTGCCGCCCAAGGAAGCCACGCGGAAAGCGATGTCGCAGATCACCGGCGCCATCATCGGCATCACGCTGGTCTTGATGGCCGTGTTCGTGCCGATGGCATTCTTCCCGGGTTCGGTCGGCATCATCTACCGCCAGTTCTCCGTGACCATGGTCGCCGCGATCGGCTTCTCCGCCTTCCTGGCGCTGTCGCTGACGCCGGCGCTGTGTGCGACCTTGCTCAAGCCCGTCGCGGCCGGCCACGGTCACGCCAGGAAGGGCGTGTTCGGCTGGTTCAACCGCATGCTCGACGGCGGCAAGGAGGGTTATTCCCGCACCGTCGGCTTCTCGCTGAAGCGCACCGGCCGCTTGATGCTGGTCTATGTCGCGCTGCTCGCCGGCCTGTCCTGGGCCTTCGTCAATCTGCCCGGCGGCTTCCTGCCCGTCGACGACCAGGGCTTCGTCACCACCGACGTGCAGACGCCGTCGGATTCGTCCTACGGCCGGACCGAGGCGGTGATCGAGAAAGTGGAAAAATACCTGGCGCAGCGCCCGGGCGTCGACAACGTCACCTTCCTCACCGGCTTCAGCTTCTCCGGCCAGGGCATGAACACCGCGCAGGCCTTCATCACCCTGAAGGACTGGTCGGAGCGCGGGCCGAAGGATTCCGCTGCGGCGATCGTTACCGACATCAACCGCGATCTGTCGTCGACGATCCGCGACGCAAAAATCTCCGCGCTGCAGCCGCCGCCGATCGACAATCTCGGCAATTCCTCGGGCTTCTCGTTCCGGCTCCAGGATCGCGGCCAGAAGGGTTATCCGGCCTTGATGCGCGCCGCCGATCAGTTGATCGCGGAGGCCAACGCAAGCGCTGTGCTTCAGAAGGTCTATGTCGAAGGCCTGCCCGAGGCCGGCGTGGTCAATCTCGTGATCGACCGCGAAAAGGCCGGCGCCTTCGGCGTCACCTTCGAGGACATCAACAATACGATCTCGACAAATCTCGGCTCGAACTACATCAACGACTTCCCGAACCGCGGCCGCATGCAGCGCGTCGTGGTGCAGGCCGATGCACGCGACCGCATGCGGACCGAGGACATCCTCAACTACAACGTCAAGAATAGCCGCGGCCAGCTCGTGCCGTTCTCGTCCTTTGCCACCGTGGAATGGGCGCGTGGCCCGACGCAGATCACCGGTTTCAACTATTATCCGGCGGTGCGCATCTCGGGCGAGGCGAAACCCGGCTTCACCTCGGGCGATGCCATCGCCGAGATGGAACGGCTCGCCGGCAAGCTGCCGCGCGGCTTCGGCTATGAATGGACCGGGCAGTCGCTCCAGGAGAAGCTGTCGGGCTCGCAGGCGCCGTTCCTGCTCGGGCTCTCGGTGTTCGTGGTGTTCCTGTGTCTGGCCGCGCTGTACGAGAGCTGGACCATTCCGCTCGCAGTGCTGCTCACCGTGCCGCTCGGCATCGTCGGCGCTGTTGTCGCGGCGATGCTGCGCGGGCTGCCCAACGACGTCTATTTCACCGTGGGCCTGATCACCATCATTGGTCTCGCCGCCAAGGACGCGATCCTGATCATCGAGTTCGCCAAGGATCTGCGGAAAGAAGGCAAGCCTCTGGTGGACGCCACCATCGAGGCCTGCCGCCTGCGCTTCCGTCCGATCCTGATGACCGGCCTCGCCTTCATCTGCGGCGTGCTGCCGATGGCCATCGCCCATGGCGCCGGCGGCGCCAGCCAACAGGCGCTCGGCAGCATCGTGATGGGCGGCATGATCGCGGTGGTGATCCTGGCGCTGCTGATGGTGCCGGTGTTCTTCGTCTCGGTGCAACGCGTGCTGGGCGGGGATCGGGAGAAGGTGGCGAAAGAGGCCGAGATGTATGGGCCGCCCGCGCCGGCCAAGCTGTAAGGTGAGGTGTCATGCCCCGCGAAGGCGGGGCATCCAGTACGCCGCGGCCTTTCCGTACTCAACAGGCGTCTCTGGAATACTGGATCATTCGCCTTCGCGGATGATGACAGTCGGATTTGCGCTGGTGAGAGTCGGCCATTGAACGCCCGATCGGTCGGCTTGATTTCTCGGAGGCCTCAATCCAGACTGCATCCCTGGATTGAAACAACGTATTCGCACTCTGCCCGCGAATGCACAGGCGCCCGCCGATCGAGAGCATGTGATGCGTCCGACTGACATTGCGATCTCGAACTATCGCTCCATTCGGCGGCTCTCCATACCCATCCATCCCCTGTCGGTGTTTGTCGGCGAGAATGGAGTCGGCAAGTCCAATCTCTACAAGTCCTTGTCGCTGTTGCGCGACGCGGCGACCGGTCAGATCACCCGCACGATCGCCGATGAAGGCGGATTGAATTCGGTCTGCTGGTCCGGCCTACGCAAACGGGGCGAAGACGGGCGGCTGCGGCTGTCCGCCACATTCGACAGCATGAGCTATTCCATCGAGCTCGGGTTTCCGAGCCCGCTTCAGGCCGCGTTTTCCGGCGAGCCGATGATCAAGGCCGAAAGCATCGAAACGACGCGCGGCAAACGAACCGTCAAGCTGATGGAGCGGATCAATTCGCTCATCAGCGTCCGCGGCGAGAGCGGCGCCTGGAACGCGCACAAGGACGCGGTGCTGCCATCAGAGACCGCGCTTGCGGCTTTTTCCGATGGCAAGCAATGCCCGGAAATCGACCTGATCAGAAATGCCATGCTGGGCTGGCGATTCTATCATGACTTCCGCACTGATCCGGCGTCGCCGATACGAAAGCCATGTCTCGCGATCGCAACGCCCTCGCTCAGCGCCGATGGCATCGATTTGGCTGCCACCCTGGCGACCCTCTATGTCATTCGGGAAGACGCCAACAATTTGCAGGACGCAATCCAGGATGCATTCCCGGGCGCCGAACTCCGCGCATGGGAACAAAACGGCAGGTGTGAATTCGATCTGCAATTGCCGGATATGCCGCGGCCGTTCAGGGCTCATGAACTGTCCGACGGGACGCTGAAATACATCTGCCTGCTCGCGGTGTTCATGGGTTACCGGCTGCCGCCGTTCATCGCGCTGAACGAACCCGAGACCAGCCTGCATCCGTCGCTGCTGGCGCCGCTGGCCCGGCTCATCGCCAAGGCATCACGCCGCGCCGACATCTGGATTGTCACCCATTCGGAACAGCTGATGGACGCGCTGCGAAGCGAGAGTTCGGTCCCGCTTCGCCGGGTCATCAAGTCGAAAGGCGCCACAGCCATCGAGGGCCTGACCATTGGCGGTGAATATCGCGACGATGAAGATGACAAGGACGACGAGTAGCCGCGGCAGATCGAGCCGTCGTGCTACTGCGTCCTACTTCCGCAAAATCTTCGCCAATTCCCCCGTGCACGAACTCATTGCCGCACACGACATTGCAGGTCACCAGCGCATCGCCCGGCGTGTCGATGTGGCTGATCGTGTCGCCCGCCTCGCGCAGCATGATCATACCCGCCGCGATGTACCAGGATTGCAGATTGCGCTCCCAGTAGCCGTCGAGGCGGCCGGCGGCGACGAAGGCGAGATCGAGCAACGTTGGTCAGGCTTCGTGCTGGATCGCTCGCGGGCGGCGTGAGCCAAAGATTCAACTTTCGGTGGATTCGATTCCATGCATAATCGCTCCGGGGAAATTTTAGGGGGCGGTTATGTTGGCGCGAGTTTTCGCGAATTGCCGGCGTGCAACTACTATTGCGCTTTGTGCTTTGATCATCAGCGGGTGCGCTATTCATCCGCTGCCGGACGATACGGCTCACATCTCGACCTACAATATCGTTCGGCAAATCCGTTGCGAGACGCGGCAGGCGGTTATCGATCGACTCCTCACTTACCTTACGGACGACACCAATCACCATGAAATCCGGCAGAATGGTCGAATTTTCCAGAAGGTCGATGATAGGTCATTTGCGATAGGGCAGCAGGCCGCCCGCGACTATGAAATCAATCACGATTCGATCGCCAAATTCGATTCGACAAAACTCACTGGCTTTGCGCGGTATGTTATCGAAGTGATGCTCAGTATAGGCATTGCCTATAATTTCGACCTGACCGGATACGAGCAGAACAATATCGATCCCGAGATCAATTTCATTCGACCGCTACCCCTCTCGACATCGGTGTCGCTGGGCCTCAAGGCAAATTTTGACAGATATCGACAGAATGAACGATCGTTCACGATCACCGACACCTTCTATGCATTGATCAAGAACGTTCCGGAATCCTATTGCAAGAATTCCATCGTCGAAGCGAACATCATCTATCCGATTTATGGCAAAGTCGGTGTCCAAAAAATGGTCTACGACTTCACGTTGCTCGCCTTCTTCGGCAATCTCACCGGAGACGGCTCGAAGGATTTCATCAACATCAGTGGACCTCCAACGATGGTCGATCAGTTGGAATTCCAGACCACCATTGGGGGCACGGCGTCACCTAAAGTCGTTTTCGCACCGCTCGGACCCGCCTTCCAGGTGTCCGACGCAACCCTCGGCGTGTCGGCGACTCGCCGGGACACGCACAAGCTCACTATGGGGCTCTATCTCGACAAGCTGGGTTCGACCGAAGTCAAGAATGTTCGCACTGCGCTATTTGAAGGCTTGGTCCCAGGCAATTTGATCACCGCGTCGGGAGGACGAGCAGAGCTTGGTGCGGCAAAGGCCGTTGAGCAGTTTCTGCTACAGAAAATATTCAGGCCGACAATCGTCATTCAGCAGTGAAAGTGGAGGAATCGATGGCGAAGAAAGCAAGGAAAGCGGTGGCGACCCCGGTTCATATCCAAGCGAAGACGCTGGAGAAGCTGGAGAAAGCAGCCCGCAAGGCGGGGTTGTCGAAGCATTTCAAGAAGGCGGTTGGAAAGACCAGGAGGACGGTGTTCGTTCACGTCGAGCGGGAGAATTTCGACAAGCTGAAGGAGCTCGTTCAGCACGAGAAGCTGGCCGCGCATCCGTCCGCGCGATCACTGTCGAATTGTGATTGTGATCCGGACGACGTGTTCTGCTTCTGCTAGGGAGATCGCGTCCCCGGACTGTTGCGGCCTGGGATCCGAAGTCGATGCCTGGGCGAACGGAGTCGTGCCCCGCGAAAGTCGTGCCGAGAGACTGGACCCCTACTTCCGCAGGATCTTCACCAGTTCCCCGTGCACGAACTCATTCCCGCACACGACATTGCCCGTCACCAGGGCGTCGCCCGGCGTATCGATGTCGCTGATCGTTCCGCCAGCCTCGCGCAGCATGATCAGGCCCGCCGCGATGTCCCAGGATTGCAAATTGCGCTCCCAGTAGCCGTCGAGGCGGCCGGCGGCGACGAAGGCGAGGTCGAGGGAGGCGGCGCCGAAGCGGCGCAGGCCGGCGACGCGCTCCTGCATCGCGGTCATCTCGCGGCGGAATTCCTCGTGGTCGCCGCGGCCGATATGGGGCAGGCCACAGGCCACGACGCATTCGTTGAGCTGGCGGCGGCCGGCCACGCGCAGGCGCTGGTCGTTGAGGAAGGCACCCTTGCCGCGCTCGGCGATGTAGAGCTCGTCATTGGCGGGGTTGTAGATCACGCCGGCAATGATCGTGCCCTCGCGCGAAAGCCCGATCGAGATCGCGAATTGCGGGATCCCGTGCAGGAAGTTGGTGGTGCCGTCGAGCGGATCGACGATCCAGGTGTGGCTCTTGTCGGAGCCCTCGCGCGTGCCGCCTTCCTCGCCGATGAAACCGTAACCGGGCCGCGCCTTGGCGAGGTCCTGGTAGAGGATCTCCTCGGCGCGCTTGTCGGCCAGCGAGACGAAATTCGCCGGCCCCTTCAGCGAGACCTGGAGATGCTCGATCTCGCCGAGATCGCGCTTGAGGCTGCGGCCGGCGCGACGCGCGGCCTTGACCATGACGTTGATAGTTGCGGAATACAGCATGAGCTTCCGGTCTTGATCGGGGGAAATGGCGCGAAATCGCGCCTGTTTGAGGGATGGGGTGCCCTGCGGGGGCCTCAACGTCAAGTCATTTGGCCCCGAGCCATTTCCTGGCGGCGGCCTCGGCCTTGGCCCGGTCCTCGGCCGGCAAATCGGACAATTGCTTGTCCAGCTCCGGATCGCCCTTGCCGGCGGTCTTGGCCACCAGATGCCATTTGAAGCCCTCGATCTTGTCCACGGCCGTGCCCATGCCGTTGATCAGCACCCAGGCCAGCCGGTTCTGCGCGATCGCGCTGCCCTGGCGGGAGGCCTTGCGCAGCAGGGCTACGGCGGCCGGCTGGTTCTTCGGCGTGCCGGTGCCGTTGAACAGCGCGATGGCGTATTCGACCTCTGCATCGACATTGTCGGTCAGCGTGGCGACCTGGAGCAGACGCACCGCCCGTTCCAGATCCTTCGGCACGCCAGTGCCTTCCTTGTAGAAGGTCGCCAGCGCGTATTGCGCCTCGGGCAGGCCGGCATCGGCCGCCTGGCGCAGCAGCTCGGCGGAGCGCTTGACGTCCTGCGGCAGGGTCTGGCCATCGAGATAGAGCAGCGCGAGGTTATAGGCCGCCTTGGGCTCGCCAAGCTTGGCGGCGGACGCCATCAGCTTCACCGCCTCGTTCTTGTCGACCGGGCCGCCACGGCCAGACATCCTGAGCATGGCGAGGGCGAACATCGCCTCGCGGTCGCCGGCATCAGACGCGCGCTTGTACCATTGCAGCGCCTTGGCGTAGTCGCGCCGGATGCCCATGGCATTGGAATAGAGCTCCCCCAGCATGGTCATTGCCTTGGGATCGCCGGCCTCGGCACGGGCCGTGGCGAGTTCGAAGGCGGTCTTGTACTGGCCGCGCTGATAGGCGCCGTACACCAGATCGACGTTGGGATTGTCGGTCGGAGGCGCCGGAATCACCGTCGCCGCCGGTGCAGGCTTTGGGGAAGCTGAAGGTTTGGGGGAGGCTGACGGTTTGGGTGCCGGCGCCGCTTCCTTCTTCTTGGTGATGGTGTGCGGCGTGGCCTTCTTGGTTTTCTCGGCCGAAGGGCTCGGCGTTGCCACGGGCGGCGTGATCTGGAGCTGCGCGGCCGCGGGCACTGTGAGCAGCAGCAGCATGGCCAGGATGGTGATGCGCGGGAGCTTCATGTCGGGCGCTAGCCGTGCTCTTGACCCGCAGGATTTTGGCCCGCAAGCGCAGTCGCATGGGCCTTCTTGATCGCAGCGTCGATCTCGACCAGCGCAGCCTTGGGTCCGCGCGGATCGGTCCAGACGAAGTCGCCGACCAGCACGAAATCGGCGCCGCTGGCGGCGAATTCGTGGGCCTCTTCCAGCGAGATGGCAAAGCCGACGCAGGGCGGTTCGAACAGCTCGGCCCACCAATCCAGCCGCTCGGCAATCGCTTGCGACGACGGCCGCTGGCCCTTTGCATCGGGCTCGCCGAACAGAACGTAATCCGCGCCGATCTCGCCCGCATCCATGGAATGGTGCCGCGTCGTCAGCCCGCCGACGCCGGCGATGCGATCGGGCTTCAGCGATGGCAGCGCCTCCTTCAGCGCGGCGATGCCGGGCAGGTGCGCGCCGTCGGCGCCGCCGCGTGCGACGAGCTCAGGATGGCCTTCGACGAGCAGCGCGGCGCCCGCTTTCTGAACCGGCGGCGTCAAAACCTTGATTCGCGAGATCATGGTGCGCTGATCGGTCACCTTCAGCCGCAGCAGCACGGCTGCGACGTCGGCGGCGGCGAGCAGGCCGGGCAGCTCGGCCAGAAGCGAAGCGGGATCGTCGACGACAGGCGTCGCGAGATAAAGGCGCGGCGCCGGGCGCGGTGGAGGAGATTTGTTCGACAAGATCTAGGCCGCTTTCTTTTCCAGGCTGCTTTGCCATTCGCCTTTGGAGGCGAGGCCATTCATGCGTGCGCGGTGACTGAATGCGTCTTGTCCGGCCGCGAGGTTCTCGGCCTTGCCCGACCAGGCCTTCTGCGGCGCGGCCTGCAGTGCGCGGCCGTAGGAGAAGGTCAGGCCCCAGGGCAGCGGGCCGAGCTTGTGCATGGCGTTGAGATGCGCGGTCGCCTCTTCATCCGACTGGCCGCCGGAGAGGAAGGCGATGCCGGGTACCGCTGCGGGCACACACGCCTTGAGCAGCCGTATCGTCTTCTCCGCGACCTCCTCGACGGAAGCCTGCTTCGGGCATTTCTTGCCGGAGATGGCCATGTTCGGCTTCAGCACCATGCCCTCGAGCGCGACGCGCTGCACGCGCAATTCCTGAAACGTTTTGTTGAGCACGCGGCTCGTCACCTCATAGCAGCGATCGATGTCGTGATCGCCGTCCATCAGCACTTCGGGTTCGACGATCGGCACGATCTGCGCGGCCTGACACAGCGCTGCATAGCGCGCCAGCGCGTGGGCGTTGACGCTGATCGCGGTCATCGAGGGGATGCCCCGGCCGTCAGTGCCGCTGCCGATGTCGATCACCGCGCGCCATTTGGCGAAGCGGGCGCCGCGCTCGTAATATTTCTTCAAGCGCTCGGCGAGCTTGTCGAGCCCGACGGTGACGAGCTCTCCCGGGCACATCGGCAGGGGTTGCGTGCCTTCGTCGACCTTGATGCCGGGAATGGCGCCGCTACTCTCGATCAGCTTGACCAGGGGCGTGCCGTCCTTTGCGTTCTGCCAGATCGTCTCGTCGTAGAGGATGACGCCGGAGATGTGCTGGTTCATCGCGTCCTTCGAGCGGAACAGCATCTCGCGATAGTCGCGGCGGTTCTCCTCGGTCGATTCCACGCCGATCGCGTCGAAGCGCTTCTTGATGGTGCCGGAGGATTCGTCCGCGGCAAGGATGCCCTTGCCCGGCGCGACCAGAGCGGTCGCGATCCTGTTGAGCTCAGTCAGATTCATCGAGATGTCCTCCCAAAACGATTCTGCCCTTGCCGGTGAAAATAGACCGTTCTCGGTCAAATGCCGATTTATCGTTGGTCGCAGGGTATGGGGGTGGGGGCCTGTTACCTCGCCGCGCTTGGGGGGTGTGGTCGTATTTTACGCGTCGCTTAAAATCCGGGTGAGGGGGTACAGGTCTATTGATGGGGCAGAACTCGCGGAGAGAGCCCCTCACCCCAACCCTCTCCCCGTAAGGACGGGGAGAGGGAGGGATAGATCACGCCACCTTCGGGGCGAGCTCGCCCTTGGCGTAGCGCTTGGCCATCTCGGCCGTCGTCAGCACCTTCTTGATCTTGGAGGCTTGGCCCGCGGTATTGAATTCCTGGAGCCGCTGCTTGCACAGCTTGGTCATCGCTTCCATCGCGGGCTTGAGGTACTTGCGCGGATCGAACTCTTCCGGATTGTCCTTGAGCACTTTCCGGATCTGGCCGGTCATCGCCATGCGGTTGTCGGTATCGATGTTGATCTTGCGCACGCCGTTCTTGATGCCGCGCTGGATCTCGGCCACCGGCACGCCCCAGGTCGGCTTCATCTTGCCGCCATAGGCGTTGATGATGTCCTGGAGGTCCTGCGGCACCGACGAGGAGCCGTGCATGACGAGATGCATGTTCGGCAGCTTGCGGTGGATCTCCTCGATCACGTTCATGGCGAGGATGTCACCGTCGGGCTTGCGGGTGAATTTGTAAGCACCGTGAGACGTTCCCATCGCGATCGCGAGCGCGTCGACCTGGGTCTCCTGGACGAACTTCACGGCTTCATCCGGATTGGTCAGGAGCTGGTCGTGGCTCAGCTTGCCCTCGGCGCCGTGGCCGTCTTCCTTGTCGCCCATGCCGGTCTCGAGCGAGCCGAGCACGCCGAGCTCGCCCTCGACCGAGATGCCGCCGAGATGGGCCATGTCGGTCACGGTCTTGGTGACGCCGACATTGTAGCTCCAATCGCCGGGGGTCTTGCCGTCGGCCTTGAGCGAGCCGTCCATCATCACCGAGGTGAAGCCGGCCTGGATCGCGGTCATGCAGGTTGCCGGCTCGTTGCCGTGGTCGAGATGCACGCAGACCGGGATGTGCGGATAGATCTCGGTCACCGCGTCCATCATGTGCTTGAGCATGACGTCGTTGGCGTAGGAGCGCGCACCGCGCGAGGCCTGGATGATGACGGGCGCGTCGACCTGGTTGGCCGCGTCCATGATCGCCAGCGCCTGCTCCATGTTGTTGATGTTGAAGGCCGGGACGCCGTAATCGTTCTCCGCCGCATGGTCGAGCAATTGACGCAACGTGATCCGAGCCATCTGTGTTTTTCTCCCGTTTGGGCCTGCAAGGCCACTGCTTGAAGGCGGCTGACGACTTGCCGACCGATTACTTGATGCGCAGAACTTCGACGCCGGGCAGGGGCTTGCCTTCCATCCATTCAAGAAATGCGCCACCGGCGGTCGAGACATAGGTGAACTGACCGGCCACATGGGCCTGGTTGAGGGCCGCCACGGTGTCGCCGCCGCCCGCGATCGAGACCAGCTTCTTGGCCTTGGTGCGCTCGGCGGCATGCTTGGCGGCGGACATCGTGCCGCGGTCGAATGGCTGCATCTCGAAGGCACCAAGCGGTCCGTTCCAGACCAGCGTCGCCGCATCGTCGATCGCGGCGTGGACACGTGCGATCGACTGCGGACCGACGTCGAGGATCATGCCGTCGGCCGGGATCGCGTCGAGGCCATAGGCATGCGACGGCGCGTTGGCCGCGAAATGATAGGCGACGGTGGCATCGACCGGCAGGATGATGGCGCAGTTGGCGGCTTCCGCCTTTTCCATGATGCGCAGCGCGGTCGCGGCGAGATCCTTCTCGGCCAGCGACTTGCCGATGCCGACGCCCTGGGCGTGCAGGAAGGTGTTGGCCATGCCACCGCCGATCACGAGCGCGTCGACCTTGCTCACGAGGTTTTCGAGCAGGTCGATCTTGGTCGAGACCTTGGCGCCGCCGATGATGGCGATGACGGGCTTGGTCGGTGAGCCCAGCGCCTTCTCCAGCGCGACCAGCTCGGCCTGCATGGTGCGGCCGGCATAGGCGGGCAGCTTGTGGCCGAGGCCTTCGGTCGAGGCATGGGCGCGGTGCGCGGCCGAGAACGCGTCATTGACCCAGATGTCGCCGAGTTTTGCGAGCTCCGCGACAAAGGCGGGATCGTTCTTCTCTTCCTCTTTGTGGAAGCGGGTATTTTCCAGGCAGAGGATGTCGCCGTCCTTCAGCGCCGCCACGGCCTTGGCCACGGGCTCGCCGATGCAGTCGTCGGCGAAGGCGACGGGCTTCTTCACGACCTTCGACAGCGCCTCGGCAACGGGCTTGAGCGAGTCCTTGGCATCGCGCCCTTTCGGCCGGCCGAAATGCGCGAGCAGGATGACCTTGCCGCCCTTGTCGGAGATTTCGGTGATGGTCGGCGCGACGCGCTCGAGCCGGGTTGCGTCGCTGACGCGCCCGTTCTCCATGGGCACGTTGAGGTCAACGCGCAGCAGCACGCGCTTGCCCTTCACGTCGACGTCGTCGAGGGTGCGGAATTTGTTGGTCACGAGGGATCCCCTGAACCGCCTTGGGTAATGTTGGGCCAGTCCTCGATCTTCCGATCCGGATCGGGCTTGATCTTCGAGCCCGATCGCAAGAACAGGAACAACAGGCCGCCCATCAACGCCAAGAGGAGCGCGAGGGCGACGAGTTGCGAGGTCATGGCGTTCTCCGGCTGTGCCGTGACGCGTCTTGGTTAGATCACTTTCGCCATCGCGACGGCGGTGTCCGCCATGCGATTCGAGAAGCCCCATTCGTTGTCGTACCAGGACATCACGCGCACCAGCGTGCCGTTCTGCACCTTGGTCTGGTCCATGTGGAACGTCGAGGAGTGCGGGTCGTGGTTGAAGTCGATCGAGACGTTCGGCGCGGTGGTGTAGCCGAGGATGCCCTTGAGCTGCTGCTCGGAGGCACGCTTCATCGCCTCGTTGATTTCCTTCGGATCGGTGGCGCGCTTGGCGACGATCTTGAGGTCGACGACCGAGACGTTCGGGGTCGGAACGCGGATCGCGACGCCGTCGAGCTTGCCCTTGAGTTCCGGCAGCACGAGGCCGATCGCCTTGGCGGCGCCGGTCGAGGTCGGGATCATCGACATCGCAGCCGCGCGGCCGCGATAGAGATCCTTGTGCATGGTGTCGAGCGTCGGCTGGTCGCCGGTATAGGCGTGGATCGTGGTCATGAAGCCGGTCTCGATGCCGACGAGGTCGTTCAGCACTTTGGCGATCGGCGCGAGGCAGTTGGTGGTGCAGGAGCCGTTGGAGACGACCAGATGTTCCCGGGTCAGCGTGTCGTGGTTGACGCCGTAGACGATGGTGGCGTCGGCGCCGTCGGCGGGCGCGGAGACCAGCACGCGCTTGGCGCCGGCGGTCAGATGCGCCGAGGCCTTGTCCTTCGAGGTGAAGATGCCGGTGCATTCCATCGCGATGTCGATGCCGAGATCCTTCCAGGGCAGCTTCGAGGGATCGCGCTCGGCGGTCACCTTGATCTTGTTGCCGCCGAGGCTGATCGTATCGCCATCGACGGTCACGGTGCCGGGGAAGCGGCCATGAACGCTGTCGAAGCGAAGCAGATGGGCGTTGGTTTCGACCGGGCCGAGGTCGTTGATGCCGACGACCTCGATGTCCTTGCGGCCGGACTCGGCGATGGCCCGCAGGATGTTGCGGCCGATGCGGCCAAAACCGTTGATTCCGACGCGGACTGCCATGTTTCGTCTCCTTCAATGACCGTTGTCATCCCGCACAACGCGCTAGCGCGCCTGCGAGGGTTTTTTTAGGGCGGACGCCCGGTTCGGCCGGGCGGGGCTTGATCATATGGGAGATTAGGTAGTCCTTTTTTTCGGCAATCTCAACTCTCAGGAAACGCGTTTCAGAACGGCGTTAACCGCGGCCTCGGCGGTAATGCCAAAGTGCTGGAATACCTTGTTGAGAGGGGCGCTGGCGCCGAAGGAGTGCATGCCGATAAACTCGCCATCCTGGCCGATCACGGCATCCCAGCCCCAGCGCACGGCGGCCTCGATCGCGACCTTGATGGGCGCGTTGCCGATGATCTCGTCGCGGCGCTCCTTTGGTTGCGCTAACAGGAGCTCGAGCGAGGGAACCGAAACCACCCGGGTCGGAATGCCGCGCTCGGCGAGCTGCTTCTGGGCGGCCACCGCCATCTCCACTTCGGAGCCGGAAGCAAACAGCGTCGCCTTGGCTTCGCCTTGGGCGGCCACCAGCTCGTAGGCGCCGAACCGGCAGGGGCTCTCGTTCGGTGCGGTGGTGCGCAGTTGCGGCAGGTTCTGCCGGGTCAGCGCCAGGACCGTCGGGCCGTCGATGCGGTTGAGCGCGAGCTCCCAGCACTCGGCAACCTCGATGGAATCGCACGGGCGGAACACGCGCATGTTGGGAATGGCGCGAAGCGCCGAGAGATGCTCGACCGGCTGGTGGGTCGGTCCGTCTTCGCCGAGGCCGATGGAATCATGGGTCATCACATAAACGACGCCGGTCCCCATCAACGCGGCGAGCCGCATCGCCGGCCGCGCATAATCCGTGAACACCAGGAAGGTCGCGCCGTTCGGCGCAAAACCGCCGTGCAGGAAGATGCCGTTCATCGCCGCGCACATGCCGTGCTCACGGATGCCGTAATGGATGAAGCGGCCCTTCGGCGTCTTGGCCGAGAACGCGGTTGCCGACTTCGCCTTGTTGTTGTTGGAGCCGGTGAGGTCGGCCGAGCCCGCCAGAAATTCCATCGGCATCGCGCCGGCAATGACTTCGATCACGGCTTCCGAGGATTTGCGGGTTGCCGCATTCATCGGCTTTTCCAAGAGCTCCTTCTTGTAGCTTTTGAACGCCTTTGCCAGCGCTGCTGGCCGCTCGTGACGGAGCCGACGCTCGAACTCGGCGCGCTTGCGGCTGCCGAGTTCACCGAGCCTTGCTTCCCATTCCTGTCGTGCCGCCGCGCCGCGGCTGCCGGCCGCGCGCCAGGCTTTCAGCACGTCGTCGGGCACCGAGAACGGCTCCAGCGAAATGCCGAGATTTTCCTTGGCGGCCTTGAGTTCGTCGGCGCCGAGCGCTTCGCCGTGGACCTTGTTGGTGCCGGCCTTGTGCGGCGCGCCGAAGCCGATGGTGGTGCGGCACGCAATCAGCGTGGGCTTGTTTGATTTCTGCGCGCGCGTGATCGCGGCGGATATCGCCGCCTGGTCGTGGCCGTCGATCTTTTCGGCCGCCCAACCCGCCGACTTGAAGCGCTTCACCTGGTCCACGGAATCGGAGATCGAGGTCGGACCGTCGATCGAGATGCCGTTGTCGTCATACAGCACGATTAGCTTGTTGAGCTTCCAGTGCCCGGCCATCGCGATCGCTTCCTGCGACACGCCTTCCATCAAATCGCCGTCGGAAGCGATCACATAGGTGTGGTGATCGACAATCTTCCTGCCGAATTCGGCGGCGAGCATCTTCTCGGCGAGCGCCATGCCGACGGCGGTGGAAATGCCCTGGCCGAGCGGACCGGTGGTGGTCTCGATGCCCTTGGTGTGGCCGTGCTCGGGATGTCCCGGCGTCAGCGATCCCAACTGGCGAAAGTCCTTGAGCTGGTCGATCGTCATCTCGGGGCTGCCGATCAGATACAGCAGCGCATAGATCAGCATTGAGCCGTGCCCGGCCGAGAGCACGAAGCGGTCCCGGTCCGGCCAGTCCAGCGCGGCGACATCGAATTTCAGGAATTGCGTGAAAAGCACGGTCGCCATGTCGGCGGCGCCCATCGGCAGGCCCGGATGACCCGATTTCGCCTTTTCGACGCCGTCCATGGCAAGGCCGCGGATCGCATTGGCCATACGGTTGTGATCGACCTGCGTCATGTCTGAAAATCCGTCTGAAATGAGGCGCTTGTGGCTGGATTTGGCCGCGCCGGAAGGAGCCTTTCGGCCGCTGGGGTCGCGGCTGGGATAGCATCTCGGTTCCGGCAGGCCAAGGCAATCAAACGCCGGTTTGGCCGCAAAAGTTGCTTAGCAGTGCATAGTTTCGTGGCGGCGTTGCGCTCCGCTAGCTTGCCACGTAAATTTCTGCTTCTAACCGCTTGCCGAACCGAGTCTTTTGCCGGACGGCAAGCCCCCGGGGATAGGCCACAGGTTCCGCCGCTGACTGCATGAACGATCGCGTATCCAACAGCTCTGCCATGACCGAGTCCTCGGCCGTCGAGATCGAGATCGCGACCCGCAGGCTCATGGCGGCGCTCGACTCGCTCGAAAGCGCGGTGGAGCGGCGGCGCGACGCCGATCGCGACGAGAACGAGCTCGCGGCGCGGATCCAGGCGCTGGGCGCGGACCGCTCGCGCCTTGCCGACGAACTCGACGGCGCGCTGGTGAAGGCGCGCAAGCTCGAGCGCTCCAGCCGCGAGATCTCCGATCGGCTGGATTCCGCGATCGTCACGATACGTTCGGTGCTCGATACCGGAGAGGACGGATGAGCCACATCAACGTCACCATCAACGGCCGGCAATACCGCATGGCCTGCGAGGAAGGCCAGGAGGTGCGGCTGCTCAAGCTCGCCGAAAGCCTGGAGACGCGGATTCAGTCGCTGCGCGGAAAGTTCGGCGAGATCGGTGATGCCAGGCTCACCGTGATGGCGGCGCTGACCGTCTGCGACGAATTGGTCGACGCCGGCAACCGCATCCGGACCATGGAGCAGGAGCTGACCGAATTGCGGGATTTCCGCAACGCCGCCGTCGAGCGCGCCCGGCTGACTCAGACCGCGGTCGTGAACGCCCTGAACTCCGCGGCCGAGCGCATCGAGAAGTCGACCCAGGTCCTGAACCGCACCGTCGGCAACGGGATCGCCATCGGCTGACCCTTCACCGGGCTGGCGATTCGTCAGCATCGTTGTTACATTGGCCAAGCGAGGCTGCGACGCGCGTCAGGAGCCATAATATCCCCGGGGCCTTATCGATCCTTTAGGGAACTGTCCCTGGCCGGGCCCGTGGGCTCGGACATATGGTGCCCACCTACTTTCGTAGGGAACTCCGGGATCGAGTGCTTCAACGGCGTTCGCGGCTTCGCACTTTTGTTTTCTTCCTTCTGGTTCGTGCCTGTCGAAATTGCGTCCCCGACACGCTGCGGGTGATGACAGCGGGGGTAGCTCTGCCTCGGGGGCAAGCGCATGACCAACACCAAAGCCGAACTCCGTGCCAAAGCCCTCGCGGCGCGCGATGCGCTGAGCGAAAAGAAACGCACCGCCGCCGCCGCCAGGCTCGCCAAGCGCGGGCTGCCGTTCCAGCTCCTGCCCGGCAGCATCGTATCCGGCTATTCGCCGATCCGCAGCGAGATCGATCCGATGCCGCTGCTGAAGAAGCTCGCCGAGCAGGGCGCCAGGCTCGCGCTGCCTTGCGTCACCGCGCGCGGCCAGGCGCTGATCTTCCGCGTCTTTCATCCGAACGATCGCCTGATGCTCGGCCCGCTCGGCATTCCCGAGCCGTCGCCTGGGGCCGCTGAAGTCATTCCCGACATCATGCTGACGCCGCTCGCTGCCTTCGATCGTCTCGGCCATCGCATCGGCTACGGCGCGGGGCACTACGACCACACTTTCGCGCATTTGCGAAAAGCGAAGAATATCGTCGGCATCGGGCTCGCTTTTGCAGCGCAGGAGATCAAGGCGGTTCCGGCACTATCCCACGACGTGGCGCTGGATTATGTGCTAACGGAATCGGACGTATTCGATTTCCGGAGTTCTGAAGTTGCGCATTCTCTTCGTGGGTGATGTCGTCGGCCGTGCCGGGCGCAACGCCATCGCCGAATATCTGCCCGGCATGGTCAAGGACTGGTCGCTCGATTTCGTCGTCGTCAACGGCGAGAATTCGGCCGGCGGCTTCGGCATCACGGAAGCTATCTATCAGGAGTTTCTCGACGCCGGTGCCGACGCGGTGACGCTCGGCAATCACTCCTGGGACCAGCGCGAAGCTCTGGTGTTCATCGAGCGCGCCGAGCGTTTGGTGCGGCCCGCGAATTATCCGCGCGGCACGCCCGGCCGCGGCGCTGCGCTGGTGGAGACCAAGAACGGCAAGCACGCGCTCGTCGTCAACGCGCTCGGCCGCGTCTTCATGACCCCGTTCGACGATCCTTTCGCTGCGCTCGAACGCGAGCTCGGTGCCTGCCCGCTCGGCATTGCCGCCGACGCCATCGTCGTCGACTTCCATTGCGAGGCGAGCAGCGAGAAGCAGGGCATCGGCTTCTTCTGCGACGGCCGCGCCAGCCTCGTCGTCGGCACCCACACCCATGTGCCGACCGCCGACCACCAGATCCTGTCGGGCGGCACCGCCTACATGACCGATGCCGGCATGACCGGCGACTACGATTCCATCATCGGCATGCAGAAGGAGGAGCCGCTGCGGAGGTTCACCTCCGGGATCCCGTCAGGCCGGTTCGAGCCGGCGGCGGGCCCGGCGACGCTCAGCGGCGTGGCCGTGGAGACGGATGACGCGACCGGACTCGCACTGCGGATTGCCCCGGTGCGCGCCGGCGGCCGGCTGGAGCCGGCGACGCCGAAATTCTGGTTGAGCTGAGTTCTCGCGCAGCTCGCCACACACTCAGTGTCGTCCTGGCGAAAGCCAGGACCCATTACCACCGGCCGTGGTAATGGGCAGGCTCGCGGTCGAAAGTGTCGTGCCAAACAGGCAATCGGGGTAATGGGTCCTGGCTTTCGCCAGGACGACATTGGGACCTACTCCGCCGTCTGCTCCCTCAACTCAGCCACATCCTTCGCCGTCAGCTTCGATCCCTTCGCACCGAACCGCGCCGTGACATAATTCGCCACCGCCGCGATCTCGTCATCACTGTAGGCGCTGCCGAATGCCGGCATCGACAGCGCCCCATCCGGCGTGTGGCGCTTGGTGCCCGAGATCACGATCTGCGCGACGTTGATGGCGGCGGGGTCGTTGACGGCCCAGGTGCCGGTCAGCGTCGCCATCGGCGAGACCGGGCTCTCGCCGCTCCAGCCGTGGCAGCTGGCGCAGGCGCTGGCGAACATTTTCTTGCCGCGCAGATCTGCCGTGATGCCGTCCTTGTGCGAGGCGGGCGCGACCGGCGCTGTGGTTGCGGGCAGGTCGGGCGAGGGCTGCGGCGGCACGCTGCGCAAGTAGGCGACGACGCTGCTTATGTCCTCAGGCGCGAACTGGCTGAAACTGTGGTCGACCGCTTCACCCATCGGCCCCGATGCCGAGCCGTGGCCCGGCGCGTGGCCGAGCGACAGATAGGAGATCAGGTCCTCGTCGCGCCAGTTCCCGAGACCAGTGGCCTTGTCGGAGGAGATGTTGAAGGCGCGCCAGCCGGCCGTGATCGCGCCCGCGAATTTCTTGCGGTTGTCCAGCGCAAAGCCGAGATTGCGCGGCGTGTGGCATTCGCCGCAATGCGCCAGCGCCTCCACGAGATAGGCGCCGCGATTCCACTCCGGGCTCTTCGACGTATCAGGCGCAAAGCGCGTGTCGGGATTGAACACGGCCGACCAGACCATCATGGCCCAGCGCTGGTTGAACGGGAACGACAGCGTGTTCTCCGGCGGCTTCGCGCGCACCGCCGGCAGGCTGAACAGATAGGCCTTCACCGCCAGCACGTCCTCGTCGGTCATGTAGGTGTAGGACGTGTAGGGCATCGCCGGATAAAGCCGGGCGCCGTCATGGCGCTTGCCGCGCTGGACGGCGTTGAGAAAATCCTGGTCGCTGTAATTGCCGATGCCGGTGTCCTTGTCCGGCGTGATGTTGGTGGAATAAAGCGTGCCGAACGGCAGCTTGAAGCCGAGCCCGCCGGAATAATCCTTCTCGCCCGGCTTGCTGTGGCAAACCATGCAGTCGGCCGCCTTCGCCAGATATTCGCCGCGTTCAACCAGGCTCGCCTTCTCCAGCCTGGCCGGCACGCCGGCCGGCTTGCCGGCGCGGTAATCCGCCAGCGCCACCTTGGTGCCGCCGGCGAAGTCGAGCGGACCGGGCCCGCGGATGAACCAGACGCCTGATACCACCGCGACAATGGCGATCACGACGATGCCAGTGAGGATACGCATCTTGCCGCTCATGCTTTTTTCCCCGCAGCCAGCAGTTTCCGATCGATCGGCAGGCGCCGCAGCGCGACGCCGGTTGCCGCGTAAATGGCGTTGCGCAGCGCCGGCGGTCCGGCATTGACGCCGGCCTCACCGATGCCGCCGGGCGCCTCGCCGCTCTTGACCACGAAGACCTCGATCTTCGGTGTCTCGTTGATGCGCATCATGCGGTAGTCGTGGAAGTTAGACTGCTGCACGCGGCCCTTCTCGATGGTGATCTCGCCATAGAGCGCTGCGGTGAGGCCGAACACCAGGCCGCCTTCGATCTGCGCTTTCACCGTATCGGGGTTGACCGCGATGCCGGTGTCGACCACCGAGACGATGCGGCGGAGCACGATCTCGCCGAGATCGTCGATCTCCGCCTCGACCACGGTCGCGAGGAAGCTCGCAAACGACGGCTGCACGCAGATGCCGCGGCCGACCCGCGGTGGCAGCGGTTGGCCCCAGCCGGATTTCTCGGCGGCGAGATTGAGCACCGCGAGCATGCGCGGATTCTTCGTCAGCATCGAGCGGCGGAATTCGACGGGGTCCTTGCCGGCCTTGCGCGCCAGCTCGTCCATAGCGCATTCGACCGCGAACACGTTGTTGTTCGGACCGACGCCGCGCCAGAAGCCGGTGGGCACCGCCGGCGGTTCGGCGCGGACATATTCGACATGGAAGTCGGCGAAATCGTAGGGCGCATCCACGGCGGCATCGACCGCGTCGATGTCGATACCCTTCTGGAACGCCGGCGGCAGCCAGCGCGCAATCACCGCCGAGCCGGCGACCTTGTACTTCCAGGCCGCGACCTTGCCGTCGACCAGCGATGCCGTGACCTGGTCGCGATAGACCGGGCGATAGACGTCGTGCTGGATGTCCTCCTCACGGGTCCATATCACCTTGACGGGGTAGTCGACCTGTTTTGCGATCTTCACGGCCGCCACCACCATGTCCGGCTCGAGCTTGCGGCCGAAGCCGCCGCCGAGCAGATGCTGGTTGACGATCACCTTGTCGACGGGGAAGCCCGCGGCCTTCGCCGCCTCCGACTGCACCCGCGTCATGATCTGCGTGCCGGTCCAGATCTCGCAGGCATCAGGCCTGACGTGAACGGTGGCGTTGATCGGCTCCATCGAGGCGTGCGCAAGGAACGGCAGTTCGAAGCTCGCCTCGAACCGGTCGCCGCTAGCGAGCCCCTTGGCGATGTCGCCGACCGATTTCGCGACCACGCCGTCCTTCGCGCTGGCGGCGCGCAGATCCTGCCAGATATCCTGTGTGCTGAGCTTCGCGTTCGGTCCCTCGTTCCACTCGATCTTGAGCGCATCGAGGCCTTTCTTCGCGGCCCACATGTGGTCGCCGATCACTGCGACCGTGTCCTCGAGCACCACGATTTTGCGCACGCCCGGGATTTTCACCGCCGCGCTGTCGTCGACCTTGCCGACCTTGCCGCCAAAGACCGGGCAATTGGCGATCGCGGCGATCTTCATGCCGGGCAGGATCGCGTCGATGCCGTAGACGGCCTTGCCGTTGACCTTGTCTCGCGTGTCGAGCCGCTTCAGCGGCTGGCCGATGATCACGAAATCCTTGGGATCTTTGAGCGGCACGTCCTTCGGCGGCGTCTGGCTTTGCGCGGCGAGCGCCAGCGCACCGTAGGACAGGCTGCGCCCGCTTGCGGCATGCACGACCTCGCCCTTCGATGTCGAGCAGCTTGCAGGCTCGACCTGCCACTGCGCCGCGGCAGCCTGCACCAGCATCGCCCGCGCGCTGGCGCCGGCTGAGCGCAATGGTTTCCACCAAGCACGGATCGAGGTCGAACCGCCGGTCGCCTGCAGGCCAAAGGCGGGATTGGCGTAGAGCTGGTCGTTGGGCGGCGCGTGCAGCACCGCGACCTTTGCCCAATCGGCATCGAGCTCTTCGGCCAGGATCATCGAGATCGAGGTATAGACGCCCTGGCCCATCTCGACCTGCGGCATCAGGAGAACGGTGCGGCCGGTCTCCTCGATCCGGATGAAGGCGTTCGGCGCGAACTTGCCGTCGGTGGTATCGCGCGGCTGCTCAGGCTCGTTGACGGCGGCGCGCAGCGGCAGATGGAAGGCGAGCAGGAAACCGGTTGCGAGACCGCCAGTCAGCAGCGAGCGGCGGGAGACCTCGGGAAGAGTCTTGTCGGCGATCATGGCGGACCTCACGACTGACGGGCGGAGGCCGCCTGCTTGATGGCCTCGCGGATGCGCACATAGGTGCCGCAGCGGCAGATGTTGCCCGCCATCGCGGCGTCGATGTCGGAGTCGTCGGGGGTTGGCGTTGCCGCCAGCAGCGCCGCGGCCGCCATGATCTGGCCGGACTGGCAGTAACCGCACTGGATCACTTCGGCATCGAGCCAGGCCTTCTGCACCTTTGCGCCCGCCGGTGTGCTGCCGACATGCTCGATCGTCGTGATGGCGCGGTTCGCGACCGCGCTGACCGGCAAGACGCAGGAGCGGACTGCCTTGCCATCGACGTGCACCGTGCAGGCGCCGCACTGCGCGATGCCGCAGCCGAACTTGGTGCCGGTCATCCCGAGGACGTCGCGCAGCACCCACAGCAGCGGCATGTCAGGTGGCGCGTCGAACGATTTCGTTTCGCCGTTGATGGTGAGAACAGTTGCCATATGCATCCCCTTGCTCGCTCGATCGCTTGCGGCGATCTAGTCATCGAATTCGCGCGCACAATAATCATATCGATGCGAAACGATGAAGCGTCGACATTTTCGGCAATGCATATTTGCGGAGCGAACGCGTCAGGCCATGACGTTCACGAATTTGTGCGGCGATCGCTGCGGTGATTTTAGGCTAATTGATATGATAAGCGTCATTTTCTGACGCTTTTTCTTCACATGCGCCGTTCATTGCCGCAGATGATCGTGCGAATGCGCAAAATCATGCGATGACGAAAGTCGTGCGATTGTGGAAGTCAGACGGCGAGCACGTCTGACGGGATCAATTGCAGCGGCTCATTGTTGTGCCCTCTCCCCTTGTGGGAGAGGGCCGCGACGCCGGTAGACGCAGGCTCACTCGGGTGAGGGGTCGGTCTCCGCGTATGGCCGCCGTTGTGATCAGCCGACAAAGGGAAGCCTGATCGTGAACGAGGCACCGCCGTGCTCCCGATTTCTCGCTGATATGAACCCGTTGTGCGCGTCGATAATGGTGCGTGCAATGGACAAGCCCATGCCCATGCCTTCCGCTTTGCTGGTGTAAAACGGTTCGAAAACCTCGTTTAGTTTATCTTCGGTAATGCCGGGCCCGCGATCCGACACGGATAACTCCGCAAACTTCTCAACGCGCGAAGTCCGAATGCTGATGCTGCGATGTTCAGGCGGCATATCCTTCATCGCCTCGATGCCGTTCATTACAAGGTTCAGAACAACCTGTTGAAGCTGAATGCGGTCGCCGAGGATCGGTAGCGCATCCGCCGTGATCACGGTGGCCATTTCGAATTTTCGGCTGACGGTTAGCGCCGAAAGAAATCTGATCGTCTCTTGCACAACCTCATTGAGGTCCAGTTGCTTCAATTCGAACGGCGCCTTCTTTAGGAGGCTGCGCATCCTGCGAATGACCTCGGTGGCACGCCGGTCATCCTGTAAAATATCGTTCACGATTTCCCTGAGTTCAACAACATCGGAAAGTGCAGCGATATCGGGACGCTGCGATTGCAGGATCGCGGCTGCGGTTTCGGCGTTCGTCAGAATAGACCCGAGCGGCTGGTTGATCTCGTGAGCAATCGAAGCGGTCAGTTCGCCAGCGGTCGCGAAGCGATTGACGTGGGCCAGTTCAGCCATGCGCTGTCGCGACTGTACTTCGGCGAATTGACGCCGACGATGCTCAAACAGCAAAAGCGCGATCAGTCCCGCTTGCGCGAGGACAAGCGCGATAGTGAACGTGATTTGCCACCGATATCGCTCCCACAACGTGGGCTCCCGGAAGTAAACCGTGCTGTCAGGCGGCAGTCTGCTTTGGGAAATCCCCCACCGCTGCAGTTGCCGCCAGTCAAACATAGGCGCGGCCAGCGGGACAAAAGTCGGCTTGATGTCGGCGACATTTTCGCCGTTAAGGATGCGAAGCGCGACTTCCGCCGCCTGCTTGCTTTGTCTGGAAACGACCTGCATTGGTCCACCGACGATGCCCTCTCCAAAAAAACTTTCGTCGTGAAAAAAGATGGGCGCATTGGCTACGGTGTAAAATCGGGTAAACGCACTGTTGCCCTCATGCGCCACTCCCGCCGCATCGACATTCAATCCAATCCAGAAAATAGCACTGTGCGGCGGAAGGTTGCCGGCATCCTTGAGCATGTCTTCGAACGAGAGCTCGTTGTACCATCGAAAATGGACACGATCCGCGAACCGCACGGTGGACTTGGCGACCTCGTTACGCCACCAGGTTTCGCTCGGCGAAGCACCGACTACGATGGCAATCGTAGTTGTTTGAGGTAGGACCTGCAGGATATTTTCAAAGAAAACACGATCGTCGTTCGTGATTGCCACGACGGTGTCGTACTTGGTCAATTTATCGAAGTCGACGCGGCGTCGCTCTACCAGAGTGTACAGCATCGGCGTAGTTGGAAAGAGGTCTTTGCGATGAGCCTGCACGAAATTGGCAGCAGGCGCACCGATCGCGACGATCAGGTCGGGCGGCTGGTCTATATTGAGGGAACGAAGATACTCGACAAAGGGGGCGTCTGACTTGTCGCTGCTTCGCCGGGCATTCAGCAGCGATTGGTCTTGAAATTCAATGGATGCCCGGCGGCTCAGCTCGGCGCGAAGGGCTTCCGAATAATCAGTCCAAGGTCTGAACCTAAGACCGAATGAATGCAGCATCAGTACTCGCTTTGGCTGTGGATCAACTGCCGCACTTTGGCTTGTCGTCGCGATCAACAATGCGATGGTCAACGCAACGGTGAGGCTCCGCGCGCGACAGGTTCGCCATGAGCGAGACAGCCAGAAAAGCATCGCACTCCGAGCCCCGATCCAAGTGGAGTACCGTATCCGCTCGATCAGATTATCAACAAGCGGAGACAAGGGAAACTGCGGGGCAATTCTGACACAAACAGGTCCGCAAGAGTTCATAGCGACGCGGTCGCGCGGTCCCTGCAATAGGCCGCGTCGCCCAGAGTACCTGCAGACCGATGACGCAGGTCGCCATCATCGGACGGTCACCGTCAGCGTTTGCGCGCACAGAGGGCAACCCGCGCTATCGCGCGTCGCCACGGATTAATAGGCGCAAATATAGTTCCCGTAAGCATCGTAGCAGCTGCGGCGGTACGCAGCAGTGCCAAGGGCAGCCGCGCCTACCGCTGCCGCTCCCACACCGTAGCCCCGATAGCCGTAGCCGCGATAACCGCCACGATAGCCGTAGCCACGGTAGCCTGCGCCGCGCACTGCGACAGCGCCGCCGCCCCGCGGTCCTCGAACCGCGACCGCACCGCCGCGGTAACCGCCGCCACCCCGATAGGCACCTCCGCCGCGCCGAGCCTCGGCATCATCGGGGGTCAAGCAGACGATGAGCAAAACGAAGGCGGCAAGAGGAGCGAGAATATAGCGGAGCATGATGGAACCCTTCCATGAATTCATTGAGCCCCGCTCGCGAGATTGCGGCTCACTCTGCGCGTGAGGTTGATGTAGATCAATCGAACCCGCGCACTGCGACGCCTACGCTATGCTCAGCCGCACCTGAGGCGGCTTCCGTCACCCTTCGGTGACGCAAGTGCGAAGAGGGAGGTCCGCCATGCATCCGAGGAAGCTTCTTTCGATCAAGTCAGCGACGGTCGCGGGCATTGCCGCCAGCGGCCTGCTTGGGCTTGCAACCCTGTCGCTTAGTCCAACCCCAGCCAAGGCGGTGATTTACTGCCAGTACGTAGAATATCCGGCGGGTTGCGTTGCCCGGGCAGGCGTCGTGCTCAGGCCGCGCCCGGTGGCCCGCGCCGCAGTCCGCCACAACGCCGGTGGCAATGCGAATGGTGGCGTCAATCGCGTTGGAGCCGGGCGGTAAAGGCCGGTTTCGCAAGCCAGCAAGAAGCCGTCATCGTTTCGTCCCGGTGGCGGCTTTTCTTGGTCTGGCGGGGATAGGCACTAGTACCGCCGGGGCGGCATTAGGGCATGAAGCACACTTGGTACGTCACTTTTGAAGTGCCGCCGGACGGCACACTGTCAAGACGGCGACACCCGCGTCTAACGAACACGTTTGAAAGCGAAGCAGCAGCTAAGGATTTTGCGCGAACCAAATTCAACGACGGACTGATCGTCACTGCAGGGACTATCATCCCTCACTTTCCGAGAGTGTCGATCCCATCGACCGAAATCCCAACGTGGCTTGAAGCGCCCGGCGAAGTTGATCCAGATCAATAAGTCGGGGACCGGCGCTGGTGACATGCTCTGACGGGGCAGCAACCGGGAGCCTGAACATGAATGAACGTTCGGAGCCGAAACAGGTCTGTCGTCGCAACGCACTCACTTTCCTTGGATGCGCAGCGGTGTTTGGGTTTGTGGCCTCCTCCTCAATTTTTGCAGCTTCAGAGGCGGTGGCCCAAACCACTGCGCCAGCCGCCGCGCCTGCGACGCCGCCAGCCGACGCGCCCAAGTCGGGCACAGAACGCCGCCAGGAGCGACGTAGCGGGCGAACAGAGCGCCGCCAGGAGCGCCGCGCCGGCCGCACGGAGCGGCGGCAAGCACGGCGTACAGGACGCGACGAGCGACGGGACGCTCGCGACGGCACCCCGGCCACTGCGACGACCACAGAGCAAAAGAAGTAGTCCGTTGATTTGGCACGCACAGCTACCGGGCCACCTCAGCGTAGGCCCGGAAGGCCGTACAGCGTGCGGCCTATCGAAATCGGCTTCTCTCGGAAGGGGAGAAGGGAAGAGGAGGGGTTGAAGATTTCGGAATAATAGCAGTATGCACCTGTTTTGCCCGACGGCGCAACCGCTTTACGAGCCGCCTAAGCCATGGATTCGTCCGGCACTTAAGCCATTGATTCTGCTCGCCCTGGCTACTGTGCATGGGGTTGTTTTTCAGGTTTTCGACTCCAAGGGCCGCTGGAGCGGTCCTCAGCTCTGCCGAAAGCCCATCCGGAAGGCGCCCCAATGCTTGCCGCGGATCATGATCGGCGAGGACAGGTCCTTCATCAGCACGAACTGACCGCCGCCCATGTCGCGGCGATAGGTCTGCAGCAGGAACGGCTTGGTGTTGGCCGCGACCTTCTGCACCGCGCGGTCGGTGAACAGGCGGCGGTTGCGGCAATTGGCGTTATTCCAGACCGGGTCCTTGCCCTGCGGCAGGCGGTAGTTCGGGTTGTGGGTCGGCAGATAGCCGCCCTTGGCCCAGGCGACGCAGAACACGATGCGGGGATCGGACTTCTGAATCGAATCCTGGATCGCGGGCAGCGCGCGGTCGGTGAATTCGACGTAGTCAGTGTTGTACTGCTTGGGATCGGTGCCGGGGATTTCCCGGTAGTTCTCGTCCATGAACTGGTCGAGCGTGATCTCGCCGCGGCCGATGGCGGCTTCGAACTCGTCGGAGATCCGCTTGGCGGTCTCGACGACTACGCGGATCAGCGGCGCATCGGATGTCTCCACGCCGCTGTCGGCGATCAGTGCGATCAGGCCTTCGGACGTATCGAGCAGCTTGGTCACGCGCTGATCGGCGTTCTTGAGATCGCGCGAGGAGAGGTCGACGCCCTTGGCGAGCTCGTTGAGCTCGCTGATGACGGTGTCGCAGTGTCCGAGATTGGAGGTCGCCGCGCGCGTGACGCTGCCGATCTCCGCCTCCACGGAGGCGAAGCCCTGCTGGACCCGCGAGATGATGCCGGAGATCCGCTGGGCGCCTTCGCCGGCGGTCTTTGCGCGCTGCGAGGCATCGCTGCTCTCGCCGATCAGGCCTTCGATCTGGCCGTCGAGATCGCGCATGGTGTCGGAGATCTGGTGTGTGGCCCGGCGGGTGGCTTCCGCGAGGTTCTTGACCTCGCTTGCGACCACCGCGAAGCCGCGGCCGGCGTTGCCGGCGCGTGCCGCCTCGATGGTGGCGTTGAGCGCGAGCAGGTTGGTCTGCTTCGCGATCGCCTCGATCGACCCGGACACCTTTGCCACCTGTGCCAGCGCCGAACCGACGGCGCTCAAGCGCGCTTCGATCCGCTCCACCGCCGCGACAAGCTCGGAGATGTGGCTGACCGCGGCGTCGACCGCGCCGCGCGATTGCGCGATCTCGCCGACCGCCGCCGACGTGGTCGTTTGCACCGCCTGCGACGCATTGGCAATGTCGTGATTGGCGGAGACCATCGTCTCGGCGGTTTCCTGCAGGTGGTGGAACCGCTCCGACTGGTTCGCGACGCGGCTTGCGACTTCCTGGACGTTGCCGGCGATGTCAGCGAGTTCCACGCCGAGGCCGCCGATGCGGTCGGCGAGCTGATCGATCAGCCGTTCGGCAAGCGTTCGGTTGGAGCCGGTGTCCAGTACTGCAAATTGTACGACGGACATGTCTTGAGAGTCCTCCAGTCAGAGCCGTTCGCCGGCTCTCCGCGGCATTCCCATTCCAATTCCGGTCTTAAGAGGTGATTCGCGCCTTGGCGTCTTGCCTGAGCGCGCACTAGAGCTTGTAGGCCGTCCGGAATCCGCCCCAGTGCCGGCCCTGCACGCGAATTGGAACGTCGATCTCGCGCATCATCACGGTATTGCCGTTGCCCATGTCGCGCGCATAGCTCTGCACCAGATACGAGCGCAGGTTGCGCGCCGCGGCCAACCCCGCCGGATCGTTGAACATCCGCCGGTTACGGCTGTTGGCCGTGTTCCAGGCAGCATCGCCCGGCCGCTGCGGATGCGAGTAGATCCTGTTGTGCACCGGCAGGAAGCCGTTGCGATCGACCATGGCGCAGAACGCCAAGCGCGGGTCCTTTACCAAAAAGGCTTCCTGGAATGCCGGCAGAGCGCGGTCGGCCCAGTCCAGATATCGGGTGCGGTACTGCTGCGGATTGGTTCCGGCGATTTCGGCGTAGTCGGTGTCGAAGAGGTCCTCGATCTTCACCTCGCCGCGGGCAACCGCCTGCTCGAAGATCGCGGTCAGCGCGTTACCCGCCTCCATGGCGCGGGTGACGAACTCGGTGTTTTCTTCGTGGATCGACCAGAGCCGGTCCTCGATCTTCTCGTTGAGCGCGGCATCGGGATTGACGAATTGCGCGCGGGCGCCGGCCTTGGATTGCTCGACCACGCGCAGGCGGCAGGCGCCGACACCCTCGAGGCTGCCTTCGACCATGGCTTGCGATGCAAGGCGGCCCGCCTCCGCGCCGCCGATCAGCACGCCGTCCATCGATATCTCGTAGACCGGCAGCACCCCGCGGGCGGTTTCGAGCTTCAGATGGCAGGGCAGCCGCTCGGTCTTGCGGCGGTCGTCGTGCTCGCTCTGGCGCAGCAGCACGGCGCAACGCGATTTCAGTTTCTGGGCGAAGGCGGTCACGGCCTTGCCTGCGCTGGCGACGTTCTCGCCGTGGCTCTCGGCCGCCTTGGTCGCGGCATCGATCTCGGCTGCGCTCTCGCCGACCGAGATGATGAACTCCGACGCGTTGGTTGCGTTGCCGGAGACTTCGCTGGTGGTGGCGTTCTGTTCAGCGACCGCGCCGTTGACGGTCTCGAATACCGGGCGGATGGCCTCGATCGCCTGCGAGATGCGGTGCACCGCATCCGCGGAGCCGGCGGCATCGCGCTGCAGCGCGTCGATCTTCCTGGTGATCTCCTCTGTCGCACCCTGGGTCTGCACCGCGAGTGCCTTGACCTCGGTGGCGACGACCGCAAAGCCTCTTCCCGCCGCGCCCGCACGCGCGGCCTCGATGGTCGAGTTGAGCGCGAGCAGCGTCGTCTGCCGCGCGATCTGCGCGATCAGATTGACGACGTTGCCGATGGCGGCCGAGGATTCGCGCAAGCGATCGACATTGGCGCGGGCTTCCTGCGCCGCGGCGCTGGCCTCGTCGGCGAGCTTGCCGGCCTCGCGGACCTGCGCCCCGATGCCCAGCGCGGACTGGGTGAATTTGTCGGCGGCATGGGCGAAGGTGGAGGCATTCGATTGCGCGGCATTGGTCCGGCCGGTCAGTGCGTCGGTGCGGTCGCGGATGGCGGCAAGCGTCGTGGCGGTCGCCTCGGCGCCGCCGGCCACCGAATTGGCGGCGCGCTCGAGCTGGCGAATCATGGCGCCCAGCTCGAGTTCCAGCAGTTCCAGGATTTCCTTGGCCGAATCACCTTCGACGGCCGCGGCGGGCTCGGAATGGGCCGCCGGCTGCGCAGCCTGCGGGGCAGCCGCAGTTGCAGCTATGTCCGGCAGACGCTTCCGAAATAGTCCGAACGCCATCAGGTCTCTCTTGTCGGGGGACGGTCGAGGCAATTTTCGCAGGCTGGAATGAAATCAGGGTTAACGATGCCTGACATCTAGGCACGGGCCCATACGGTGTTACCTTAAAGTCGTAGAGCCTCTTTCTTTCCAGTGGGGTGGCGGCCTATAAGGCCGCGCTTCCCACGCTCACCTTGGCGCACGGTTCCCTAGAGAAGATCACGCATGGCCGGACATTCCCAATTCAAGAACATCATGCACCGCAAGGGGCGGCAGGATGCCCAGAAGTCGAAACTGTTCGGCAAGCTGGCGCGGGAAATCACCGTCGCGGCCAAGCTGGGGACGCCCGACCCCAACATGAACCCGCGCCTGCGTGCGGCCATCACCGCGGCGCGCCAGGAGAACATGCCGAAGGACAATATCGAGCGCGCCGTCAAGAAGGCGCTCGGCAATGACGGCGAGAATTATGACGAGATCCGTTACGAGGGTTACGGCCCCGGCGGCGTTGCCGTCATCGTCGAGGCGCTGACCGACAATCGCAACCGCGCGGCTTCCGACATCCGCTCCTTCTTCACCAAGTCCGGCGGCAATCTCGGTGAAACCGGCTCGGTCTCCTTCATGTTCGACCGCACCGGCATCGTCGAATACGACCGCAGCGTCGCCTCCGACGATGCGGTGCTCGATGCGGCGATCGAGGCCGGTGCCGATGACGTGATCTCGAGCGAAGGCGGCCACGAGATCTACGCCTCGACCGAAGGCTATCGCGACGTCGCCAAGGCGCTGGAAGCCAAGTTCGGCGAGCCGCGCAAGGCCGCGCTGATCTGGAAACCGCAGAACACGGTCGCGGTCGACGACGAGACCGGCGAGAAGCTGTTGAAGCTGATGGACCTGCTCAACGAGCACGACGACGTCCAGCACGTCTACGCCAATTTCGAGGTGTCGGACGCGCTGCTGGCGAAGATGGGCGGGTAAGGGGACACTTCCCCTGTTACTTCCGTTCCGTTTCTGTTTCCCCCACGGCGGCCAGCCGCTATCACTGGGCCATGACGACGCTCCCGATTCGTGGCCCCGTTCGCATCATCGGCATCGACCCTGGCCTGCGCCGCACCGGCTGGGGCGTGATCGAGGCCGAGGGCAACCGCCTGATCTACGTCGCCTGTGGTTCGGTGGAGCCGCCGGACGATTTGCCGCTGGCGAGCCGGCTGCTCGCGATCCATGAGGGGCTCGCCGCTGTCCTGTCCGGTCACAAGCCGATGGAAGCCGCGGTCGAGCAGACTTTCGTCAACAAGGACGGCGTCGCGACGCTGAAGCTCGGCCAGGCCCGCGGCGTCGCCATGCTCGCGCCCGCGATGTTCGGGATCTCTGTTGCCGAATACGCGCCGAACCAGGTGAAAAAGACGGTGGTCGGCGCCGGCCACGCCGACAAGCAGCAGATCGCGATGATGCTCAAGATTCTGCTGCCCAAGGCCGATCCGCCGTCCGCGGACGCCGCCGACGCGCTCGCCATTGCCATCACCCATGCCCATCATCGCCAGAGCACCGCGCTGCGGCTGAAGGTGGCAGGCTTATGATCGGCAAGCTCAAGGGCCTGATCGATTCTTACGGCGAGGATTTCGTGATCCTCGATGTCGGCGGTGTCGGTTATCAGGTGCATTGTTCGACGCGCACGCTGCAGCATCTGCCCTCGCCGGGCGAGGCCGCCGTGCTGTCGATCGAGACCTATGTTCGCGAGGATCAGATCAAACTGTTCGGCTTCCGCAGCGACCAGGAGCGCGAATGGTTTCGCCTGCTCCAGACCGTGCAGGGTGTCGGCGCCAAGGTCGCGCTTGCCGTGCTCGGCACGCTACAGCCGTCCGACCTCGCCAACGCCATCGCGTTGCGCGATAAGGCCGCGGTGGCGCGCACGCCCGGTGTCGGCCCCAAAGTCGCCGAGCGCATCGTCACTGAACTGAAGGACAAGGCGCCGGCCTTCGCCAATGTCGATCCGGCCGTGGTGCATCTCGCCGGTGCCGTCGACGATCAGCGCGCGCCGCGGCCCGTGGCGGACGCGATCTCTGCGCTGGTCAATCTCGGCTACGGCCAGCCGCAAGCTGCCGCCGCGATCGCATCGGCATCGCGCAGCGCGGGCGAGAGCGCCGAGACCGCGCAGCTCATCCGGCTCGGCCTGAAGGAGCTGTCGAAGTGAGTGCGGCCCGCGCCAATCCCGCCGCCGTTCTTTTTTGTCGCCTTTCGCGCGTGGCCGGTATCGTCGTGATCTTCGCCGTTGTGGGGCCGCTGACGGTCGCCGCGCTGGTTTCGGTGATGGTGACGACGCTCGGTGCCGCGGTGCTGCAGATGTTTCTTGAGCTCGTCCAGCTGGAGGCGCTGCGCACCCTGGTTTCGGTCGCGATCGTGCTGCTGGCCATCGCCACGATTCTCGCCTCGTTCCTTCCCGCAGTCGCCGCCGGCTTGATCTTCGCGCTGGCTGCGGTCTACGCCGACCTCAACATGATCTGGATGGCGTGGCTCGCCGCGGCCGTGGCCGCCGCCGGCTTCGTCGGGTTTGGCATGTTCGTTGTGCCCGCCGAAACCTCGGCGGTGATCTTGCCGAGTGTCCGTTCCGCGCCTGAGGCGCTGAAGCTTTCCGCCATGCTCGCCATCGCCGCTGTCATGCCGGCCAGCCTCTGCTGGTGGCTCGCGAAACCTCTGCACCGCGTTATCCTGCCCGCATGAGCACGCCTCCCCGCATGGTCACCCCCGAGCGCCGCAGCGATGATGTCGGCGACACCGCGCTGCGCCCGCAATCGTTGTCCGACTTCGTCGGCCAGCAGCAGGCGCGCAAGAATCTGTCCATCTTCATTGAGGCGGCGCGCAAGCGCGGCGAGGCGCTCGATCACGTGCTGTTCGTCGGCCCGCCGGGCCTTGGCAAGACCACGCTGGCGCAGATCGTGGCCAAGGAGCTCGGCGTCGGCTTTCGCGCCACGTCGGGTCCGGTGATCGCCAAGGCCGGCGATCTCGCAGCACTCCTCACCAATCTCGAAGAGCGCGACGTGCTCTTCATCGACGAGATCCATCGCCTCAGCCCTGCGGTGGAAGAGGTGCTCTATCCCGCCATGGAGGACTTCCAGCTCGACCTCATCATCGGCGAAGGCCCGGCGGCGCGTTCGGTCAAGATCGAGCTGTCGAAATTCACCCTCGTCGGCGCCACCACGCGCGCCGGCCTGCTCACCAATCCCTTGCGCGACCGCTTCGGCATTCCGATCCGGTTGAATTTCTACACGATCGAAGAGCTTGAGAGCATCGTCACCCGTGGCGCCCGCGTGCTCAATGTCGGCATGAGCGCAGATGGCGCCAACGAGATCGCGCGCCGCGCCCGTGGCACGCCGCGTATCGCCGGCCGGCTGCTGCGCCGCGTGCGCGATTTTGCCTCGGCGGCCGATGCCGACCGGATCGATCGCAAGATTGCCGACCACGCGCTGAGCGCGCTCGAGGTCGACGCCGCCGGCCTCGATGCGATGGACCGCCGCTACCTCACCACCATCGCGCAGAACTATGGCGGTGGCCCGGTCGGCGTCGAGACGATGGCCGCCGCACTGTCGGAGCCGCGCGACGCGATCGAGGACATCATCGAGCCCTATCTGATCCAGTGTGGCTATCTGCAGCGCACCCCGCGCGGTCGCCTGCTCACCTCGCACGCCTTCCGCCATCTCGGCATCAGCGAGCCCTCGCGCGATGCGGCGGCACAGTTCGGCCTGTTCGGGACCGACGAGAGCGATGACTGATCTGCGCAAGTGCAGCCTGCTCCTTCTATCATGAATTTCCGGTCATCTCGTGCAGACGGTCTGCACAAACGCACCCCATTTCTGCTCCAATAGCGTCGCATCAAGAAGCTGCATCACGATCGGGCTTCCATGATCACGCGCCGTCACCTCATCCGTTCCTTTGGCGGCCTGTCCGCTCTCGCCGTCTCGACCGCGGCCTACGGCGTCGGCGTCGAGCCGGTGCTGCGGCTTGGCGTCACCCGCTATCATCCAATCCCGTGGCAATGGCCGGCGGATTTCCCGCTGAAGATCGCCGTAATCGCCGACATCCATGCCTGCGACCCCTGGATGTCGCTGGAGCGGATCGAGGCCATCGTCGATCGCACCAACGCGCTGAACGCCGATATCATCGTGCTGCTCGGCGACTATGTCGCCGGCCTGCACCAGGTCACGCGCATCATTCCGGCGAACGAATGGGCCAAGGTGCTGGCCGGCCTGAAAGCGCCGCTCGGCGTTCACGCCGTCATGGGCAATCATGACTATTGGGTGGATCGGGCCGTGCAGCAGGCAGGCCACGGACCGACGGTCGCGCATCGCGCGCTGGAGACGGCCGGCATTCCCGTCTACGAGAACGAGGTCGTGCGGCTCACCAAGGACGGCCGCGCATTCTGGCTCGCCGGCCTCGGCGATCAACTCGCCTTTCTGCCGGCGCGACGCTTCCGGAGCACGGGACGCTTCGGCGCCGACGATCTCGACGCGACGCTTGCCAAGGTCACCGACGACGCACCGATCATCCTGCTCGCGCATGAGCCTAATATCGCGCCGCGCGTGCCCGCCCGCGTCGCGCTGCAACTGTCCGGCCACACCCATGGCGGCCAGGTCCGCCTGCTCGGCTGGTCGCCGGCGGTTCCGCCGCAGCACGGCCTCCGGCTCGCCTATGGTCATGTCCGGCTGAAATGCGACGTCATCATCTCCGGCGGCCTCGGTTGCAGCATCATGCCACTCCGCGTCGGTGTGCCGCCTGAGATCGTCGAGGTCACGCTGGGTCGGGGGCCGGTGGTCGTCTAGCCACGCTTGCGCAGCCGGCCGTTTTTGCGCAAAACGGGCTGGCTACCGAAATGCGAAGAGGCTCGTGACGTGACAGCTCATCTCGACGGCGAGATCCGCGACGGCCGCCACCACATGCAGGTCCGCGTCTACTACGAGGACACGGACTTCCCTGACTTGCCATTGTCGTAGTATGCAAACGTGCTTATCTCTCGCTCCTTGCTGCGGTTTTCGGGAAAGAGGTTCTTTCCGCAAAGCGCGGAGCTGTTCAGGTAGGGCGTATATTCGTAGGGCATCCGCTTGCGAACCGGATGCACTACTATGCATTCAATCAAGTTGCGGAAGGCAATGCGAGTTTCGATCGCCTTCGGATTGGTTTTGAGCGCGGTGATAAGCCTTCTAACCTCCGAGGAGTATCGGTCACTGAATTTCGGGCGATCGAAGCCAACTATATTTTCGCCGCCACCGCCGAGCAGCCGCAAGCGCTCTTCAACGCTTTCCCGCTCCAGGTCGCACTCATCGATCCGCTTGAGCAATTCGTCCGGCTTGCGGCGGCTATTTGCGATGGCATAAGAGAGGCGTTCGATCTCGGTAGTCAATACGCGGCGTCGACGCTCTAGCTTATTGTGTTCGCTACCATTGTTCCGATCGTTTTTGCGCTCCTCCTTCCAAGTACGCATCGCCTCTTCAATGGCTTTCGGCGAAAGCAATTTCACCTGGATTTTTTCGGAGGCATCCTCGAGCAGAACGTCCATATCAAAGCTACGGGTGTGCTCGCAGGTGCCCCGCTGATGCGCGCTCGCGCATGCCGCGCGCGGCGCACCGTTACGCGAGGATTGAGCGATTCGCATATGGCCATTGCAGACGCCACACCGGAGCACACCGGCAAGCGGGTGCTCATTGTTGCGCGGACTCACGGCGCGACGCCGCGGCTGGCCAGTCGGTCCGAACATAGACACCGCGCGCACCCTACGAACCTTCTGCGCTAGATCCCAGAGCCCTTGCGGAACGATCCGCAGCTCTGGCTTTTTGACGATAATGTGGCGTTCAGCTGGATTGCGGCGCTTCTGTTTCTTCTGCGTCTCTGGGTTAAGAATTGTCGAGCGAACGTTCCAATGTATCTCGCCGATGTAGAGTTCGTTGCCGATAATGCCGCGACCATGCCGACCGCCTGTGATGCACTGATGGTTCCAGGTGGTGCGACCCGCCTTGTTCTTGTGACGAGTTGCCCCTGGTGAGGGCACACCTTCGCGGGTGAGGTCAGCGGCGATAGTTCGGGTCGAGCGGCCCGCTGCATATTCTTTGAAGATGCGGAGCACAATCTTTGCTTCGTTCTCATCGATTACGCGCTCGCCGGGCGCGCCCGGCCTTGGCCGATAACCATAGGCGTATGAGCCCGGAATTCTTCCGTTCGCAACAGCGTTGTCATGGCCGCGCCGAACCTTTTCGGCGAGCTGCGGCTTGTAAATCGTGTTGTACAGACTTGCGATGCTAATGTCAGTGGCGGTCGCGTAGACTCCTTTCTGATCCATCAGCTCAACGCCGTTGAACTCGAAAACCTGCTTGAGACGCTGGATGGTTGCGGGATCGCGCGACAAGCGGTCGAAATGCTCAACGACGACTACGTCAAACTGCCGGCTTCGCACACCGTTGAGCAAGCGCTGATAGCCGTCCCGCGCACCTTCGGTAAGACCAGATTTTGCGGCATCCACAAACTCGCCGACGACATCGAGGTTGTTGCGCAATGCGACCTTGCGGCAGAGTAACAGCTGACCGTCAATCGAGCTCGCCTTTTGCATGTCGCTCGAATAGCGCGCGTATATTACGGCCGTTTTCTTCGATGACGGTGTCGTCATGCCGGTCCTCTATCGGCTGCCCCGAGCCATGATTTTCATCCCGTGCGATCTGACGGCCGATGGCGCGCGCCAACTCAAACCAGATTTCCTCATTGTCCGGATTATCCCAGCTCTGAGGATGGGAGGGGGCAAGCGGTCGAATGGTCGCTCGTTGTCTTCGGAAAGATCGGATGCGGGTAGGCATTTGCAAACTCGCGAGCGGAAGCTAGCGTAAATTTCCGCGCTGCGCTACGGCCAAGCCGCAGCGATTACTCGCAACGCGTCCCTCATGCTGGCTTCGGCAGCGTCGAATGAAAATGAAATTCGTCAAGTGCCGCAGCGTGCGTGAGGGCATTCCTGGCGATGAGGCGCGTAGTCCAGAGCAGAAATGCTAAGCAAAGCGGAGTAAAAATACTGGCGGCGGCGTAAGTTTGTTATCGGGTGCGGGTGCGGGTGCGGGTGCGGGTGCCCGGTGCGTAGGAGCCGTCCTCGGTTCCCCACATATTGTACTGGCTGCCGCAGAGCCCCGGCGAACTGTAACGTTCAGCCCAGACGCGGTGGTCGACCCCAAGGACCCTTCGATGATTGGGTCTTTTCTTATTCCGCTTGTTCGATCTTGCGTCGAGGCTCCAAGAGCCAGCAATCGCGTCTTCGTGAGCTCCGCAGTAGGGCGCGAAAAGCACTGTCAGAAATACTCGTGTTCCTCAGCATGCTGTAACTGGCGCTCGGGCAACCGGTTGGCCGGCAAGAGGGCCGGGCCGGTCAGCTGGCGGCCGGAAGGCTGACGCTCGAATCATCGCTCAAAGGCGCGATGATTTCTAGCGTCATGTAACGGGCGCGCTGGACGGCCCATTGTCGTTCTGTTCGAGCAGGACCACTCCAATGAGGCGAACCATGGCCTCCTCGTTGGGGAACATGCCGACCATATGTCCAAACCGGTTCACAGCCTTGCTGCACCACATCGAGAAAGACGCTCTGCTTCGGGCGTTTCGACGACAAAAGCCCGCAGGCCGGCGCGGAGGTCGATGGGATAAGGGAGGCAAAGTACGAAGAGGGGCTCACGGACCAATCCGCGATCTCTGCGCACGGGTCCACACTGTCCCTACCGGCTACAGCCGGTGCGGCGCGTCTACAGCCCCAACCCGACGGGGGTAGGCGGCCTCTCGGTGTGCCGGCCGCTAGAGGACAAGATCGTCCAAAGCGCGGTGGCCGAGGTGTTGAGCGCCGCCTATGAGCTCGAATTCCTCGGGTTCTCCTACGGCTCCCGGCCGGGGCGGGATCCTCAGATGGAGCTTGATGCCCTCGATCCGGCTATCATGACATATCCAGTGTCTTCGATTCGGTCGACCACGAGTGGCTGCTGCGGATGGTGGCGCACAGGATTGCCGATCCTCGTATCCTGCAGCTCATCGAGATGCGGCTGCGAACTGGCGTTCGTGAGAGCGGCGAGAAGCAAGACACACGCCGCAAAGGGCAGGATCAGTCCGCTCCTTTCCAACATCTTCCTGCATTACCTCCTCGATCGCTGGGTCGACCACTGGAGCGGTCGCCATGCAGCGCGGTCGCGTTGTGACCGTGCGCTTTGCGCACGACTTCGTCATCGGCTTCGAGAGCAAGGCAGATGCCCAGGAAATGCTCTTGGCCCTCAATGCGCGACTGGCCGGCGCTCCATGCGGACAAAACCCGTTGATCGAGTTTGGCGCGGTTCGCGGCCCTCCCGCGTCAGCCGCGCAGCGAGCGGTGGCCGAGACCTTCGCCTTCCTGGGATTCACTTACTTTGCGGGCGGACCCGAGATGGCCGGTTCATCGTGAAGCACAAGACTGAAGGGAAACGCCTGTGCTCTCGAGCAACATCACAAGTCTCGCGCGGCTCATGCGGGCGTCGCTCGTCGACAAACGTTGGTATAGGTTATGCAACCCGTTCTATATCCCCCGCTTACCTCTGTAGAGTTGAGCTGCCCGTCGGCTTGTCTGTAGTTTCAGCGTCGAAGCTGGACCGTCCGAAGGGTGGGGCGGCGCGAAATCCTAAGCTGAGTTGATAAGTGTGCTGCAAGGCATTGCTGCCATTGAAGCGTGGGACGAGGTTAAATGGAAATACGTCAGCCCACTTCCGCGTTGGAGGTCCATCAGCACATTGTGTGCTCCCTCCAGAAGCAAGACCCAGTGATCTTGGACATCGGCTGCTACGACGGAGCTGACTCTTTACATTGTCTGCGGCTTTGCCCAGAGGCTCAGCTCTACTGGTTCGAGCCGGCCCCCCCGGGGCGGTTGCTAGCTTAAGAGAAACATGGGGCTATACCCTGAGAAGGTGCCCCTAGCCACAGTCGCCGCGTTGATGACTGTTGCTGTAGCCTGGCTTACTGGCGAATTTCCGTCAGTCTCTTGAATGCGAGCATCTCGATGGCATTTACCGAGCTCTTCATCAAACGTCCTATATTGTCTATCGTCGTCAGTCTCCTGATCCTGCTGACCGGCATTGGTGCGGCCACCGTTTTGCCAATCCGGCAGTATCCTAAGCTGACCAACACGGTCGTCAATATCACTACCTCTTATCCTGGCGCCTCCGCCGACATGATCCAGGGGTTCATCACCACGCCCCTTGAGCAAGCGCTCGCTTCGGCCGAAGGCGTTGATTACATTACGTCCTCCTCGGTGCTCGGTGCCTCGACGATCCAGGTCTATATCAAGCTCAATTTCGAGCCCAACGAGGCGCTCACTGAAGTGCTCTCCAAGGTCAACTCGGTCAAATATTTAATCCCTAAGGAATCGAACGATCCGGTCGTCACCAAATCTGCCGGTCAGACCACAGCTGTCATGTATATCGCCTTCTCCAGCGAAGAACTGACGGCCAGCGCGATCTCCGACTATCTCTCGCGCGTGGTGCAACCGATTATGTCAACTGTAGACGGCGTCGCAGCGGCAGACATCCTCGGCGGCCAGAGTTTTGCGATGCGGTTATGGCTCGATCCCGCGAGAATGGCGGGCCACGGCGTGTCGCCAGCTGATGTTTCTGCTGCAATCGCGGCCAACAACTTCCAGGCTGCGGCCGGCCAGACTAAGGGCTATTTCACTCTCTCCGACGTCACGGTCAACACTGATCTGCGGAGTGTTGATGAATTCAAGCGCATGATCGTCAAAGCCAATGACGGCGGCTTTGTGCGCATGGAGGACATCGCGACAGTCGAGCTTGCGGCGCAGAGCACAAACGCCAGCGTCGCGATGAACGGCGAACACGCTATCTTCGTCGCCGTGCAGGCGAGCCCAGAAGGTAATCCACTGAACATAGCGCGAGGCGTTCGGGCACTGCTTCCAGAAATGAAGCGCAGCCTGCCGCCATCGCTGAAGATGGAAGTGGCCTACGACTCCACCAAGTTCATCCAATCATCGATAGACGAGGTGGAGAAGACGCTCCTTGAGGCGGTCGCGATCGTGGTGTTGGTGATCTTCCTGTTCCTGGCCTCCTTGCGGTCTGTCATCATTCCGGTCGTCACCATTCCGCTGTCCATTATTGGCGTCTGCAGTATGATGCTGGCGCTGGGGTTCTCATTCAATCTGCTGACCCTCCTTGCGATGGTGCTTGCGATCGGTCTTGTGGTTGATGACGCAATTGTCGTGGTGGAGAACGTTCATCGCCATATGGAAGAAGGTGCGTCGCCCGCGCAGGCCGCTACGAACGGCGCGGGCGAGATCGTCGGCCCCGTCCTCTCCATGACGATTACGTTGGCCGCCGTGTACGCGCCCATCGGCTTTCTCGGCGGCCTCACCGGCGCGCTGTTCCGCGAATTCGCGTTTACACTGGCGGGTTCGGTGATCGTGTCGGGCGTGATCGCGTTGACGCTGTCGCCCATGATGTGCGCGGTCTTCCTGAAGAGCGCTGAAGAGGGGCGGTTTGCAAAGTTTGTGAATCGTGTGTTCAGCGCCATGACGCGCTGGTACGGCCGCAAGCTCGACCGCTCGCTCGACTATCGCCCGATTACCGGGCTGTTTGCGCTGACCATGCTGGGCCTCGTCGCCTTTCTGTATATGCACACTTCCAAGGAACTCGCACCCGAGGAGGATCAGGGCATCGTATTCGCACTGACAAAAGCGCCGAAATACGCCAATATTGATTACCTGGATTATTACGGCGCCAAGCTCGACAAGGCACTCCAGAAGTTTCCCGAGACGGATTTTCGCTTCGTGCTCAACGGCATCAGCGGTCCGCAGGGCGGCATGGCCGGGATGTTGCTTAAGCCTTGGGCCGAGCGCAAGCGCTCATCGATCGCGCTGAAATCGCTGGTCCAGGCCGAGCTGTCCAAACTGGAAGGCATCAACGCATTTGCCTTTAGCTTGCCGCCGCTTCCGGGCGGTTCGGGCGGCTTACCAGTGCAGATGGTGATCAAGTCGACGCTCGGTTTCCAGTACATCTACGAGCAGATGTCGGAGCTGAAGGATGCCGCGCGCAAGAGCGGTCTGTTCATGGTCAGCGACTCTGACCTTGAGTTCAACCAGCCGGGGGTGCGAATCAAGGTCGATCGATCCAAGGCGAGCGACCTTGGCATCACCATGCAGAACGTCGGTAGCGCGCTCGCGACCCTCCTTGGCGGAAACTACGTCAATCGCTTCAACCTGCAGGGCCGCTCCTACGAAGTGATCCCGCAGGTGCCGCGCGAGAAACGCCTGACGCCGGAATCACTTGGGAGCTATTATGTCAAGACAGCGGCGGGCTCGATGCTGCCGCTATCGACCGTGGTCTCCATCGAGACTGCGACCAATCCGAACGCACTCACCCACTACAACCAGCTCAACTCCGCGACCTTCCAAGCCGTACCGATGCCCGGCGTCACGATCGGTCAGGCTGTGGACTTCCTCGACGTCGAGGCAATGAAACTGCCCGCAGAGTTCAGTCACGACTTCCTCGGGGACGCCCGTCAATATGTGCAGGAGGGTAACAAACTAGTCATCACCTTTGCGTTTGCACTCATCGTCATTTTCTTGGTGCTTGCGGCGCAGTTCGAAAGTCTGCGCGATCCCCTCATCATTATGTTCAGCGTTCCCATGGCAATCGCCGGCGCCTTAATCCCGCTATTCTTTGGCTTGGCGACGATGAACATCTACACCCAAATCGGACTGTTGACATTGGCTGGGCTGATATCCAAGCACGGTATTCTGATGGTCCAGTTCGCCAATCAGCTGCAGCTCAAGGAGAGACTCGATTCCCGCTCGGCCATCGAGATGGCGGCGCGCGTCCGCCTCCGCCCAATCTTGATGACCACCGCGGCGATGGTCACGGGCCTCTTACCTTTGTTGACCGCAACGGGTGCTGGCGCCGCGAGCCGCTTCTCGATCGGGCTCGTGGTCGTCGCGGGCATGTCCATCGGCACGCTGTTCACGCTTTTCGTGCTGCCGGCGCTCTATGTCGCGATCGCGTCGGATCACCGCGCCGACGCGAGTTCCGATCACGTCCAGAACGCCGCCGAGCTCGCCTTCATCGGAGCATCCGATGCCCACCTGGCCAAGCGATGATCCTAACGATCAACTCGGGTTTGCTCGATCGCGCCGCTAGCGTAGCGGCGCTGCTCGCCGACCGCGGTAACTTGATCGCACTGGGTGCCTGCAGTTCATGGCGGCGGACAGGAAGGATGATCCGCGGCTGCTGCGCTTCGTCTCAATCTACTGCTTGCCCGAGGTGAAGGACTACATCGCGACCAAATACGGCCGCTTCATTGTGCAGATGTGGTGAGCGACGGATGCCTGGGAGGGTTTCACGGTCCCTTGCGCGTCCGGAGCTTCAAACCGGTGGTGCGAAGCTTGGGGGAATCATGTGTTCGGCGAAGAGCGCGTCGCGGATCCGTTTCTGCTCCGACAGGCGGATGCTGTTGTTACCTGACCGAGCAGGCCACCGCACGTGAGTTGCCGGACATCACGGCAGCATAACTCGCAGGATTGACGTCGCCCGGGACAGGGACAGAATCCATGTTCCCCGAATGGGTGGCGTACCCATTTTTCAATTGGTTCTTGGTGGAGAATTATTCACTTCCTGACCGCGCTGCAATTGCTGTCTGAAAAGAGACCGCTGATTTGCTGCAGGCTTAGATAGTTGCCAAGAAATTCAATCCCCGCCAATTTTGGGCGCGAAACGAGCCGGCCAAGACGCGATAGTCCGGCGATTACTCGAGCGCGGCCGCCATTTCGGCTAAGGTTTGGGGATCGGAGGCTCCCGGGATGAACCCGCGGTCGGTGCGGGCCTGACTGCACTCTATCGGATGCGGCGGGGCGAGGCATCGGTTCCTGTGGACAGCTGTTCGCCCGGTTTACGTCCGCAGCTATTGGTTGGGTGGAAATAACCAGTCGGCCAAGGGATGCATCCGTGACCAGTCAGCGCGGACGCTCGAGTCCGGCACCTCGCCAGCTTCAATTGAGGCTTCGCCCGTCGAAGTGTCGAACGGGGGGTATTGACGGCGATGTCTATGGCACGCTCGCGCACATGCGGGCTTGCGCGATCTTGCATCAACCCGTGCTCCTCGCATTGGCGGCTAGCGCCGACCTGCTGCAGCACCAAGTCGCCCAACCGCAGCGTCCGGAATGGCGGGTCGTCTCGCCGGTACAATCAGCATCGAATTCGCTCCTGAGGACGAATCGCTCTGATCGTTCCGCGGTTAGCACAACGCGAGATTCCGAATCGTTTGGCCGGAAGCTTTTCGAATGCGGTCACGTGATGGGTGTCCTCATAGCCAAACCGGGCGCTCCGGTCGGATCCAAGGGCTCTTCTGTGAGCGCGGAAATCTGGCCGCGGGCGTGGCGGATGAAGAGCCGAATCGCAGATCGAGCAAGTCCGCTTCTGAGCCGAAGAACGACAGGCGCGACGCATCGACACAGTCCCAAATCAGCGCTGAATTCAGCGATCGGGCCCGTCATATTCCGCCCAACTATCCGTCGTCTCGTACACCCTCACGCTCGAGAGTTGGGCGAGGCGCGGTTTCGCGTGCTCCCAGATCCAGATGGCGATATTTTCCGCCGTCGGATTTTCCAGTCCCGGGACGTCGTTCAGGCAATGGTGATCGAGCTTCTTTATAAGAAGGCCAAACGCTTCCTCCATGTTGAAGAAATCCATTACGAATCCGGTGTGCGGATCGACGGCCCCGTTCAGCACGACCTCGACGCGATAGGAATGACCATGCACCCGATGACAGCGATGTGTCTGCGGGACGTTTGGAAGTCGGTGCGCTGCCTCGAACTTAAATGCTTGGGATATCTTCATGTGATGCCGAGTGTTTGTGGGACTGCACGCTGAGCCGCCATTTCGGCTGAGCCAGGCAGTCCGAGATAGCCCGCCGCTCGACGGCGTCAGGGCGGTCTTTCGATCGAAGCAGAAATTGTTCAAGCCACGCTCATCGAACCGGTCTGGCAGGCTGCCGGTTGCGGCCACACGAATTTTCAGTTCGTGTCCGCGAGTGACGGCCAGCGCGGCGCTATTTACTGACGCAAATCCAGTCACCACGCTGGCCGGGGCCGGCAGCCTGCCGTTCGTCTCGATCGCGCTGAGGAACCCGATATCGTGTAAAGATTGCAGGACATCATCGAACCACCACAGTGGTTCTGAGCACGTTCATTGCTTGTGCCATGCAGATGATGGAGCGTCTACTACAAGATCCGGTAGATGCCAAAACCAACTTGAGGCTCTAGGGTCTGGCCGCGTTTCCCCGCCGATCATCATCCCGAGAAGTGAACGCAACCGGCACGATGCTCAACCAAAGGGCGGAACGGCACAATATGACTAGCAGAACCTGGGGGCTACCCTCGAACACCTCGGTCAGTATTCGCTACAACTGACGGGAGGCGTATGCCCAGGCAAAAATCAGCTTTGAAAACGTCAACCTATCCAGGCGATCACGGCGTGCCAGAGCAGATCCAGAGAGGATTGCGCTGAGTACGCCATCGTCGAATTTGGAAAAATTCACTCGTCCGTGAATGGACCGAATACAGAATTCGCCCTCGACAGCAAGCGTAATGTGATGCCAAAGAAAAAACAGCACGTCGATCTATCGGACCAGAATCTCTTGAGTCTTATCCTGCGGCTCGCCATTCCGTCTGTTGTTGGATTATCGATCCATGCGCTGCAGCAGGTCGTCAACGCGATCTTTGTTGGCGCCCTAGGCGCGCAGGCGATCGCAGCTGTTAGCATGACCTTGCCGATCGTGGTCCTGCTCGCCGCAGCCGGACAGGGGATCGGTGTTGGAGCAGCGTCGTTCATATCTCGTCATCTGGGCGCTCGTGAGTACCTAGAAGCGAGTCGAGGCGCAAGCACGGCACTCGCGCTCGCCGCTCCGATCGGTATCATAGTCACCCTCACTCTGCTTCCAAATCTGCCAGGGATATTTGCAACGCTCGGAGCAACCCCAACCATCATGCCCGTGGCGCTCGACTACGCGGGAACGGTTTTGTTGGGGTGCACCCCGATGCTACTAAATACCGTCAGCGGGTTCATTGTAAGAGCCGAAGGCTATACACGATTTAGCATGTGGGTGATGATGACCGCGTTTATCCTGAACGCTGTGCTTGATCCCGTCTTCATATTTTCACTTGACCTTGGCGTGCGAGGCGCAGCCCTCGCAACGCTGGTGTCTCAGATCTCTGCTGTCGGACTGTATATCGCGTATTTTACGAAGCTTGGCGGGACGGTTCTCGTCAGGATATCTCACATATCATTGCGAGCAGACCGCATCAGACAGCTCGCGTTGGTAGGCGCGCCGGCGACAATGACGAGTATCTTATCTGCTCTTGCCGTTATGCTCTTGTACGGAGCTGCTGCGCCGTTCGGCGACGATTCCATCGCCGCGGTTGGAATAGCTGTGCGTATCTTGATGGTCGGCGCACTGCCTATCACCGGGTTCTGTATTGGCGCTCAAGCTATCCTGGGTTTCGGTTGGGGCGCACGCGACTATGCTCGTATATTGAGGGCTGCGAAGTTCATGCTCTTCGTGACGATCGCATTCTCGGTGCTGTATTCTGCGGCCGTTGTGATTTTTGCAAGGCCTTTAGTGAGCCTATTTAGCGACAACGAGTACGTCACCGAAATTGCCGTCTCGACCTGCATCGTGTTCCATCTCTTCTTTGGACTGTTTGGGGTGCAGAGTTTCGTGACGGCAATGCTTCAGTCATTTGGGAGAGCGCGCCTCAGTGCAATTGTGTCCTTGGCCAGGCAGGGGTATCTCTTCATACCGGCCGTACTGTTATTCCCGCTGGTAGCGGGCTTTAACGGACTGTTAGCCAGTCAAGCGCTCGCAGAGCTTGGCGCCGGAATAATCGCTCTCATCGTCATGTTCAACCAGTTCGGCGAGCTCAGACGAGCGCTCCGCCACGGTCCTCAAGAGCGATCGGGATAGCGGGTTGAGCTGAGAACGGATATGATCGAGGCACAGATCATTGGGCGCTAGCCTCCTGGGAGGCTCGCCGTTAAAGCGTGATGGGACTAGCTTCGATAGCCTGAGTTTTTGAGGTAGTTGGCGCATTCTTCGGGTGTAAATGCATAAAGGAGTTCGCCGATGGCGGCGCAGACCGCATCGACGGTTCGTGCGGCTGCCTTGCGGAGCAGATGCTTGAGTTTGGCAAAGACTCGTTCGATGGGGTTCAGGTCGGGTGAGTATTTTGGCAGGAAGAAGAGCTTTGCTCCGGCGAAGCCGATTAGCTGGCGCACGGCTTTGCTTTTGTGGCTGCCGAGATTGTCCGGGACGACGATGTCGCCGGGCCGAAGGGTCGGCAGGAGAACCTTCTCCACATAGATCCGGAAGCTCACGCCATGATTGGTCCCTCGATGAACCATGGCGCATCGATCCGGTCATGGCGCAGGGCCGCCAGAAAGGTAATGGCTTTCCAACCCATCTGGCCCCGAGCAACGCTGCCGGTCTCATCGACCCGCTTCATCCAGCCGATCGCCGTGCTGATCGCCACTCCAAACTGCTTGGCGGCCCGATTGCGCGCCCTAACGGCCAAATTAAGGGCGTCAGCTCTTACGGCATTGATATCGGCGAAAGGCTGGAAGTCGAAGCGCCCCAAGGCAGTGGCAATGTGGTCGGCCGTGAAGCGGGGGTGATCTCAATCGAGAGCTGACTATCACACCAGTAACATGCGGTGTTTCCGAATTGGTGAATGGAAATGCGAACCCCCTTTGCGCTTTGCTACTCTATGGCAAGCAGCTAAATGCAATGGCGCCAATACAAAAGGTGATGCTAACTTTTGCTACAAACCAGGTAAACACTGGCACGGTCATCGACAAGGCCTACAGCCAGAGCATCTTGATTGACCTTACCTTATACTCAAACCGAATGTCGCATACGACATAAACAACGTCTAGGAGTGGGGAAACTTCAGCTGGGCCCAGTCGATACGACGGATGAGATTCTGACGCGCGCAGCTGCCTCTCGGCATCGGATGGGTTTTCCGTGCCTCAGTGCCGTCTTGAATACGGCAGCGAACGAACGAAAAAATGTTGGGCCAGTGTTCACCTGCGGGACTCGATCACGCCTCGTGAATGTATCATCAGGTGAATCAGGCCGTAACCAGCTATCGGAGAACTTGCACATCTTGATCGGGCTACCGGCCGAACAGGATGTGAAGATTGGCGGAGGCCAGGACGGCCCCACGCGAATGGTTAGAATACGTTATCGACGATGTCTTACGTGTTTGCTGACTTTGCCCATCACTGCCCCTGGCACTACGGCCGGGCGCGTCCGTATAAGCACGACTTGAAGAGAGGCCGGAGCACTGACCTATGGACAAGCGGCCTCTCGATCGTGGCGCATCGTCTCATCCGCCGCATCGGGTTGGAGACAGGGCGATGGCGAGTTGGCTGTGGCATGACCTTCGTAGGTTGATCCTCTGGCGTTGTGCATCGACTCGCGGCATGCTCGTGAGCCCTTCGCGTACAAGGGCAAGTGCAGAATCGCGGCTCATGCGGCATTCTCGGGATAACGGGTGCTCTCGTGCAGCATCTGCAAAACCGCGCTACGGTTCAGAAGTCCGCGGTCGATCGCGATTTCGATGAAGGGCCGCATTTGCTCAGCGGCTGTAAGCACAAGTGTCGATACCTGTTCATAACCAAGGCGCGGTACGAACACGGTCGCAAGAGCCGAAGATTGCATCAAGTTGCTGAGCGACCGTTCCCGGTCTGCCCGGATCCCCGAGATGCATTGGTCGGCAAATATTCTGGCCGATCGCGTCAAAAGCTCGATCGAATCGAAGAGGCGCGAGGCGATGACTGGCTCGAAGTGATTGATTTCGAGTTGGCCGCTCAACGCTGAGAGAGATACTGCGGCGTCGTTGCCCACGATAGCGAACGCAACTTGCTGGATCATCATCGGCAGGACTGGATTGAGTTTACCTGGCATGATCGAAGAACCGGGCTGGAGAGCGGGCAACCGCAATTCGCCAAGCCCCGTATTTGGCCCAGAGGAAAGGATGATCAGGTCAGAGGCGATTTTCGCCATTACCTCTGCTGCGATGCGGATTTCCGACGACACGCGTGCGAAGGCGTCGGCGTTCTGCATGGCATCGAACATGTCGTCGCCTGGGCGTACCGCGTGGCCCAAGATTGCCGCAAGATGTCCATAAACGGCACGGCGATAGCCCGGCACTGCTCCGAGCCCGGTGCCAATCGCAGTGCCTCCGAGGGGAAGCACCATCAATTCCTGGCGCGCCACGGACAGCTTCAAGGAGAGCCGCTTGATCGCTGATGCGTAACCGCCGAACGCCTGACCGAGCGTCATCGGCTGGGCGGCCTGCATGCATGTGCGGCCGACGCGCAATACGTCAGCGAATACAATGGCCCGCTCCGAAAGAGCGGCCGCCACCTGGTCCAGCGCACCCACCAGATCGCCGGACTTTTCGTGCGCCGCCAACTTGAGCGCCGAGGGCAGCACATCGTTCGTCGACTGGCATAGGTTCACGTGATCATTTGGATGGATCACGTCGTACCGACCGGGCTTTTCACCGACAATTTGCAGGGCCCGGTTCGCCAGAACCTCGTTCATGTTCATGTTGATTGATGTGCCGCCGGAGCCTTCGAGCAAATCGATGATAAACTGCCCATCGTGTTTACCAGCAATGACCTCGTCCGCCGCCGCGATTAGTGCTCCTGCTACTTTGGCGTCGAGGGCTCCGAGCTCACGGTTGGCCGCCGCGGCAGCGCGCTTGATGCGCGCTAGTGCCCGAAGAAGTGCCGGCTGATCACCGAGCTTCTGGAGTGAGATGTCGAAATTCTCGCTCCCACGCAGGGAGGCCAATCCGTACAGGGCGCGCAGCGGCAGCTCGCGCGTTCCTAGACTGTCTATTTCGGTGCGAGTCGCTGACATCTCTGATCCCGGGGTTCGGACGCTACGCAAACAACTCTCTCCGAGGACGGGCGAGAGTTAAAGCTAAGATCGGAGATGTTATGGAGGCTAATAAGTATGATTAATTAGGGTTATATTGTCCGTCGAGAGTCCGGGTGGGCCACCCGCAACGCACCGGCAGGCGGCGTCCTCGTGAGCGAGCGGATCCAACACGATGCTGCCGACGGAACGAGCCATCCAGGGAATTTGAGCCGCGATCTGGGGCAAGGTCCAGTTCCGCAGGAGCACACGAGTATCATCCGCTATTCGCGCAGCCAACGTGTCTAATCCGCCTTGCTTAGTCACCAACGCGATCGTGCGCGAGAGGCCGGTCGCCGGCAATGGCATGACTTCGAGCGCCGGTCGATGGACGGCAGCCTGCAATATGCACAGGGGTGTTGTAATCGCCACGCCCATGCCATTGGCGACCATCGAAAGTAGCGAGTCCGACGTGTCGAACGACATCGTCTGCGGATGCTCTATCCTTAGACGCCGGAGATGACGTTCAATTTGCGTTCCCATGTGCGAACGCGCGGTGTAGCGGATAAGTCGGTGCTCGAGTAGTAGGTCGTCCAGTGGACGATCGCGAAGAGTATCCGCCCAGGCAATCGGTGCTACCAGGAGGAATGGCTCGCGCAATAGAGGTAAGCGGGTAACTTCGTCAACGCCCTCCATTGGATCCGATGTGACAGCTGCATCGATCTCGTTGCGCATCAATGCCTCGGCGTGCGCGGGTACCAGCCCCGAATACGCGCTCACGCGAAGCGCGATTGAACCCGCCATGAGGCTGCGGACCAACAGTGGTCCCACTGTGGACGCGAACGTGTCGATCATCCCGAGCCGAAGGTCCTCGCGTTCGGGACGCGCTGCGGCGGCCCGCATTTCCTCGACAGCTCGTCCGACGCGCAGGGTTATCTCGCGCATGTGGGTGAGCAGAGCTTGCCCCGCCTCCGTGGGCTCAAGGGGACGACGATCGCGACGGACGAGGGACGCGCCAATATGCGCCTCCGCGCGCTTCATCGCTTGTGAAACGGCCGATTGAGTGATGCCAAGTCTGAGGCCGGCCGCGCTCATGCTGCCCTCTTCGATGACGACGGCCGCGACTTCCAGTACACGCAAATCAGCCAAACTAAACATAGGAAGCTTACGCTAATGGATTTTTATCGGGTGTGCCACTAGTCCGTTTTCTCAGTTGCGGCGAGTCAATCTACTCGACAGGTTGGCGCACCGGAAACTCGCGCTTACTGCGCAAACAGCCGATTCCAAAGCCGCAGCGGTGGAAATGTTCGATGACACTTCATTTATCCACATTTCCGACCGCTCCAATTTCGGCGCAGAGTTCGATCCGGTGTGTCTGGAGAGTCCGCGCCAGATGACAACATTTCCGGGTGGCGGATCGGCGGCCCTGGCAGGTCGCCACCCAATTGTGCAAGTTCGGTCAAGTAGAATGCGGGGGTTCCAAGGCGACCTCGTCGAATGCCGACGTCCTTGATGAGTTCATCGAGGAATACGATCTCGGTGTCCGTGAAGGCGATCTTCGGTGATGCGTCCGGGCCGTACGATTGAGCATGATGAGCCAGAGGACGCGCCAGCTGAGAGGGCAGACGACCGCCATCAAACTAGCGAGCCGCTCCGCGGTCCGCAGTTTTGAGTCCTCCGCCCTGCAGCCCGATTTTAGGAGCTTCTGGAACAGCTCGGTTTTCGTGCACGCACCTATTGTATCATGGACGTAGCCGCGCCTCTCTCTATCAACGATGAGTGCGCCGCCTTTGTCCACGAGGTCAGAAGTTGACGCGATGGCCGCCGCGCATGAGCTCCCTCTTGAGCCTGTGGTTATGGCCGACGCAGGCATCGATGTGTAGGTGTTCGCGGATATGGGTATCCGCAGACACGTCCGACGAATGGCCGATGATCCAATGCGACGACCATCCCGAAACGAGTGAAGCGACCTGCCACAATGCGTTCAAGCGCGTAAACTTGATCTAGAGGCCGCGCCGATCTTGCGTCTCGTCTTCGGCACCATCATGCGAGTTCATTGACAGTAAGCCGAGTTCTAGACCATGGCCTGGAGATCCCAGTGGGTCTAAGGACGCAATTGATCGAAGTCGATGCTTGGAATGCAATTGTGATGCTGGTGAGCGCTCAATCAGGAAAGCACGCAAATAGACATCGTCAGCTTGCTCATTCGCGCAGGAAGGCGATGATGGCTCAGCTGCTCGGCAGTGCCTCGGAACAGCCAGCAAAGAGCGCCTTCGGTTGAGCGCGATAGGACCGATCATCGAGAAGCGCGTCACACGCCAGCGTGAAGACGCTCACGGGATGAAGAAGGCGAGCTTGTCCGTCTGTCGGGTAGCGTCAATTATGATGCTAGAATGCGGGGTAATCTCAGGACAGAGACATTGTTGTGTGGAAAGAATGCAAAAGTGTCCCGCAGTGCAGTAGACCGCTCGACCGAATGCTCCTCGCAATGCCGCAACGGCGCAATCGCTCGAGATGTTCGCGTACATCGCGAGAAACTTCGATGCCGAGTTCCTCAACGAGTTCTCGGGCAAGGCCTGGCGTGGTGTTTCACCCCCTTTGACCGGTCCGCCTGGCTGCACGAACATTTTGGTCAACGCTCGCGTACCAGCGGAAGGTTTCGTGCGACATTCGTGGTAGGGCACGCGGCGATCCGCGCGGTGCGCACGGCTGCGGCGTTATCCATCAAGCAACGCCCCCTTTTTTAGATCACCCTCTGGGGCTGCTTGCGGGAGAACTATCAGCAGAGGGATGATGACGACCATACCAGCTGCCAGCATCACTCCTGATGGGCCGGCTACAGTCAACATCTGGGCGCCAAGGACGGCTCCGAAGCCGATGGCCGAATTGATGACCGCCGAGTGCATCGCGGCAGCAGTCATCACTGTCGAACCGGCGGCGCGCAGGATCCAGGTCTGGAGTCCCGCGAACAGCGCCGCGACGGCAGCGCCCCAGATGACCAGCAAGACAAGGACCCGGCCTGTCCCCAAGTGGGGACCAAACCATCCAAGGCCAACGAGCGCCAGACACAGAGCAAGCAGCCCCGCAGTGATGATGGGCTTCATGAAGCGGTCGATGAGGACGCCCGCCAGGATGTTCCCCAGGAATCCTGCTCCGCCAAAGCCGAACAACAGCGCGCCGATCATGACTTGGGCAACGTTTGGAATCTCGCTGAGGAATGGTTCTATAAATGTGTACGCCCCGAAATGCGCCGCCGCCATGAATGTCGTTACGGCATAGATCCCCAACAGGTCATGCCTGCGGCAGACTGATCCAAGCTCTCTCCATCCCGCTGGCGTCCCGGCCTGCATTTTAGGAAGAACTGCCACCATCAGGGCTGAGGTGATCAGTCCGATGGCGCCAATTAATCTGAACGCTGCACGCCATCCGCTCACCTGACCGACGAAGTTCGCGAGCGGCACGCCAACAACGGTCGCCATCGAGATCCCGCCGAATACGATTGCCATCGCAACACCCATACTGCGGGACGGCGCAATCTTAGACGCAACCGCAGCCGCCATGGCCCAATAGAAACCGTGAACGACAGCGCCCACCGTGCGTGCCAGCAACAACCCTTCGAAAGTGTGAGACATCGTCGCCGCAAACGTTGTTGCGGAAAGGATAAGAGTCAAGGCGATGAGTAGCGGCTTGCGAGGAAACTTCTGAAGCAGAACGGGTGACAACAGACCGCTGGCAGCACCGATCCAGGCATAGAGGGCCACCGTGAGCCCGACCGCTGCCTGATCTCGTCCGAGGTCGCGAGCAATCTGAGACAACAGTCCGATAGGTGCTATCTCTGCCAAGACGATGTGAAACGAGGCGATGCCTAGCACGATGACGGCGAGCCAGATGCGGAGCGAAGATTCTGTGCCGTCACTCGTCATTATTAAACATCACTGTACGAAGGATCCGCCCGTTTGATTTGTCGATGATCAGCCGCTGCTTGTACGCATTTTTCATCCATGGACGTGGCGCCGCATGGCACGGGCGTCTCTCCGGATGTTAATCGACCTGCATCGGTGGTATCCGATCGTTACGGTTGCATGGGTCGTTCTCTCCATCAACTGCGAGAGTTGATAGTTGACACACGACAAACGGCACTCGGTGTCCTCGACTGGCGTCCTGAGTGGGACTGTCGTTCCGGCCGGCGTCGTGAAAGAGGGCCTGACCTTACTCGAAGAGCTGCGTCGCTCGCCACCAGGCGCTGCGCTTCGCCAACCCCGCCAAACGAACGGTGCAATAGCATCGTGATGCCTTTCGTGCGTTCGGACGGCCTGCAGATTGCCGAGCTGCCAACACCGAGGAGGAGGTCTCACTCACGATGTCCCGGCACTGCTTCGGCAGCTTTAGCAGGGCGCTCGCAGATCATGATCTCCGGGGAGCCGCGATTGCCTCGCCTGCGTACGCGCGCGCTGGGTGTCAATCGGCCCTTTAATTGCGGTTTGTTGTCAAAACTTACATTTCTGAACTCGCCCACGGCACGGTGGTAGTGCTCGCGCCGTCGGAGCTGGTCCGGATTGCGGAGACGGCGCGGGCCGGCTGATACGTGCATTAGATCGCCGGGGCTGGTTGAGGTCTTCGCTGGATCATGGTCCTTTCCAAGTCGCGCAGCGCCTCATGATGATGTCGGGGTCGGGCGCCTCAACGTTTGCAGCGGAGTGCGGACGAGCCGCCACCGCCTGATTGACCGAGGCCGCCACAACACCGTCCCAGCGAGACATCGCCAGTCCGGCAGACCGGACCAGGAACTCTACAAGATCGGATCAGGCTTCCTTCCTCTGGCCCCAGTCGAACGATGTGCCGTAGACCCAGATACAGTGAAGAAGGATGGCGAGTTTGCGCGCGATGGCGACCTTTGCCTTTCGAATGCCAATCCGCTTAGCGAGCTTCATGCCCCAAGCCTTAAGAGAGGACCATTTCTTCGTTCGATGAAGCAGGACGATCGCCGCCTCGTACAGGTAGGTTGGGAGAAGACGGTCGCCCCATCCTGATTTCTTGCCCGGTTTCGCCAGAGGGGTTGCGTCGAGGCGTAAGACCCAGATAGGCGCCGACGCTTGATACCGATCGGAAGCGCGATGTTTCAAGGTGCCGTCGCATGCGCTGGTTAAATTAGGAGGACGGATCGAGCTTTAGCATTGATGCTAGCAGCCGCTCCGGCTTTGAATCCTCAAATGGGCTTCAACGCTCGATGCCAACGGGCCGTATGTTGGTCCGTGCGAGGCACGGATCGGTGGTGGACGCCTGAAATGTCCCGGCTCAGAAAAAATCCCCTAGGAATTCCGATAGGTGAGTTCGGCATTGCCTTCGTGCATCTCAAAATTTGATTTTCAGTTCTAGCCGGTTCGCTGCGCCAAGAGGATTGCCAACCTCCAGGACGAGAGGCTCTAGGTCGGAGAGCGATCCCATAATGGCGTGGCGACCGGACGAGCACTCAACCAAAGTTGGCCCCGCCCAATTAAGGTAAATTCAATCCAGCCCTGCCCCGACAATTATTGATGTGAGGTAAACGATCATCGCCGCTGCGTGACGAGCTATCATTTCTCGGCGAGGATCATCCAGCACTTGAAGGGCGACTACGCGGTTGCAGCTTCAGCGTACGCGCCAGGCGTGTGGCTGAGAAGAGCGCGGCGAGCGCATGCACAAACGCGGCCGCAGGTGCGGCGTCGTGCTCCCCGAGATCCCCGAAGACTCCTGATGGAGTGCGTTGACGAGCCTGCCCAGAATCTACGAATTGCCTGGTTGTGAGCCCTCGAGGCTGGCGACCTTGACCGGATCCAACGTCCGGCGAAGGGAGACGCGCAGCAATAGCCTGATATCGTAGCCCTCTCGACTCGAGAGTCCTTGCTTCGCTTCCCATCCCTTCGTTGGTCCACACTGTTGAACTCGCGCCGCAGCACGGTATCGGGTTTGATCAGCGCCGGCGCCACCACCTCCAGTCCAGGATGATCGGCGAGGATGACCTTCCGACCAATAAGCCGCTCGCGAGCGCCTTCAAATCGCGCTATGACGAGCGGGCGGACTGACTGTTACCCGTCTACCAAACGGGACAAAGAGGCGATGCGCTAGCGAGCATCGCTAGCTACGTTCTCTTGTATTCGGACCCGCGAAACGTCGAAAATTGGCGAGAAATGAAACGACCCCAGTGCTTAAAGCGGCTGGGGTCGTTCCGAGGTAAGCGCCAGACTTGGGCGGGGGGCTGAGGCCAGACGCCTACGACATGAAATCAGACACGCAGATTTTCCGCACTGCTTTTACCACGCCTCGGGTCGACTTTAAGCTCGTAAGAGACTGCCTGCCCTTCCCGCAGCCGCTCCCATCCGGCTGAATGAAAGCCGAAACCCTTCGTCGCATTTCACAACACCGCTCGCCACTCCCGTCTCCCATTTGAGCAATACTGTAGAGTAGTTCTGGTCGGACCATTCGGGCGGCAACGATTCGCGCACTGACGCACAATCTCCGCTGCTTCGGCGTCAGCGTAGTTCGCTTGAGGAGTTCGAGTATGGCGAGCCTGGGCGATCATGCTTTCATGCCAGAGACCAGGCACAGCCGACGGGTTTGACCCAGGTCGCATCGTTCTGATCTTCCATCCTGTTGCGTCACTTGGGCGACGAAGGTCACGTGGGTGGGTTCTCCTAGCAGGGAAGCCGCGAATTTCATCGGCCCAAATGGCTCATCGGCCACTATTTTGCGGACAAGCAGCGGCCTCGCAACTACCAAAAGGGGTAGCTGGACGAGCGTACCGCACCAAATTAGCATGCTCCCATGACTGTTCGGAGAACATGGAAGATGAACTGGAAGAAGGAACTGGAGGCGCTGGTTCAACAATCCGCGGCACTCCTAGAACGCGCACGGAGCGTAGCGCCTATTCCAAAGCTGATAGCACCCATCGCGCCAATCGCAAAAGCTTCCCCACCCGATTCTCCCCCGCGGTTGAGCTGGGACACCTCCGAGCGAGAGCACATCAGCAAACGAGTTGCGAATTTCAGAGCGCATCAAGAGCGCGTGCGCCGCGAGCGCGACGAATATTTTTCCCGCACGATGCAACGGACACGGGATCTCGCGAGAGGCCACGGCTCCGACGAACAGATGTAGGCGGTCGGAGAGTCGCGCAACTTTGCTAACAATCCGCCAAATCGCGCCAGAAGAATCGACTGCGGCCGACCACCGGCTGGGAACGGCGAGTAGCCGTGAGAGTCGTACGAGTCTCCAAGAGACGCCCGTCACAGCCCATCTGAGGATTGCCGCCCGCTGAGGATTGCCGCGTGGTGTCCTCACGCCATAGGTTGCCCTCGTACTGGATGCGCTGGGGGGCAACCACGCGATCGTTGTAGTGGCGCCGCCGACGCCCACACGAATCTGGTGCATGGATTTCGCACCGCCGAGAAGGCGTGGGTGTTGACCCTGCCCCTCGGGCTTAATCCAGTTTGAAGTTCGTTCTGGCCGAAGACGAGGACCAGAGCATGCAGCACGTTCGAGATCGGAAGGCCCGATCTGCTGGCTCGGCGCGTGAGGCAGAGACACGAGATGTGCGCATCGGGGAAGAATTGAGATCAGACGCGCTTCACTGGAGATCGCGATAGGCATTTTGCTGCATCGGACGGTTGTTGTCGCGCAGTGTGAAAGCACGGAGTCGACATCGTCCGCGATGATCGAGACGCTGGGAGCGAAATGACGAATGATGATCGTCGTGCACGGCATGACTTGGCTCACGATGTGTCGCATCGGAACGGTGATGTTCGAGGGATGGAGCGTCTGAAGCTGTGTCGAAAGCGCTCAATGATGCGCATGACGCCACCACAATCCGGACAGGCAGGAACTTCGGCCCAGGTTTGAGCTTCCGAATCCACAGGCGGCGGCTGGCTGTCGTGTGGGGCTGTCTCATGATCGAGAAGTTCGCGGCAAAGGGCGAGCTTGGCAGCGCGATTGGTTGGCCATGAAGCCGAAGTGGCGGATGCGATGGAAACCGTCGGGCAGCGCATGAAGCAGGAAGCGGCGAATGAACTCGTCGGGCTTGAGCTTCATGATCTTTGTCGCGCCGTCCCGGCGGTAATCCTTCCATGTGAAGGCAACATGATCGTTGTCGGGTGCGACGAGCCGGCTGTTGGCGAACCGCGACGCGATGGGTGTAGCGGCCGAGATAGGCCAGCACCTGTGCGGGTCCGCCGAAGGGCCGCTTGGCGTAAGCAACCCAGTTGACGCGCTGCATGGCTTTGATGCGACCAGCGAAAGTGTCGAGTTCGGCAAGAGAAGCAAGATCGCCGAAGAAGCGCAAGGCGCCGGCGTGGAAGGCCCCGATCAGGCGTTTGAGAAAAAGACAGCGAAAGAGCCGGGACAGCGGTTTGACGGCCAGGAAGAAGTTCGGTCGGCTGGCGATCCAGCGTGTTCCATCAGGTGACGGGCCGCCGCCCGGCACGACACAGTGAACGTGGGGATGATGCGTTAGCGATTGTCCCCAGGTGTGCAGGACCGCGACGCCGCCGATCTCCGCGCCGAGCCGGCGCGGATTGGCAGCAAGCGGCGGTCATCGCCTCGGCGGCGGCCCTAAACAGGATGGCATAGACGACCGCCTTGTTTTGGAAAGCAATCGCGGCGACGCCGCGCTAGGCGAATTTGGCGATCTGGCGGCCAAGCGCAGGGAGATGGTACCACTCATTGCGGCTTATTTCGCGGCTGCCGGCAAGAGGCGAGATGCGATTGTCGATGTTGCAGCGATGGCCGACTTTGCCGCGCTCCATTCGCTTACCGCCTCTATCGCGACGAATATTCAGACGGAGGTGGAAACGCTGGAGGCTGAGGCGCTGGCAGATGACAAGGCCGCGGCCAACGATGGCAATCGCGCTGTGGATCGGGCGCGACGCGACGCGCTCAAGGATCGCAAGAAATTTTCTGACGATCTCGCCGTGGTTCTAGCGCGTCTGACGGATTTGAAAGAGCGCCGCAAGCTTCTCACATGCTGCGATGTCGTCGAGACTGGTTCAGTCTCCCGGCAGATGACATCGCTGCGACGCAGCCTCGTCATGGAGAATCTCGAGAAACGCATCGTTGCCGAGATTGAGGCTTTGGCGCTGACGCACATTCCGTTTGCCGTCAATGATCGAAGCCAGGATGGGCAAAGCTATTTCGAGGTTGGGCTCGACGCGGCCAAAGCCACCCCGAACAGCAAGGTTCTGAGCGAAGGTGAGCAGCGCGCGCTTGCACTAGCCTGTTTTCTGGCAGAGGTCGGCGGAGACACATCGCGCCAAGGTATGATCATCGACGATCCGGTATCGTCTCTCGATCACGTTCGCATCAGGCGGGTGGCCGCGAGACTTGTGAAAGAAGCGGCCGCGGGACGCCAAGTCATCATCTTCACGCATAATCTTCTGTTCTTCAATGAGGTGGTTGACGCGGCCGCGCAGGCCACTCCAGCGGTCCCTTTGGTCCGAAACTACATCAATAAATCGGAATCTGCTGGCTTTGGTTTGATCAGCGAAAGCGATGAACCATGGATTGCTCAGTCGGTGACGAAACGCATTGAGACGCTCAAGGTGCGGCTGAAGGGCTTTGATGGCGTTGCGGATTTCACGACAGACACATGGCGGCGGCTTGCAAAGGACTTCTACACCGATCTCAGGGAAACTTGGGAGCGATTCGTTGAGGAGGTCCTGTTAGGAAAGGTCGTTGAACGACTCAACAGCGAGGTCAAAACACAGAGCTTGCGCATGGTCGTTGTCGAAGATGACGATCATAAGCAAGTCTACTGGGCGATGAAGCGCGTCTCGGAACGCTCAGGACATGACATGGCGGCCGGCAAGGCGATCCTCGTTCCGACACCAGCCGAGATGAAAAGTGATCTCGATGCAATTGACCAATACCGTGTTGACGCCAACAAGCGGAAAAAGGATGCTGAAAAACGCCGTGCTGAGTTAGAGAAACCTCCCAAGGCGACTTTATTGTAGGTCGAATTGTCCTCTCGATGCGTTAACAGATGCCAATCGGAGATCGGAAGGATGCTTCCAGGTCCGACCTAACAACATCCAATCTATTCCCGCGGTGATAAAGCGAAGATTGACGCGGCAGAATCGACTTACCTTGAGACGTAGCCCGGCCCACGCTGCCGCAGACTCGCTTGCTCCCGCAGCTGGGACAGAGACTCGTCCCACTCGTGGCGCGCACGGTGATCACGGTCGTCGCGCCATCACAAAAGGCGCTTTCCACGTCAAATCCGCGAGGGACCACGGCCGACGGACGTAGGGCTCGCTGCATCATATTGATTCCTTTGTGAAACCAACGCGAGCCGACGCTTGAACTTCATCAAAAGTGATGGTGTGGGACGGCCCTTCGAACCGGCATCAAAAGTGCCTAACGTGGTCACATAGGAGAGGCGCCACAAAGGAAGGACCGTTCCATGAGAAAATTATCACAGTGGATTTGGATTTGGCCAAGTCGATCTTTCAAGTTCACGGCACCCCCGAAAACGGGAGAGCCGGTTCGTCGCACATTGCGGAGATCGCAGGTTCTACCCTTCTTTCGGAGCCTCCCAGATAGCTTGGTAGGTATGGAGGACTGTGCGAGTGGCCATCACTGGCGCGCGAGATAGCGGCGCTGGGCCACTCTGTCCGCATGATGCCGCCAGCTTACGTGAAGCCTTACGTCAAACGTAGCCTTCGCGACGGATAGCCTCCATCGCGTTCCGCCTGAATTCAGGGCCGCCGACATATTTGATCCTCTCATGTGCGTTAGGTCTGTCAGTCTTGTTTATGCAACGAAGGCGCACTCGTTTTGCCATGGTGATGCCTCTCGCCTCTGCAAAGCCATTGGACCAGCTTAGAGACTGGTCGACGACGTGGGGCCGACCGATTCTGGTAGTTGTCCTAGGCCGTTTCCTGATGGATGTATCCCAGCGTCAGCTTCTTCCGCCGCTGAGGCTGAGAGCGTCGAAGTTAGCGGCGCGTGGTAGGGACAGCGCTTCTCTCTGATTTTTGCGCCGGGTCACTGGCCGCTAACTTCAACCTTGGGCGATCCAATTGGGCGGTGCTCGCCAGAGGTTATGCCAATGACCGGTGTTCAATACTTCGTCACGCGCTACCAGGGCCAATGGGCGGTCTCGCTCAAGGACGTGTACTCCGCCCCATATGCCACTGAGCAAGAGGCCATCAGTGTCGCGGTAGAAATTGCCCACAAACATGGGCAGGCAGGAAACGACGCGCAGGTTCTAGTCCAAGGCTACGACAAAAGATTCAGAAGCGAGTGGGTATATGGGCGCGACCCGTACCCACCAGGTTAACCGCGCGGGCCAACGGATGCACACGTGTGAGCGGCACATTACCTCACGGCGGCGGCAGGGGCTTGCGGTGCTTGCAGCCAATCAGGCCCCGGCGGCCGATCAGACTTGAGTTTGGCAGATCGCCACGTCGCGACGTTCGATGCCGAGGACCCTCAGGACGTGCTAGGCATCCTCAATTGCGTGAAACTCGACTCCCCCCGGCATGAGGAGGCACGGAAGATCGCTGGGCGCATACGCGCGCTTCTAGAGAGGAAGAAGTTAGTGCCTCCCAAACGAACCAAACCTCAGACGCTACAGCGGCGCGAACCCAAAGTTACAGCGCAAACACCGTGAGTACAACGCAGTTGCGCATCGGGCTGCCGATCACCTTCATACCTTGATCGCGAACAAGCGCTCGATGCACGTCATGAGACCCGCCTCGATCTTGCGGCGGATCATCAGGTAGAATTCGGCAATGATCTCGCGTGCCTCAACCAACGTTGGCATGCCAGATTCGCTCGCCGCGAGCGGAACGGTCTCCGCTTTCGTGAGCAGGTCCCGCCCGATTGCCATGAGGCGCGCGATGGTTCCGGCCGAAGGGATCCTCTGAAGGTTTTGAGTGTCGGCCCTTCCGCATCCTCAACATCGTCGGCGACGTCCCCAAGGAATGCCTGGGCGCCATTCCGGACACGTCGATCTCGGGGCGGCGCGTGGCCTGCTAACTCAGCAATCGTCGAGCGATGCCGCAAGCCCGAATGATCGTGTCCGATGGCACCGAGTTCACCTGCAACGCCATGCTTGCTTGGAGCAAGGACGCGGCCATCCACTGGCACTTCGTTACTCCCCGAAAGCTGATGCAGAACGGCTTCGCTGAAACGTTCGCCGGGCGGATGCGTGACGAGTTGCTCAACGAGCCTCTGTTCTTCGATCTCGCCGACGCCCGCACCAAGATTGCCAATTGGGTCGCCGACTACAATCGCCAGCCTCCCCACTCGTCGCTGATATACTTGACCTCCGCGGCCTACGCCGCTCACCTCACCGCAACGGACCATCGGCTGCGCAACCTCGACCAGCTCCGCCGATCGTCCGTTGCTCAACCCGCGCCACTTGGCGTACAAAAACCCCGAAACTCTGACTGCCGCTGACCGAAAATTCAGTGGCAGGTCACGTTGGCGTCAATGATGACGGCCCTCATCAAGCTATCGCGGTTGCCGAGCGCCCGCTTCGGAATGTGCTCCGTTCACGCCTGAAAATGGGACTGCAATGAATCCTCAAACGCAAGAAACGGTCGCGTCGTGTTCCAAGCAAACCCTACAGGCAAGCCACTCGAATCGGTTGGCTCCTCCGTGGGTACTCTAGAAGCGCGCGTATGCGCGCTGCGATCTTCCGTGCCTCCTCAGGCCCGGGGTCGAGCTTCACGCAATGGAGGATGTCTAGTACCGCCTGGGCCTCCTCAGCATTAAACGTCGCGACTTGTCGATCTGCCAGGCTCAAAGACTGATCGGCCGCCCGGGCCTGATTGGCTGCAAGCACCGCAAGCGCCTGCGACCGCAGTGAGGTGATATGTCGCTCGAACGTGTGCATTCCGTTGGGCCTGCCAGGTGGCGCCGCAAGCGATAGTGGCCAGCCCGTCCTCGAAGACTGAGGCTGGCCACCTTTGCTCCCGAGAGGCTGGAATTCTCAAGGTGCTCCCAATATGTATTCTGAGAAGAATTAGAGAGCACCTACCGGCACCGGTGATTGCCGCATCCCCGCGTGCCTGTCATATTAAAAGACTCGGCCTGCAACTGTTCGAGCTGGCTCCGCTCATAGGAGTAACGCCCGTCCTGGGGCCGAAGTTGTAGCGGCAATCCAAGCATTCACGGACTACGTCCCCAAGCCAAGCCATACACCGGCAGAAGCCGCCCACTGGTCACAGCGAACTGAAGGACAGCTGGCCAATTGGCGTTCCCAGGTTGAGGTTATCTGCGCAAAACGCTCGCCATGAAACTCGCAAAGATTAGGGTTGATGCGAAAGCACCAACATTCGACCAAAGCAATAGTCGTCGTGGCGGAGCCGGGCAATGCCGCCGATGCTGAATTGCGCGTGAAAACCGGACATCAGCGGGCGCTTGGCTGCACGTCTACCTCCACCGCGCGGACATTCGCAGCGACATCGATCGGGCCGAGCGAGGCGCTGAATGCGACCAGCGTAGCCCCGAGCGCCCAAGGCGTACCGGCAATCACGAGCCAAGGAAAGATGAGTGCAAGGCCGAACCCACCGATCAGAATGATAGCTTTACTGCCGTAGCGCGCACTCGACAAGCCGATCAAAAGCACCGCAACGACCGAGCCAAAACCCAGGAATAGCAGCAGAAAGCCGAGAACGCCCTCATCGACCGCCAATCGCTCCTTCACGAACGGCACCAGCGGCCCCAGGGCGCCATACCAAAACCAGCGGCAAAAAATGCTAGACGCGTTGCAAGTCGCGCGGCCGGCCGATCCGCAGACATCGTTTAGAAACTCCGGAGCAAATTGCTGGCGAGCGCAGCCATGTAGGGCAATCGAGACGGAATAGTCCACCCGCCAAAAATGAGGGGCACTGCGCACAAGCTCTTGGTCTGTTCAACTTTCTCACGCGCCGGGCCCGATCGCCTCTGTATCAGCCTATCGGACCGTGGACCTGAGAGCCGGCTCCGCAAGTTTGAACAGGTCGATAAGTGGAGTTTCTGCCTGACAGCGGGCACGCTGGTGCCTGCGAATCAGGAGCGACGATGCTCTTCAAAAACGCCCGAACTTCATTCGCCGACAGGCGCGTCGATCTGTATGCTTCAGGGAAGGCATGGGTGCACAGCCGCCATCGCACGCCGCATTTCATGGTTTTGTAGTTCGTTCGTAGTGTCGTCGAAATGCACGATGCGCGCGAGCATCCCCATGATTGTTTCGTCGTGACGCGTCGATCCGTTACAGGGTCCGCACGCCGGAAAGCTGTAACCCACCGGCCACTGCCTGGCGTCGAAGATACCCCGCGCCGGAACGTGGTCCTCCGTTTGGCTCGGAGTATCACCGCCACAAAAGCAGCAAACAGGGTGAGCAGCCAGAAACGCTTGCTTGCGCCGTCTCCTCTCTCCCAGATTGAGTCCCGGATAGTAGGGGTTTGGGGTAGCGCCGGCGGGTGAGGTTTGGCATGTGCCCATTTGAAGCGGAGCCGGTGACTCGCGGCAATCCGGCACGACCCGGATCGTATCCCGACCTAAACGTCGCGCGACGCCAAAGGCTGGTCGAGCGGCCCCTTCCAATCTGTAAAGTCGTACCCGCTCCACCATCGACGGAGTGTTGCTTGCATTCCTTGCACTCGAAACGGCCGTTGCCTACGACCGGCCGCTCTACCTGGATAGCGCTGGGAAGCGCCCCGCAAAACAAGCAACTAAAAAAGACGCGCATTAGTCATCCCAGGTCGAGTTGCACCCGGTCGTTGGGTCAACGGGAGGGCCTTAATAGAAAGGGCGCTTTGTATCCTGCGAATTCAGGCCAAAAGTTTGTGAACTTGGGCCAAACATAGCCGTGATCATGATGCGGCGAGCGTTAGATTAAGTTTAAAGGCTTTCTTTACCCTCACTCAGGTTCCGGCCAACCGGTTATAGCCAGGCGGGGGCTTTCGCGCTGATAGTAGTCAGACTGCCGCTGCTGGGGGCCAAACGGAGTTGTCCGAATGGGTGTCGCAGGCTGGCGCTTCGCGCGGGTGAAGAGAACTGTTATTGGACGGCCAGCCGTTATCGCTGTGCTGGAGAAGCTGCCGCTTATCTGCCCGTTGGTGCTTGCAACTGTCTCGCTGCTTATGATCGGGATCGCACTCTACCGCGATTTGCAGTGAGGGGGGCTTGCTGACCTGGCTCATCGAGCAGAACAGTTTGTCGAGGTGTTCGGCCAACTCAGCCTCGGCGCGGGTGTCGGCCGGCTCAATGACGTGCCGCCGCCGTTGCTGGCGCTTGTAGCGTTACCGGAGCTTGAGGCCGAGCTACTCGCTGTGGAGAGTGCGCGGTCCCGATCAGCCGGCTCTTTTTTGAAACTCTCGCGCCATCACCGCCGTACCTCTTCGCCTGGGAATTTCCTGCTGTTCGGGCCAGTGCGTAAGCCAATCGCCCCCCGGTCAACATACTCGACCGGGGGGCGTTGTGCGTTTGTGTCTGATGGGTCAGATCGTCTTCTTCCGGCGCGCTTCAGCGGCTGTCGCATTTCAGAGTCCACCGGACCAGGGTGCGTGCTGCGCGCGCGGTGCCTTCTCCCGTCGCAGCCGGCGCAGGTCGCGGACTTCGGGTGGCGGGACGTAGTCGTATATCAGGTATTTTTCTCCGTCGACCAGCGCCGGCACCAGAGCCAGGCTAACCCGGACGTGCTGCACCGGGCCGTAACCGGATAACGTCGGCATCAGGATGATCATGCTCGGTGCCATGGCGGCGCAAGTGAGCGCGTCGCGACGTTACTCAAGTCGGGCAAGCATGGCCGCCGGAAGGCTCGCCAGATCGCGGCGCGACTCCGTAATGGGTTATTTGGCGCGCGGCGTGGACGATCCTTCAAAAACAACTGGCGTTGCGCGGCGTGCATTCACTGGCGCCATCTGACTACGATGAGATCGTAGAGCACTCGGTGGAGCAGCTCAGGGAGCTGGAGCTTAGCTTGGCTGCACGCGAATTGGCTGGCAAGTCAGAGCCGGAGTGACTAAGCGCGGCCGACGCAAGCCCGGCTCCGTGTCCGGTCTGCCTCCGGTTGTGTTGCAAAACGCCGGTTGAGACGACTCGCGAACTGTGATTCCGTTGGTTTGAGGCGGCATTTGCGGGAGCAGCGGATGTTAGGTCGGCAGGAGAGCGGTCAGGGCCACTTCTTTTACTCCTTTGATCTCGACAAAGTGGTGCTGGTTGATCACCTGGTACGGCAAATCGACGGTTTTCTGGACCTGAGTTGGGTGCACAACGAGCTCGCTCCATTCTACTCCCACACTGGCCGGCCTTCGATTGATCCGGTGCTCATGATCCGGATGCTGGTCTTGGGCTACGTATTTGCACTTCGTTCCGAGCGTCGGCTCTGCGCCGAGGTCCAGGTCAATCTGGCTTATAGATGGTTTTGCAAGCTCGGCATCGAGGATCCTATCCCTGATCACTCGGTGTTTTGCCGGGCGCGGCGCGAACGCTTCCGTGAGAGCGATGCCTTACGCCGGGTTTTTGAACGTGTAGTGGCGCTGTGTATTTCGGCGGGGCTGGTCGGAGGCGAAGCGTTCTCAGTCGATGCGAGCCTGATCAAGGCTGATGTGAACAAGACTAGGCGACTTCCCGGCGACCAGCCTATTACCTGGCCAAAGGCGGAGGAAGCATCCCATGCCGTGCGCGAGTACATCGCAGCGCTTGATGCCACCGACGGCGATGAAGACGGCGGCGGTTCAAGTGAACGCAGCCGTCGCCGCAAGCCTCCCAAGGAAGTCTCGCTCACCGATCCGCAAGCAACATGGGTTACGAGGCCGGGCGTGGATCCATTCTTTGCTTATGATGCGAACTATCTGATCGACAACAAGGCCGGGATCATCCTCGATGCGGTAGGCACGCGCGGGTTGAGATTGCTGTCACCCAGATCATGGTGGACCGTGTTGAGAGTCGCTTCGATCTGCGCCCCAAGAGATTGGCAGGCGACACGGCTTACGGCGCGGTCAGATTGCTCAAATGGTTAGTGGATCGCAAGATCACGCCGCACGTTCCGGTGTGGGACAAGTCGGCACGCCCCGATGGCACCTTTAGCCGAGCGGACTTCGTCTTCGACAAAAAGCGCAATGTCTATGTTTGCCCGGGTGGCGCGGAACTGACCAGCACCGGCAATATCGATCAAGGTCACATCGTTTACTACAGGGCCAGCAAGAGCGATTGCTCTGGCTACGCCTTGAAGCCCAAATGCACGACGGCGGTCGTGCGCAAAATTACGCGTGACGTCAACGAAGATGTGCGCGATCATGTCCGTGCGCTGGCCAATACGGAAGCCTTCGAGCAATCGCACCGCGAGCGCAAAAAGGTCGAGATGCGGTTTGCTCATATGAAACGCATTCTCAGGCTCGACCGGCTTCGGCTGCGGGGCCTGAATGGCGTCAGGGACGAAGTGCTGCTCACAGCCACCGCGCAGAACCTGAGGCGGCTGGCCAAGCTAATCTGCCGTCCCCCGCCACAACTGGCAGTCGCGTGCTGAAATCCACCAGCAAAACGGAAACCGCCGACACCCCGTACCAAAAAAACCGCCGAAACTCCAAAGCCAAGCTCGCCCCCAAGTCAGAAACGAGTTTTGCAACACAATCCCTCCAATAGCCGACATTGCACGGACCTCACGCTTGTTCGGCTAAAGACAACGTCGGATCCTCACGGTCGGCAAGGCGCCGACCGGCCGCTATCAACTCAAGATGATGAACGGCAAGGGGCCGGAGACGCGCGACTTCGACAGGTCGGCGACAATCCGCTTCAGCTTCCCGTTCTCTTCCTCAACCTGACGCAGCCGCTTCATCTCCGAGGGCATCAAGCCTGCATACTTCTTCCACCAGTTGTAGAAGGTTGCCTCGCTGATCCCGGCCTTGCGGCAGACCTCGGCCACCGCCGAGCCGTCTTCAGCCTGCTTCAGCACGAATGCAATCTGCGCCTCTGAAAACTTCGATGCCTTCATGGAATTCTCCTCTCCCCATCAGGGGATCATAAGTGGAAAATTCCAGTTCAAACTGGCCTAATTTGGCGGGGGCACGTCAGTAGCTATCGGATTTCAATACGTAAGGCTTGCTGCCTCAGAATGTGCTCGAACGCGAGAGGTATTGCCGCGAGGGGCGGCAACCGCGAGCCCGTCTGCTAGCGCCACTGTCGCACGGACCCTGTCGTTTTTGACAGGTGAGGAACCGCCGAGATGTGGGCGGGCATGCTCGCGACCAAAGGACGAGGGCTCCGACTATGCGACGCTACTACTTCCCGATTTTCCACAATAGAGAGACACAGGCGCACGACACGGGAGCGCAGATCGCTCTGCTGAATTTAGCGGTCCAATGGGGCGCCCGGTGTCGCTCGGGATGTCGCCAGCGATCCCGACTACGATTACGCTAGCGGCGCCACGCAATCGTGGTCGACGCCTCCGTTGCTGAGATCGCTCGGCATGCGTCGGTGGTGTCGGCGGAAAGACCCCCAAACTGCCGAAGCGCCTTGTGGCCTCAGTCAACGACCTGAGGCGCGGCGGGTGTTGTCCTAAGCAGCTTAACCGCCCGAGTGGGTTGAACGACCGGTCCTGGGCATCATGCAACCGAAGTTTAGACCAGGCAGCCACTAGCAAACTTTCTGAGCGGCTTGATCCGGTTTATCATACCCGTTTTAAGTCGTCACTGAGGTAGGAAGGTGTAAGGGCAAGTCTGAGCGAGCGCGGACACTCGCTGTTGCAAATCAGTGATTTCATATTTCACGTCATGCACCACCGGCAAGATCAGCCGGTTCTTTTCGGCGCTGCACGCATAAGTGCTTTCGAGAGTTTCTTCTTCAGCCGTGACACGTTGAAGGTAACAGGGTTCTTTTTTAGAAGGATCGAGGACTGCGGCTGCCTCAAAACAAATGCACCTCTAAGTTGCTGACGTGTCAAGGACGTTGGGCCGAGGCGTTCCATACGCGAGGAGACTCCGCGTCAGTGCTTTGAAGTGCTGTCCTTCGCGGTCATCGACTGCGCATGTGTGCTGATATCGGCAAGCAGCTATGGTGGGTTGAACGTGGCATGTTGAGGTATCCGCGGCCACTACGACCAACAATGCGACGCTGAGGATTGCCCATTTCCAGGATCCGCACAGCTCGGAAAAGCGGTCAGTTCCGCTCAGGACCTTCAGTGAGAGGCACCACGTTGTCCATGTGGACCGGAGCTGAGCGTGTGCTTTGCCGCTTCACGACCTGTTCAAGCACAAGAGCCTCTGTTGCGAGCTCATCTGCCAAGCGTCGGAAGAGGTCGTGCTTTTGCGGTCGCTTGCTCGGCTGCTCATAACGGCCAAATCCGCAGCATCGGCGCGGAGCTTGTTCAATTTTTCCATGAGGTCGTTCATCTTGTCGCCAGATCCCAAATCCATCTCACCCCCCGGCGCTCTACTCTCATCTGTTGATTCCAAGCCTCTGCATCTTAACAACGACCGCGCGAATTGCTGCAATCGCCTCGCAACAGTCGCGCCTAGAGAAATGTTCGAACCGAACGTCGCGTTAGGTTGCGGCCTTGCAGATCAGCCCAGCGCTTCATACTGTCTCACACCAGAGATGGACATGCATGAGGAGCGGCGCATCCAGATCGAGCAGGAGCTTCGCGGAGCCGTCATGGCCGATTTTATCGAGCTGCACTACGCGGCCTTGGTTTCGCTCAAACACGATGCATCATCCGGTTCGAAGCGCGGCGCGCTGGAAAACAGGATTTGGAGGCATGTTCCGCCGGAGGTGCTTATTCCGACGGCAGAAGAAGCCGGATCATCGCGCTCGGAGGCCCGCTTTTTCGCCGCGCCCGTTTGGATGCCAGTTGGACGGCACGACCGTAGCGCTCGCGCGGGCGGCACTGGTCAGGGTTGCGGCGCGGGTGATTGTAGTTTGCCGGCCAGGCATTGGGTCGCTCGGGCTGGTTCATGTTTTCCTGGGTCACGGTCCTCTCCGAGATCGCGCAGCGCCTCACGATGATGTCCGGGCCGGGCGCCTCAAGGTTTGCAGGGGGAGGGCCGAGGCGTGACCAGCCGAATGAACGAGGTCGCCTCAACAGCTCGGCCCATGCGAGAATGGCGTTGCTGGTGAGCTCGCTGCCGTTGTCGCTGACCACCACGCTGGGCTTGCCACGCTCGATCATCAGCCGGTCTAGTTCCCGCGGGGCTGCGGGTAATCCTTAGGGCGGAGACATTGGCTAGAAGGCATGCCAAAGCACCTACCTGGGTTGGCAGGTTGCTAACTATCCTGCCGTGCGTAGACTTCTCGAGCGACGATTTAGCGTTAATAAGATCACGTTGCAATCTCAAACCGTGCTTTCGGCTGCTTGCAGAGGGCATCCTTCGATGAATCTACATCCATCCAGCTCACGTCCTATCGGTCCTGCGCCTTCAATTTACAGCTCTGCGCTCGGAAGCGGCATCATGAAGGCTGAGCCGGGCATCACCTCGGCGCATGCGAGCATTCGGGCAAGAACCGTCTGGACGATTGTCCTCGGCTTTGCC
>NZ_JBVVPS010000030.1:97621-97876 GCF_055811355.1 Bradyrhizobium sp. WSM4873 | reverse complement strand
CTGACCGTCAACGGTGCGGCGGTGACGGTCGATGCGACCGGTCACTGGACCACGTCGATCACGCCTGCCGGCCAGGGGGCCCTGGTCGTGACGGCGATAGCCACCGATGCGGCCGGCAACACGGCCTCGACCGCGACGACGCTGACGGTTGATACCGTTGCGCCAGCGGTCGCGATCACGACGATCGAGGGCGGAGATAACCTGATCAACGCCGCGGAGGCGGCCGGCGGGGTCCAGATCAGCGGCACGGCGGAG
>NZ_JBVVPS010000030.1:27006-97521 GCF_055811355.1 Bradyrhizobium sp. WSM4873 | reverse complement strand
ATCGGTTCGAGCCTGACCGTCAATGGTGCGGCGGTGACGGTCGATGCGACCGGTCACTGGACCACGTCGATCACGCCTGCCGGCCAGGGTCCGCTGGCCGTCACGGCGATCGCGACCGATGCGGCAGGCAACACGGCCTCAACCTCGACCACGCTGACGGTTGATACCGTTGCGCCTGCAGTCGCGATCACGACGATCGAGGGCGGAGATAACCTGATCAACGCCGCGGAAGCTGCCGGCGGGGTCCAGATCAGCGGCACGGCGGAGATCGGTTCGAGCCTGACCGTCAATGGTGCGGCGGTGACGGTCGATGCGACCGGTCACTGGACCACGTCGATCACGCCCGCCGGCCAGGGTCCGCTGGCCGTCACGGCGATCGTGACCGATGCGGCAGCCAACACGGCCTCAACCTCGACCACGCTGACGGTCGATACGATTGTGCCGACTGGCGGGACGCCGGACCTCGTGGCGGCCTCTGACACTGGGCAATCGAATACCGATAACGTCACCTCCCACATCGCGCCAAGCTTTGCGATATCGCTCGATTCGACGGTTGCAATTGGCGATACAGTTCTGTTTCTGCTGAACGGCTCGGCATTATTGCATCCTGTAGCACATGTCATCACTTCCGCCGATGTTCTGGCCGGCTCGATCACTCTTACCGTGGCGGCCGGCGACCTCGGGGCCGACGGCAATAAGCAGGTCGCGGCTCAGTTTAGTGACGCGGCTGGTAACACTTCGTTGACGTCGGCGCTGAGCTTTACGATTGATACTACCGGCCCAACTGAGGCGTTGGCGATCACGGCTATTGCAAACTCGGGAGGTTCGGCCTCGCTGACGGTGTCGGGTACGAACGGTGTGCTTGCTGTCGGAGAGAAAATCCAGATTAGCAGTGACGGCGGTGCGACCTGGATCGACGTCCTACAAAATACCCTGACCAGCTGGAGCCTGGTGGATGCCGCGGCACATCCACTCCACTACACCTACCAGGCGCGGATCATCGACGCCGCCGGCAATACCGGCAGTGTCGTCAGTCAAGCTGTGAACGGTGAGAGCTCAAGCGGCGTTGTTGCTGGCAATCTCAATCCCACCAACAGCAGCAATGTTGCTGTCGCTGTACCAGCATCACCGCCCATTTCGGGCGTGTATGATGGCGTGAAGGCTTTCACGTTTGGCAGTGGCAATGTAAGCGTGTCGACCGCCAGTGGCGCGAGCATCACTGGCTCAAAACAATATGGCATTGAAGCGTTCTCGGCTTCCTCGGGAAGCGTTTCAGTGACGGCTGCTGCGAATAGCAGTGTCAGGTCCGGCAGCGCAGGCATTCTTGCTTACAATCAGGCGGCCTCGATATCGCAACTCAATGGCGCCACGACCAGTACGATCTCGGTGACCGCCAACGGCACCATCGAATCGGGAACTACTCTTACAGGTTCAGGCGCAAGACCCGCAGGAATTCTGGCTGTCTACAAAGGAGGGACGACCAACACAGTAAATCCAGCTGTGTTTGGCAACGTGATCATCGATAATTTCGCCTCCATCGTGGCCGCTGGTGGCGACGGAATTCGTGCCTACACTTATGGTAGTGGTAACGTCACGATCACCGATCGCGCCGGGTCAACGATCTCGGCAAGCGATGTTTTTGGCATCAGCGCAGGGACTTATGGAAGTGGTCAAGTTTCGATCACAATGGAAGCTGGCGCCATCGTCAATTCCGGTTCAATCGGAGTTCAGGCGATCAACCAGGCCACTGCGATTGGTGTCGCTGCCGCATCGACCGCGAGCATAACCGCGCGCGGGACCATCCATTCCGGCACGCATCTTACTCCGGGCGGATCCCAGCCTCAGGGAGTTTCGGCAGGCTATTATTCGAACGGCGTTTCGAACACAAACGTCAATGGGACCGTCTCGGTCGATAATTTTGCGAACGTGACCGCTGACGCTGGCACCGGCGTGAACGCTTACAACTGGGGCAATGGCGCCGTTACATTACTCGAGGAGGCCAGCACCAACGTCTGGGGTGCGCAATACGGGATAACGGCCTATTCGCTGAGTTCCGGTGTCGGCAGTTCCGGAAGTGTAACTATCACCGTGGGCCCGAACGCTACGATCACGGCCGGAGCCTTGTACGGGATCATCGCGATCGATGCTTCTGAGCGCAATGGCGGAAATATTTCGGTCACGACGTCGACCGGCGACATCATCAATTCCGGCGGCAGTGGAATCAGCGCAAGCAATCAGGCCGTTGGCACCTTATCGAATCCGATTACAGGGCAAATATCTGTAACGGCTTTCGGAACGATCAATTCAGCCTTCAACATGTTCACGGGTGGCGGTCAACCCGGGGGTATCTGGAGCGGCTATAACGCCGGAGGTAGCCAGACGGTCAATACTTTCGTGCACGGGAACGTCGTCATCGATACGGGCGCTACGATTAACGCGGCAGCGGGAGTCGGTGTCGGTCTCTACAATTTTGGAACGGGAGCGATCACCGCAACGCTTGAACAGTCGTCCCTTATTAATGCAGTTTCGGCGGGCCTGAACATTTTTGCGCAAGGAGGTGGCAATGTCACGATCGCCAATCATGGCGCCGTAACGGACCCAACCGGCTATGGAATAGTCGTGGGCACTGGGCAGCCATCGACCGGCGGCAGTGGTGTCATCTCGATCAGTAACCTGCACGATGCCGGAGGGCCGGTCACCTCCGGCGTGATGGTAGCGCTTGGATCTCTCAGCAATGCGACCATCCAGGTCAATAACTGGAGCAACCAAGGCGCAACGGTCGCGAACTCCGGGACAATTGCGGCGACGCAGTTCTCCTTGACCCGGTTGAACACGGCCATAGGAATCTACAATGGGCCGAACAGCACGAATGTTGGTGGTGCTACCGTCAACAATTCGGGCGGTGTCATCGGAAATGTGAACGTTAGCGCGGCGTCATTCAATATTAGCGCTGCTTCGTTCAACAACAATGCTGGTGGCGTCTGGAACGTCAACGGGCAGAATTACTTTGGCGGCGTCACGAACGCGATCAACAATGCCGGCACCATCAACGCGTCCGGCCTCAGCATTTTTTCGTCCTCGGGTCCGCTCGCGGTCAATAATACCGGATCCATAAATGTACTGGCTTTTGGAGCGGCTCTGGTCTTCGGCAACGTTTCCGGTCAGGGTGCGTTCACCATCGGCGATCATGCTGCGCTGGAACTGGGTGGCTCAGTTGCGGGCGGGCCGACCGGGCAGACCATCACCTTTGTGAATGGCAATGGTTTGCTGACGCTCGATAGTCCCTCTGCTTTCAATGGGACTATTGCGGGACTTTCGATCGGGGACACGCTCGATTTTCTCGGTGGTGTGACAGTATCAAGTGCCAGCATCAGCGGCTCGACATTGACCGTTACAGACAGCGCCCACTCCCAAACGTACTCATATCAGGTTACTGGCGCCGCATCCGGGACAGCTTTCAATGTGCTGTCTTCGGATAAGGTCGTCATGATACCAGTATCGGCGCTATTTCCCACTAACACGCAGCGCTCGTTTGCTCCCTCTTCGGGATCTTTCTATGTTCTCGCGAACGATGCAATCTCCGGCACCGGTGTTGGCTTCGCGGTAAATTCCACAGACAGCAGCTCGGCCGATTATGCGACGGTTCAAATCAACCAAACGTCGTCAATTTCAGTTTCCGGAACGGGAGTCAGTTTAACGACGACCGGAGCCAATATCGCCCTCATCAATGCGGGGAGCATCACGTCGACGGCCGGCACAGCGATCGCAACGAACTCCGGATCGGGGTCGACTGACATCGTCAATTACGGCAGCGTGTCAGGCCAGATCACTGGAATTGCGGCGCGCATCGGTGGTGCCGGTCTGCTCTACATCGTTGCTGGTGGTTCGATTACCGGCGCAACGTCCAGTGGCATTTCAGCGATTTCAACTTTGGGCGGCATGAACGTAACGACGACGCCCGGACTACTGATCAACGCCGGAACCAACGGTATCCTCGCCCAGAATCAAGGTACTTCCGTGCCGGCTGGTAGTGGGTCGATTTCGATCTCGACCTCTTCCGGAACGATCAATGCTGGGATCAACGCGATTTCGGCGTCCTATCTGTTAGGAACGACTGCGCCGTCGACACCGCCCAACCCACCGAATGCTACGGTGTTTGGCGACATCAGCATCGAGAACGGCGCCACGCTCAATGCGGCGGCGGGAGTCGGCATTTCCGCGAGCAACTACGGCGTTGGCAACATCTCTGTGTCCAACAATGCGAGCATTACAGCGACGGCGGCGGGTACAACTACTCCGGGCACAACGTCATCGCAGTATGGCATCGCCGCCTTTAACTACGGCTCTGGCAAGATCACAGTTACGACCGGGTATGGCTCGGTCATAAGTTCCGGCAGCAGCGGTATCAACCTATCAAACCAGGCGACGGCGATCGCTGCGGCGGCGGCCAGCACTGTTACCGTTGTGGCGTTAGGGAGCATTAACTCAGGGGTCAACAACAACAACTCCGGTAGCGCGCCTTCGGGAATCCAGGCCGGCTACAACCCCGGTCTTGCGGGCGTGTTCAATGCGAACGTTTGGGGCGATGTGCTCGTCAACGCCAACGGTAACATCGCGGCAGCAGCGGGTGATGGTATCAACGCTTACAATTACGGCAATGGCGGCGTCACCGTTAATCTCGGGTCCAACGTCAATATCCAGGCGCTGACATCTGCGACGTCCGCGACAGGAAAGGCTCCGTACGGAATCAGCGCCTCCGTTTACGGGCCCGGCGACATTGCCGTGACAACAGCAAGCGGCGACGTGATAACATCAGGTAGCAGTGGTATCAGCGCGACAAATCTCGCAACCTCAATCGATGTGTCCGCAGCCGCGCTGATCACCATTTACGCCCAGGGTTCGATTCATTCCCAGTCGATTTTGACAAATAGCGGCGCGCAGCCATCTGGAATTGCAGCCGGCTTTTTCGGCGGCACGAACGCGACGGTAAACTTGAACGTAAACGGCAGAGTGATTGTCAACAATGATGCAAACATCGTTGCCAATGCGGGCGTCGGCATCAATGCCTATCACTATGGAAACGGGGATATAACGGTCAACGATGCGTCTGGAACATCAGTGACCGGCGCACAGTATGGTATCGAGGCGCACGCCGAAGCCGCCGGCAGTACAGGCAACATCGCCGTTAACGTCTATTCCGGAGCGACAATCACTTCTGGCACGAGCTACGGGATCTTCGCCTTCACCAAGGGTAGCGGAATTATCTCGATCATCACCTCGTCTGGCGATGTCATCAACGCCGGCAGTGTTGGAATAAACGCCACCAATGAAGCGACCTCGATCGATGCCACTGCAAACAGCTCAATTGTCGTCACTGCGGCAGGAACGATCAATTCGGGCACGGGATTGACCGGAACGGGAAACCCGCCCGCGGGGGTCATTGCCGGCTATTTGGGGGGGGCGGCCATCCCTGCCAGCTTCCCCTTGATCACTTTGTACGGCGATGTGACTGTTAACAATACCGCCAACATCGTTGCCGCTGCCGGCGACGGCATTCGCGCCTATACTTTCGGTATTGGCGACGTGACCGTGAATGATCTGGCGGGATCGATCACGGCGCTCGGCGGAAGCAGCCCCACCAACGGCTTCGGGGTCGGCATTTCAGCGAACAATTACGGTTCCGGGAATATCAGCATTTCCACCGCAGTCGGGAATGTCATCAATTCCGGAAGCTCCGGCATAGCCGCGATTAATAAGGCGCCTTCCAGCGGATCGTTTGTCGTGCCTTCGACCAGCGTGATCTCTATTTTGTCTTACGCTTCTATTTCTTCTGGCTCTATCCCGACGGCCGCAGGCGATGCGCCGGCGGGAATTCTGGCAAGCTACAATCCCAACCTTGCGAACGTTGCCGATGATAATGTTCACGGCAACATCCAGATCGACGCCTACGGGTCTATTTCCGCAGCCGCAGGAACGGACGGCGTTCGCGGCGAAAACTACGGCACGGGATCGGTCACGATCACGGCGGAGGCCGGAGCGCTGATTTTTGGCGGGCGCTACGGCATTTCAGCAGTGAGCCACGATGGAGGAAACGTCGCCGTCACGAACTATGCTGATTCAGTCGGAACATTGGCAGCAGTGAATGCCATGACCACGTCTGCCGGCACGGCGGTCGTCGACAATTATGGACATTTGGTCGGAGGCATTAACGCCTACAACGCCACCGTCACCAACGAACTTTCGGCGGATTGGTCTGTCAACGGAACAAGCGTTTTCTCCGGCGTAAGCGTTCTATTCAATATGGGCACGATTGACAGCGTAGGCGCCTCGCTCATTTCTGGGCTCTCGAGCTTCGTCAATACCGGGATCATCGAGGCGCTGTCCGGGAGCCTGGAAGTTGCCAGCGCAATGACAGGCGCCGGCGTCGTCGACATCTATGGTGCAACAGTTCAACTCGATGCAGCCTCAGACGCGCATGTTCAATTTGCAACGAGCCAATCTGGTAAACTGGTCCTTGGAAGCCCAATCAGTTTCACCGGTACAGTCACTGGTTTCGACTCTGGAGATGCTATTGATCTAAATGGGATAGCTCCTGCGAACGTCAGTATCAACGCTTCAGGTTCTCTCCATGTCAGCTATGCTGGCGGAGGCTTTGATTTGGTCGGGGCCTATAGCGCTTCCGATTTCTCCGTCCTGTCAGATGGTGCGGGCGGCTCGGAGATCATCTGGAATCACCATGCGCCAGCCATTGTCACTGACCAGGCCAGCGTGGTGAACAATGCCAATGGAACGATGACGGTATTGGGCGTGCAGGTCTCGGACAGCGACGCGAACGCGTCGGCTGAGAGCTTCAGGTTGAGCGCGACGACCGAAGAGGCTGGATCGGGAAGTGCAGTGACTCCGTCCGGCAGCAGCGGCTCCCTGACAGCGATCAATGGCGTCCTCGCGGCCGGCGCTGTCTACAACCCAGGTGCTGCACCGCCACTCGTCGACAAGATCACGTTGACAGTAACTGATGGGTTCGGCGCAACGGACACCGTCAATTTTGTCTTCAACGGAGCTGGAGCAAGCTCCAACACCGTGCTGCAGGGCTCATCGGGAAGAGACGTAATTCTTGCTTCAACTGGATCGGACACGCTCAGCGGCGCAGGTGGGCCGGACCAGTTCGTCTTCGCGCCGACCTCTTCGGGGCCGTCCGTGCAACACACAGTGACCGACTTCATCGTTGGGTTAGACCGGCTTGACGTAAGGCAATTCGCCGGTCTCACCGCGGGATCGCTACCTACCGAAACCCAACAGGGAAGCGACACGCTGATTACGCTCGATAGTCACGACACGATTCTGCTAAAGAATGTCAATGCCACGTCGGTGCACACCAGCGACTTCATTTTCCATACTTAGATACTCGATTGCAATTGCTTGACCCTTCGAGGGAAATCGCTGGCGGTTTCGAGGACGATGGAAGCGATTGGTCTAACGGGATCCGCGCCCTGTACGATGCCATGCGGTTATTTTTGTCTCACGGCGGATAAGTGAAGTATGTTCCAACGCAATCGTAACTTGCCGATGGCGCCGGGTCGATTGGTCGCCGAAAAGTCTCTGATCAAGGGCCAGAGGATAGTCGTCGCTTCCTCCGCGGGGAAGAGGTTGGCTGGTAAATCAGGCATCGTCACCGGTAAAGGCACGAGCAAGAGCCAGGTCAGGGTTCTGCTCGACGGCTCCAAAGGGCCCATCACGTTGCACGCGCGCTTTGTAGACTTGCCAAAATGTTGCGAGCATTGGGGGTGTTCCTCCAGCCCATATGATGGCCTTATCAAACGACGGTCCGTTTGATATGAGTACGAAGACTTGGTACGGGTGGAGCGTTTCGCGCGGACCGCGAACCGACGTGATTAATCGATATTCGCCCATCGTTTACCGCTGCGACGTACGAACTATTGCAATCTCGCATTGAGTGAAAATCCTTTACAGATGACATAATGATGGCTGTAGGTGATCACCGCTTGGCTTGGCGAATCAAAAATAAAATCGAAAGAATCGGCAGCGTAATCACCAAGAATGTTTAGGTGTACGGCTTCCGCTCTGTTTGTGATTGTTAGCATGCCGCCAGTCTGCCCCGGATTGTGGCCCGGTCGGTCCAGGAGAGCCCATGAGGGCGTCCGGGGCGCCTGAATCGCCTTCGCCCGCAGTCCCAACCAGAAAAATGCGTAGCGGCGGGGAGCCTAGGTCAACGCGTCCTCATCGTGTGCGGCGAGCCGATCTCCTTTGCTGCGCAGACCGGCAGGTGCGAGGAGATCCAGTCCCCGGATGCATGGACGCAAGGCTGTGAGGTGGGTCCGGCCGATCGCAGCCTCGATCCAGGTGGTCGGAATCGCTGCGATTTCTTGTCGGTTTACGGCTTTACATACGACCAGCCCTGCTCCTGCAGCTCCATGATGCGAGTGACGCCGGAGCTCACAAGTTGCGCCTGGGGGATGAGCGGGATGTCCTTGTTCTCCGCTTTGCTCATATTCTGCTTGGTGTTGCCACACGCCTTGAACGAAATCTCAGGTGTACTCAACGCCAGCGTTTCGATCCGCGCTTTCACGGGAGAAGTGTCGTCCCGCAACATGTGCAAGCCCGGTCCAAACGTAACAACTTCGATCGAAACCACCTGGCCAAGCTCCTTGTAATATTGGACGACATTGGCTGCATTGTTGAGCGCCAGGTTCATCATCGCTGGATCGTTGCTGTTGACCTGCAAAATGAGCCGATGCTGCGTCTTGGCAGACGTGCTTTGCTTTGAGGTCGCTGACGGCTTGACGTTGGTGCTCTTTGCCAGGGCGGGCGTCGTCACCAGTAAAGTAATCGCGGCTACGGCTTGAATTGCGGTTGCAAAAGTAAACATGGGAAATGTCCTCTCTGAATAATCAATTGTGCAGCTTAGCGTTGGTGGGCGGCCAGTTGCATGCTTTGGCCAACTTGCTTCTTGCGACTTTCAGCCCGTCCAACTGAAAAATTCCCTCGCGAGTGTCCCCCGATCGCGTCATGAGTCGAATCCGTATCTCGCCTTCGCCAGGAAGCGCCTGCAGCAAGCTCACGATCTCACCGGGCATGGCGATACCGCCGAAGAGCGATGATCCCACTCCCGCATGGGTGGGACTGGCGCCGTTTACGGAATACGAAAGTTCGTAGGTGTCGGCACGCGGGGAGACACTCTGACCACCGAGAACAAGAAAGGTTTTGCCGCCGCGGCAATAGATGAAGAGCTCCATTCGAGGGGCCTCTGCATTTTGCTTTGACCTTGTGTTTGCTATGACGATGGGCGAATAGTCGATTGGCGATGTCGTTTCGCTGATGATCCAGTTTCCCGCTACGGGGGGCGATTGCAGGGGCTGGCCCGACGCACCTCCGCTTCCTAACCACAAGGATGTCAGCAGCAAGGGAAGCCCGGCGTGGTTCATTGCGACACCTGCCTTGCACGCGGCTGGCGATCCAGCCAGGCTTTTGCGGCAGGTGATCTGGCGAGGCCCGGGACGTTTGCTCCGATATTTATCGACTTCCACTTCGGATCGAAGCCAATGCCCTGCAACTTTTCCATTCGCGAGAAAAGGTAGTCAACGAAGCGGGCAACGCGATCGTAGCGGTTTGTATTCTTAGGCCAATTGAATGAAAGCAGTACGGTCGGAACTGCGATCGTCGACACTCGTTCGCTCTCTTTGATCAAGGCTGGATAGTCGCTGGGCTCGAGCGTTGACGGAAGATAATAGTCTTCGAATTTGGTGTCGTAGACGACCGGAAGGAACTTGTAGCCGGGTTCCCAGCGTCCTCGTGCAAAGGCGTCTACCGGTTTGGACGTTATGAAGACCACGCCCGCAACATCTCCCTGGCGCATCTGCTCCAGAGCGACCTGATGCGGAATGAATGTCTTCTCCACATCGATGCCGAGACGGCTGAAAATCAATGGGCCGGTGTAAGCGGCGGCCGTCCCTTTGGTGTTGAAGTTGACTTTCTTGCCGGCAAGATCCTGCAGACTCTTGATTTCCGGCCGAACGAAGATGTGCAGTTCCGACGGAAAGAGGCTGAGCAGGTAGGTCACGCGATTCTGGATGTCGGGTACCTGCGCCTTGTATTCTTCAAGCGCATCGAGATTGACAATCGCGAGGTCGACGCCGCGCAGATAGAGGAGGTCGTTGAGATTTTCCACCGGGCCTCGCGTGACGATGGGCAGAACGATCATGTTATGACCGTCGTCGACGACTCGTGCGATCTCAGTAGCGAAGCGTATCGGGGCCCCCTCGAGTTGGCCTGCGGCCAAGCCAAGGGTCCACGCGTTCATGCTGTCCTTTTGTGCCTTCTGCGCCGATGTCGCTTGCTTTACTTGGGGCGGAGAAGGGGCCTGAGCATGGACCAATTCGGTAGCAAAGGCCAAAGTCAGCGCAGTCGTCATCCGAACAAGAAGTAGCTTTACGCAAAGACGCATCGTAGCCTCACACATATGCCTTCAAGGATTGTCACTGACGTAATGAATCAAGAGCAGTCTTGGCCTCTGAAATTCCACCGGAGAGAGCCCGTGAATAATGTTCACGCGCCCTCGCAATGTCGGCTCGCGTTCCGTAGACGTTCCAGCGCGACAGGACGCGAGGGTCATAGGTCTGCGCCAGGACAAAGCTGGCTTTGGCGCTTCCCAATTCAACGGCGCGCTGGAGGAAACCGCGAGCGCTATTGATGTCGCCTCGGGCGAGGAAAGACTCGGCTCGTTCGACCAAATGAGCGCTTTCAGGGTTTTGATCGAGAGGCGCTGGCTGCGGTAAGGGGGGCGATATCGGCTTTCTGGTGGCGTCTGCGTCCGCAGTCGCTGTTGTGCCCTCTTTGGACTTCGCGGTAGCATCAATCGTCTTGCGCTCTTCTTGCAGGGCGGCGCTCGTTGCGACAGCGGCTTTTCTTAGTTCCGCCGTTTCCAATTCGATCTTGTCGGATCGAGCCGTTTGGATGTCCAAGTCGCGGCGTGCAGTCGTCAGGTCGCCCGCGAGTGTCGCCGCCCGTTTGTGTTCTTCCTGCAGGGCAACGCTCGTAGTGTCAGCAGCCGTTTTCAGTTCGGCTGCCTCCTTGGTCTTGTTGAATTGAATGGCCTTGGCGTCGAGGTCGCGGCGTGCGGATGCCAAGTCGGTTGCGAGCGAGGCAGTTCGCTTGCGCTCATCCTGCAGGGCCGCGTTCGCAGTCTCAGCTGACTTTCTCAGTTCCTCTTCTACTCCCTTGGATTGAGCGATCTTGGTATCCAGGTCGCGGCGTGCGGCCTCCAGATCGCTTTTGAGCGAGGCAGACCGCTTACGTTCATCTTGCAAGGCCACGTTCGCAGCGTCAGCAGTCTTTCGCAGGTACGCGGTGTCTTCCCAGGTTTTGTCGGATTGCGGCTTCCTGGCATCCAGGTCGCGGCGTGCCGCCGCCAACTCGCCCACGAGCGAAACGGTCCACTTGCGCTCTTCCTGGAGAGCTTCAGTCGTAGCCTCGGCGGCCTTTCTGGTTTCCGCCGTCTCTGCACCCGCCTTGCCGATTTCGACCGTCTTGGCGTCCAGATCGCGCCGCGCCGCAGCCAGATCACTCATGAGCGAACCTGTTCGCTTGCGCTCGTCCTGTAGCGCCGCGCTTGTGGCGTCAGCGGTCTTTCTCCAGTCCGCCGTTTCCTCTCCGATCTTGCTGGATTGGATAGACTTGGCCTCCAGGTCACGGCGTGCGGCTGCTAGATCGCTTGTGAGCGATGCGGTACGCTTGCGTTCTTCCTGGAGGGCTATGGATGCGGTTTCGGCGGTCTTTCTCAGATCGACTGTTTCCTCTCCAGCCTTGACAGATTGGACGACAGATATCTCCAGGTTGAGGCGCGCAGCCGCCAAATCGTTGACGAGCGAAGCGGTCCGCTTTCGCTCTTCCTGCAGAGCAAAGGTTGCGGACTCGGCAGTCTTTCTGAGTTCAATGGCCTCAACTCCTGTCTTGCCGGAGTCGATCGCCCTGGCGTCGAGATCGCGCCGCGCAGCCGCCAGCATACTCATGAGCGAGGCAGTCTGCTTGCGTTCTTCCTGCAAAGCGAGGGCTGTTGTTTCGGCAGTCTTCCTGGATTCTGCCGGGTCATCGCCGGCCTCGCGCAACTGAGCAGCTTTAGTGCTTAGCTCACGACGCGTGGCGGCCAATTCGTTTGTGAGCGCTTCAATCAAACGTGTGGCGTCCAGATCGTCGGTTGGGATCGCATTTCGTCCACCCGCCGCGGACTTTGCGGCGATGGGTTGAGGCTTGCTCCTTGTTTCCGTCCCGTCGTCGACAAAGACGAGAGCTAACATCCCACAGACTACTGCTGAAAATGCAATGAGCGCCAATCGCGGGATGAGAGTTCTGATCGGCCTCGACACAGCAACATCGTCCTCAAACTCGCTCTCATCTTGCAGGTCCGGAAGGCGTCGCTCGATTGGAGCAGAGGCGTGTTGCGACTGCTCCTTCATGGCAAAATTAAAGCCTACTTTCGTCATCAAGACTCCGCGAACTTCCCCGTTTGAAGGCGAGGCTAATGGAGGCGGTTCAATCGTTTGTCAGCCGCTCCGCAGGGCCGCCTTACACAAAGTACAAAATCGTGTGAGCAGCGTCTCGACAACGAATATTGGCTGCTAGTGTCGGAACATCATAATTTTTGCGTTCAACATGATTTTCGTTAGATTATTGTAAGATAACGCTTTTTGCTAGAAAAATCTGCGATAGATTTAATTCTTATTATTCGGAAATAAAGAAGTTAGTTGCACGTACGTAGTTGGCGGGTCGCAGGCCATGTCCGTTGAGGGCAGCTATCTGGAAATGGACAAGACCTCAACTGACGATCGGAGCGACCCGATCGTGTCGAGCTGAGGGAACTTGGCACGAGCTACGGATGCGCGGTTTCGCTTACGTCACTTGGTTCGTCTGGCCGTTTCATGCGGACGGTCATCCAAGCTGCGGTTACGGTGTTGGCGCGGATACAGCGGTTCATCTCCTTGAGTTCTTGCCGTGTGAAGTTCGGCGTCCTCTTTGAAAGTCGGCGCAACGTCGACCCGCTTGAGGGCCGCCTCTATCGCTTTCTGACGAAACACTTCGAGAAGTGTCCGGCGAAAGACGATAACGTTTTGGCTCCCGAGAGCTTGACTTCAAACGCGAGGAGCCGGTCGATGGGCGATTGGGGAGCTTCGTCTTGCTTGCCGCTTTCACTAGGTAAGAGTTGATGCGAAGTGCCTAAGGCCTCGAATTCGACGGGTACGGCGCGCATGAAGCTGACGGACACCGCGAACCGGACCGTTCATCGGGCCAAACCTCCGGTCTGAGTTGAGCGGCACGGCTGTTCCCGGACAAAAGCCAGATGGGCCTTGCTCCGCTTACGCGGGGATTTTTTGGGACGCCGGCCGCTCTCCGGCTGCTGGGGAGGTGCGGTCCGGTCGGCATTCGACGGACCCTTGCCTTAGCAAAAACGGGGTGATGCTGGCCTCGTCATCTGGGGGAAGGGCGTATCGACCTGCCGCGCCCAACAACGGCGATCATGAAGGTCGGCCAGCGCGGTGCTGAAGGAGCTTTATGTAGGTCAGTATCTCGCCAGCGATAAAAATCTCGAAAGCGTAGTCAGCCAGAGCTCTTTGAAACGTGAAGCTTGAGCCGGCGCCCGGCAGCAACCAGTCGTGGGTTCAATATGTACGACGAACACGTCTGCGAGCCATTCAGTGTTGTTCGAGAAAAGATCCTTTTCGAAGCCTTCGATATCTATCTTCGCTAAGAAAGGGACCCCGTTGGGGGCGTAATCAAAGGCATTTCGCATCGTCATGATAGGCAGGCCGCTCGATGAACGCTCTACGCGGGATGCCCAACCCTGTTCGCCTTCGAGGACGTGGACAAAACCAGGCTCGGCTCCGATTGCCGCTCGAACGGGAACGATTTTATCGGTTAGTTCTGCGTTCTTCGTCAGAATCCGGAAGTTCTCGGGGTCTGGCTCCGCAGCGACAACGATGCTGGCCGGAAATTGCTTCTTGAACCAGAGCGATGCTGCGCCAATTTCGCACCGGCGTCCACGACGACCGGAGTTCTGCCGGAGGCAATAATCTCTTCGTATCGACGGTTGACACGGTCCTAGACAATCGGGATCGAATGAGAGATGTCGTACTGATGAGAGCAGAAGACACCTCGGACGGTATCGATATCAGAGTCTCCAACTCTGACGTGAATCGCTTGACCAGAGACGTAAATTTTGGCCGTCTCTGCGCCGGTAAGCCGTGGGGCGTGGCGCATAAGGAAGCGCGGACCATACCGCACAAGGTCTTTGAGGTTGGCCCAGATACGATGGATAATGGACATCGGTATAGTCCGGGTCCGACAATGGGCTCTTAACGTATTATTTTTAAATATTTCCGACCGGCTATTCTTAGCGCCTCTGCCTTACAAGAGCCTTACTGCCGCACGCTCTCAGCTTAGTAACAGTTATACCTCCGGCAACCGGCCGACAATAAAATGTGCGGGCCGGCGAATGTAGGTTTCTGAATTAACCCGGGCCGCGGTTATCAAGCTTAATTTGCAGCTTTGGTTGCTACCGGCATTCAACGAGCTATGCTGGGTCGACCGTACACCTCCTTTGTCTCGTTCGTCCGAGCTTGCCAAGGGCCGGCTGCCACCGTCCGCTTCGGCCCCGTTGTTGCAAGATTATTGTTGAGTTTAACTTTTGAAGACGTCGCAAAACACCAGTGAGGTAACGCTCGATCTATTTGAGATGCGTCGCAGGCTCACGGAACTGCGTTCGCAACATTCCGAGAATCTCGTCGTCGTGTCGCTTCTCAATCGCATGCTTGTCAAAGTGGCCTTTCTTTCGGCGCCGAGAGATCAGGCGCATGAGCAGCAACTGCAGGCAGAATTTGCACATACCCTGCAACGAGCGGAATCCGTCATTTCGCGCGGTGCTTCTCCAAAGCGATAAAGCTAAAGGCTGAGCTGGTCGGGACGATGATCCGACTTTCTACGCCGACGGCCGAAAAGGCGTCTGAGCATTGTTGGTGGTCGCGAAGGCCGCAAGTATTCTCTGTAGTGGCGTGTTGGCGGTGGGAGGCGCTCGCTTGGTGGCGACCCTGCTCAATGTTGGAGGGCTGCAAGTGCTAGAGCGGCGAGCTCAAAACCGATACTGGATCAATCGGACGGCGATCGCCACGCTCGGCCCATTGGTGTTTTCAAAGCGTTGCCGCCTGCGCGATGCCTCGGCCGGAGGGTTTGGTCTCTGGCTCGATGGGGCCAAAGTCATTCCCTTCAAGTTTGACCTCGAAGTCGAGGGAAATCTTATTGCGGTTCGCTGCGACTTGGCCTGGCGTTACAACGACTTCGTCGGGCTCAAGGTTGTCTAGGACGTCGAGCTTGATTGGTCGAGCTCTTCAGCCTGCGAGATCGCATTTCGTTTGCGTCCGATCGGCGATCTCTTCGGCGTGGCGTTGGAAGATGATCGAGTTTGCAGGCGCTGATAAGACAGTCGACTGCCAGCCACTGGCTGATTGCGACGCACAACGACGTCGAATCCAGGATTGCCGACTATCTGGTGAATGAGGTCGGAGAGCTCCAGCGCTGATTTCAATTCCTTGGCCAATGCGCTCACCCTGGTGGGTGTGATCGGCTCGAGCCGATAGTACAGCAAGGTGAAGCACCTCTAAATACGCAGATGGAAACTGAGTGATTTCGATCACTGTCGCTCATCGGATCGGAAGCGGTGTCGATATCCGAACTGCGCTACATTGAAGATCGTCGCTATCGACGGCGCTTGGAGCCGCTCCTGCAAGATGACCGACATATCACAGGCGGGCGCTAAATTGCTTATTGAGACGTCGATAGACGGACCGGCTCTGAAGGAATGTTTCCTCGTACTCTCGACGAGGGGCGTTGCCTACCGTCGTTGCGAGTTGGCTTGGGTCAACGGCGAGCACATTGGTGTCCGCTTTCTTGGCACCGGTTCAAAGAAGAGGTGATCTGCAGAGCGATCGCCTGATCGGCTGGCTTGAACTGTGCCGTCGCAGTGCCACTTTCACCCAAGTCGGTATCAGCTTCCCGGCCCAGACGCTGATTTTGTCTAATGCCCATTTGCTCCTCGTCGCGCCGGATATCGCGGGACCGAATTGAGCTCGCGCGGGATACCAAGGCGATTCGAACCCCGCGCATGACGAAAGGTCAGCCGCGCCCAAGGCTAAGCCCCCGACTTTACCTTTTTGCTGAACTTGAATTAGCCGGGCTGCTGCGGGTCGAGCGCCAAGCAGTCGCTAAAAGACGCGCCGGGCGACGGGAAACGGCGTCAGCATCAGTTGGGTACTGAGGCCGGATCGCTGTGTCCCCGGAAGAAAAGCTGGACCCTGAGGCGGATCAAGCGATGCAATTTGCGGATCCTAGCCAATCCGGAGATTTTCGGCGGACATCTTGCCGGATCGACCAGCCTTCAGTTCGAGGTGACACGTGCGCCTTTGGCGAGGTTGGCATAGCCGACTTTTTCGACCGCGCTGATATGGACGAAAACGTCCTACCCACCTTCATCGGGCTGAATGAAGCCATAGCCTTTGGTCGTGTTGAACCACTTAACAACTCCTATTGCCAACGTAACGTCCTCCAAATGAAACGTCCTGATTTAGCTGAGGTTGGCCGGAGGTATCGAGAGGAAGGGCTCGCTGCTCGGCGGTCTGGCATCACTGCGCGCGGCTGGCTCGTCGGCGCGCCCGCTATCGTCTCAGGACATGGCGAAGCCGGCACAGTCGACAATGTGGAATTGGAGCGAGCAGGCCGCGTTCGCAGCGCGGACGTTTTGGTTACGTCGCGTGAGCCAAGGCGCGGCGTCAGCGCCGGCGAAAGAATCCGTCTGTCCTCGAAGGAAAAACGCCGCCCGCTTAAATGAAACGCGGGCGGCGGCTTTCCAGCCCCGGGATGGTGTGCAAAACCCCGGCTATCCTCACCCTGCCCAACACGTGCAAAGTATGTCTTGGACCAGAAAGATTGGGGCAAGAAAGATACAGCGTTTGCGGGCGTGCGAGGCCAGATGCCCGCCGCGGATCCAAGCCAGCCATGCTTACCTACGGCCTGGCTGTGCCCCCTTGATAGCTCGGCTTGATTAATGGCGGATCCATCGCTTGGCTCCCTTCTCGCTTTGCAGTCTGTGAGCAGCGACTATAATGCGCCCGCTCCATCCCTGTTGGGCCCGCCTGATTCCAAGTCTCGCGCAGTAAGCTGTAATCCTTTCAATTGGCCCGGTACGGCGTTGCTGTGCGATGAAACTCGCATCTGCGAGCGGGCGACCAAGTAATTGCCAAAGACGTCGTCCGAGTGCGATATGTCGAGATTAGCAGCAACTGGAACATGGCTCGCGCAGCGATATAGTACCCGGCAGCCCGACTGCTCGGTACCGGACATAACGGGTCGTGCTATCTCATCTGTTATCGCCCAGCACCGGCTGCGGCCAACTCTGATAATCGTGCTGTCGAATCAGACGAATGCTTTCGCGACCATTTGACGCGCCCAAAAACCAGAAAGACATACTGCGGCTAAGGTAATCGGTCGAGACAACTGGCGGACCGTCACTGAGCTCCAGTGCGTATTCATACCTGTAAGAAATCGTTTGAAGCCGTCTCCATATGGCGGTACCGCCGATGTTAGCTATGCCACGAAGCGGCTTAATACTGAGATGTGAAGTTACCAGCTCTTGCACTGTGCCGCGCGAAAGCAACTGAATTTCACCTTCTCCTACCAGCAAGATCGCGCTCTTCATCGATGGGGCCAATCTCTACTCGACGGCGAAAACTCTGGGCTTCGACATCGACTACAAGCGCCTGCTGAAGGAGTTTCAGAGCCGCGGGACGTTACTGCGGGCGTTCTACTACACCGCCATCATCGAGGACCAGGAATACTCCTCGATCCGCCCGCTAATCGTCTGGCTGGATTACAACGGCTACACCGGCGTCACCAAGGAATTCGTCGACGCCTCCGGCCGCCGCAAGGTCAAGGGCAACATGGACATCGAGCTCGCCGTGGACGCCATAGAGCTCGCCGAGCACGTCGACCAGATGGTGCTGTTCTCGGGTGACGGCGACTTCCGCTCCCTGGTCGAGGCCGTGCAGCGCCGCGGCGTGCACGTGACCGTCGGATCCTCGATCGCGAGCCAGCCGCCGATGATCGCTGACGAGCTGCGCCGTCAGGCCGACGTCTTCACCGATCTCGTCGAGTTGAAATCTAAGCTCGGCCGCGCCCCCTCCGAACGCCCGATCCCGCGTGACCGCGAGAAACGTAGTCATCTACCTAGGTTCTTGCAAGAATCGAAAGGGAGTGATCCTCAAAATGAGTGAGCCGATAGCACTAAGTCCCGGGCTAGAACTGCCGACCGGTCGATGCGCGCCTTGCGGAAATGACGAAGAAAGCAAGCTCCAATCTGCCCGCTATCCCTTGTGTGATGTGAACGATGAATTCGGAGCCTTTGAAGGTTTGCAGCGTGAAGCGCCCGGGCGATTAGCAACATGCGCTTGCGACGCTCCCGAATGCGGCGAGAACCCACATAGGCGGCACCATTTGGGAGAATGCTACAGCAAGGTGGGGAAGTCTCCGGCGAGGCGCCATTGCGGGGCTTAGTCCTGGAAAGAAACGCCGATACGGTTTCCCGACCGCCAGATCAACCTGCAATCTCGCAAGATGCGGTCCTTCTCGAGCATGAGCTTGAACCGGGATCTCAGGCAGGATGGGTCCGCCACGTCGATGGCCGCGCCGACTGCGGAGATGTTGACGACCAGGCAGCGGATGCTTGAGCCGTCGCTCGCGATGTAGGCGATTTCGTGGATTTCATCGCGTTGTGCTGCGCGGCGTTCGATCATGACAGGCTAGGCCGCGCTCATCCGCGGTGGCATGGCCATATGCTCCAGGGAAGGAACCATGGAGGGAGCCCCGTCGTCCATCTGCGAAAGATGAAGAAGGAGATCACGCAGCCTCGGAGGCAACTCGTTGCGGTCCGGGCGGAGTATGCAGCCAAGCCTCGTGCCGATCTCGTCGCAGATGGCGCGGGCATGAACTAATGTAAGGTCGAGTTGTTCAGCCATGCGGCGCCGCGCAAGAGAAAGGACAAAGGCTTCAATTGCAATATTTGCCGCGCCCAGGCCTGCAACCCCGGCAAGCCGTTGAAGGTTGCGGCACTCGCTTATTCTTCTCTTCGATAGCAGACTGAGGTTGCCGGGCGATTAGGAAAACTGGTTTCTGGAAGCTTTAGAGGATTGGTAAGCGATCGTCTAAGAGGGCATCGGGAGGATCAGGAAGCTTGCGAGGATGAGCGCATTTCGAGGCACCTTGGCAGCCGGTGACGGGGTGCGCGCCAACGCTGCGGCAGATTGTTGCGCGCCGAAAGGCGCGTTCGCAATTGTACATTGGTGGGCCTTTGGCTTCTGAAATGAAAAGGCCCCAGGTGTGGAGCCGGGGCCTCATTCCAGAAAGGCGTCCAGCGAGAAGGGGTACTTGCCGAACCAGGATTAAATACCGGCAGGCGTATTAAATTATCGTTGAGATAGCACCTGCAGTCCGGTGATAGATCTTGCAGTCTGCTGAAAAACTATGAAGTTGAGAGTTTTCTTGTCTTTGTTCGGTCGTTGTCGGGGGAGCGCTGGAGGTTGGATGTCGTGTTCGGCCCGGCGGCGGGTTACCCCGGCGCGGGGTGGCTATGTGGCAAGCAGTTTGGGAATGCGGATCAGGTTGTAGGCGATCAGATTGAGCAGGAAGTCGGCGGCGACCCGAGCGATACCACGATGTTTGGTTTTGCGCATGGTGCCGTGCTGCTTGCCCCAGCCGAAGATGCACTCGATCATGGCACGGCGTGATTGCGACATGCCATAACCTTGGTGCCGCGTGGTGCGTTCGTCGATGGCGCTGTTGCGGGTCTTGCCGGTTTTGGTGACGGCCTGGTTCTGTGTCACATGCGGCGTCACGCCGATGGCGCGAAGGTTGGCGACATGATCGGCGGTATCGTACGCCTTGTCCTCGCCGGCCGTGATGCGACGGCCCGCGGCTTTGCGTCTGGCCTTCAGCATGGTCTCCGAAGCCCGGCGTTCGGCGGTGCCATTGGCATGCGTGACCCGGCCGGCCACCGCCAGCCCATGCCGGTTCTCCATGGTGGCGTGGCCCATATAGCAAAGCTTGGCCTCCCGTCCGGCCGCCTTGCGATAAAGCCTGCTGTCCGGATCGCTGGTACTGGCATGAGTGTCGTTCTTGCGCTTCTGGCCGTGGAAGTTGGCGCCATCATCATCGTCGCCGCTGCCGTCCTTGGGGCGCAAGCTCTTCTGCGACGCCCAGGCTTCGATCAGCGTTCCATCCACCGAAAAATGCTCGTCCGACAATAGTGGTTTGACCTGCGAATGGTTCAGAAGCCTGGTCATGAACTTCGTGAACACATGGCCGTTCTGCAGCCGCTCCCGGTTCTTGGTAAAGGTGGTCGGGTCCCACACCGGATCGTCCGGCGACAGTCCCACGAACCAGCGATACAAAAGATTGTAATCCAGTTGCTCCATCAACTGGCGTTCCGACCGAATGCCGTAGAATACCTGCAGTAGCAAGGCGCTCAGCAATTGCTCCGGCGGGATCGAAGGACGTCCCTCGCTGGCGTAGAGCCTTCCAAGGCTGCGGTTCAAATCAGTCAAAACATCCCGGACAAGTTCCCGGACCTTCCGCAGCGGATGGTTCGCTGGCACACGCTTATCCGGCGCGATGTACGAAAACAGGCCGCCCTGATCCGTAAACCTGCCGCGCATAATCGTCTCCACCGATTCGAGATGATAAGTGAATCATCAAGCCCCCTCCGTGGCGAGGGGGTTATTCAGCAGACTGCTAGGCGGGAAAACTCCCTCGTCAAATTTATCGGTTGCGCTGCCTGCGTCGCCGCGCTCGATCCGGAGCGGCGAGTTCTACGCGTCGTTGGCAAGGTCGAGACGGATCATTCCGTATAAGTTATCTGCAGACAGCCGCGGAGGTCAAAGACCGGATCCAGCATCATGGGGGCAGCGATAGCCGTTCGATCACGGCCGTACTATATCACCGCTTGGCCTTGGATAGTTCGGCGGCGGTAGTGTGGCCGCGTCGCTACTCAGACGCACAATTGTCGTGAGCACCGCGGCGAGCAGGGTGATCCAGCAACAGGCAGCGAACACCATCAAAAGCGATTTTCTCATATCGATCCTCGCGAATGGACGAGCCCTCACCCCAAGTATCGCGGGGACTGCGCCGTAGGTGATCCAGACGAGGCAATGTCCGATGGGAGTAAAACTAGCTGGCGCGAATGAGGGCGCAACCGAAGCTCAGAATTAAGCTTGATCCAGCTTCCAGGAGTTTATTCGGGAACCCAAACGCGGAGGCATCTTTTGGCACTCAGAGCCGAAGTGAAGAGATCAGCCCCGGCACAAGGTGGCAACGATGCAAGAAGTGCTCTGTCTTACGCTCAGCAAAGAAGCTACAGCTCAATACAGGTGCCGCAGACCTTCGGCGCCGCTTAGTTCCTATGAACTCCGACGTTTTCGAGAGGAGGGCTAGGGCAGGCATGTTCGATGTAAAACAGCCAGCATATCCGCTTCTGGCGCTCAATCTCCGTGCGCGACGCGACAACCTCGTGCCGACAATCAGCACTCAAGAGTGCCCAAATTTGGGGAGGGCTATGTCATTGGTCGATGATTATTCTATGGTCGAGGGGGCCGATGTCGAATGTGCCAGGACTATAATCTCGAACCACCGGGTCTTCAGTTGCTAACGGCGTAACCAAAGTTAATGCTGCGTCCGGATATTGTCTCCATACCTCGATATCGTCCGAGTGACCGTCAGGTGCTACACTTGTATCGGCCGGGCTCGGTCGCTCTGATCCCAATTGGTTCTATTGACCCGCAAGCCTTGGATTCGGAGTTCGCAAGCTGCTTCCTAGAAAGCGAATAGAGCGTGCACAGCTATCAAGATAGTGGGTATCGAGCAGCGAGGCTGTTGAGCGACATCGCGCGCTCGACCGCTCGGATCTGGCGTTTGTTCACGACATGCTTCAATTGCCAATCGGCTCGATCAAATTGATCTCCGGCCCAAATCTGGGGGCAGGCATTGCCGCATTGGTCGAGCACCCAAACGAAGTAATAAGCATCCTCCATAGCTGACATCTTGAACTATGCTGGCCTGACTAGTTCATCGTCTCAAGGCAACCGTTCGCTCTGGCCAATCGCACGAAACTGTTTGAACCATTTTAGCGGCAGGCCAAGATCGTAGCCTCGTCGTCGCAGTTGTTGAGGAGTCCTCCTTAGCGCAAGTGCGATTTCATTTTCCGACGCACCATTCTCGACCATACGCCAGAATCGCGCATCGTCGGTCGGCGTCCAGCCCGCATAATGATTTTCCATTTAAATCGTACCTCAAAGCGCGTTGCGATGCCCAAATAAGTTTTCCCCCTGCCGGAAGGGAATTGGTAGCTCGCCGGCCAGCATCCACTGGCGTCCAATGGACCGGTCATGGAAATTGCGCCCCAAAATGTTGAGGCGACTGACGCCAACAATGATGGCGTCTCCACGTAAACCCGGCAATAGCGTTATGAAATTAAGGTGACGGCACACGGTTAAACTCAATACCATTTCTTTCGGGCGGGACGCTCGCTGGCAAGCTCTTGCACGACTCGCCAAGCTCGGCAGACAATTGGAACGACGGAAACGTCCGTCTGGTTAATATGACTTCTATTCAAAATGATCGTCGGATAAGCCTAGCAGCTTCGGATGTAGCTGAAAATAGATGCTCTGGTATGAACAGTGATCTCGCAGGCTTATCAAGGCGACGGGCCCATGCGGTTCTGGAACTTGTTAAGTCAGATGCAGCAGATGCGATGTCGGGGGCTTAATTCCGTGCTCGCGCTGGAAATGGCGTGGATATGCGAAGGGGGATGTGACCCGACCCGCATCGACTAGTGCCCGAGCCGTGTTGCGAACAACCTTGGCGGCTTTCTTCAGGGAGATCCGAGCACTCCCCAACGCCGCGGGCAATCTGTACGACCTTGTTTAGCGGGCGAAAGCCTCGCTCCACGCGCGTGTGCTGCTTCGGAGGATCGCAAGCGGGTGTAGGCAATGAAAACTCGCATGCCCCTCCGTTGATTTCGTAACCCCGGTCGGACAGAAGGGGGGTGGGCTACGCTTCAAAATCTGCTGTAAATCTTGCTGTCTATTCGCGAATTGATCTTGGAACTTGGACCCGCAACCCCGACAGGCGCCACAGGAGGTGCGGGACCCCCTTGGATTGGAAACGGTTGGCGAACGATGAAGACATGCTGTTTAACGACATTTGAGCGCTCTTGCTTAACTGCGCCAGCCGCCTGACTTTCACCGCCGGCAACCATGACAGCGCTACCGGCGAGGGTGGCGATCATCACCATGTACATTATCTTGCAGACGTGCATGTCAACACCCAGAATAGCGCTTGGTTATTAACCGACCCTGAAGGACATTGTTCCTCGCGTCATTCAGCATCTTGAGGAGTGGTTGTTTGGTGTGCCGCCCTTGAGTTCTTCGTCCGCATCCGGATTTCTTCCAGGCCGTGCAACCCCCACGTTTGTGGACCTCACGTGAGCCGGCAACGGTCGAGCATCGACCGGATGAGGTATCCTTTCGTCGACATCTCGTCTGCCCCCATTCCCCGTGTAATAAACATTGTCGTGTCCTCGAACTTACTGCGCAATAAGGCCCGTTGGCAGATCTCTTCGTGGAGCCATGAGCAGTATGCACTGACCGATCGTCTCGATGTTCTGCCCTCTCAAGCAGACCGTGTCGCGGCGTTAGGTCGTCCCGATGGTCTTCCCGAGGCAGCGGAGCGACCTTGCCCAGTATAGTGCATCTGCCATTCGCGGAGGTATGCTGCGCGGGTTCTCGTATGCAGTTTTCAACATGGAGCTATTCAATGAAGAAAGTTGTTGGCGCCGCAACCATCGCGTTCTTTGTGCTTCGTCGGTGATTGATTTTCAGGCCCAGGGCGGCCGTACGGGAGCAACTCAACAAAGGCGACGAGCACGTCTTAGGGGTTGGCGAAGAAGCCAACTGCAGCTCGGCGGCCGAGCACTGTTCTTCGCAGATGTGGATGCGGCGTTAACCTCCAGCGCTCTGGTTCGTATCGAAGAACGTTGCGGTGGTAGGTTGCAGTCAACACTGTTGGTGCCGTTTGTAGCCAAGTCGCATCGCCTCCGTGCTCTCATCACGACGGAACTATTCCGCATGCTTCGGGAAGCCATACGGAAACGGCCAAGCGGTAGAGCTTGGTGGCAATGTACTCTGCAGGGAGTATGGCGCCATGAGAACGATGTGCCCGGCGGTTGCAGTTTCGCAGATCTGGGTAAGTGCAACATCCGCTAAGGATGCAGATTGCCAGGTTGCCTGCGCTGCGACCGCTTTCAAGAACTAACGGCGAGCCGGGTGTTCGGGGACCGGCCTGACGTAAACGACCAGATTGCGCAGCCTCGTCTGCAAGAGCAGTAGTTCTGCTTACGCTTTGTTCAATGTGTCGTGCGGGATCAAGGACAAAGGGCCGGCCCCCCCCGGCGTCTAGCTTTGCTGACTGTCTCAAGGAGAAGCGATCGAGCTGTACAAGCTCTATAAGGACTAACGCGGACTCTGCAGCTCACTCAACGCCTCTCATGCAGAATGTTTTGACAAATTGGCGGCATTGTCCCCCCACTCGCACCGAGTCCAGGGTCTGGGCATTGATGTCACGCAACGCACGCAAGCGCATCGATTGTTGCATCATAAACCTCTCCACGTTAGCTTGGCGGATAATGCCGATGGCAAACGCGGGCTTTTACCTGATGGACGGGGAAGTTCGCGTCAACAGCGCCTGCAGATTTCCGTTGCCCGCTTGAGTTGACGATTTTCCTGATCCTGTTCGACGGACTCCTCGAAAGAATCAGGTCTCCGCGAACGATCGGGCGACGCTACGGAGGGCGGCTGTTCGCCGGTGGAATTGAGCGGACCTTTCGACTTTTGTGTCGCGGAGCGGCGTTCAGTCGTGAAGCGAGAGACCGACTGAGCGGCGTCTGGGTCGGGCCCCAGTCCACCCCATGCAGAATGCGGGCGCAACTGCAGACCGGTTTGCGCTTCCGCGGCTCCGGTCAAGCCGCCAACGAGCACCGACAACAGACACAGTCGCTTCAGTTCAATGGCGAAGTGTCGTCGCCACAGTCGCGGTAACTCGGCGATAATCGCAGCGTCAAACTCGGAAAGATGTATGCACATTTAAAAAGCCGGTTGGATGAAATCCGCTGATTGAACCGCAACAGCGACGGGAGTGCAAGCGCCCCCCAGGCACTGTTAGATCATGGATCCGGGCGTCGGCCTCGAACCGAGAACCGGAACGACCGCATCAAAGCCGTCCTTAGTTCAGCCGGCGCCTTGCTTTATGCTTTGCCGCTGCGTCTTGTACTTTCGCTCGAGTTCCTTCTCTATCAAGGCCCGTACAGCGCGCCGCAGGCGCAGCAGTTCGTCGAGCGGCAGCTTTTCAAACGTCTCCATGCTGCGGTTCTCTCCATTGCGCACGGAGCCAGCTACGGACGATCTCCCCGCCAGGTTTCAGCGGCCCGCTCAGGAGTGGGGCTTGAGCTCGAGGAAAGCTGCCGGCCCCCTGTTGAGGGGGCATGAATTGAGCCGTGCCGGCAACTTCTGCCAAGGGCACTTCCTTGGGGAAATCTAAAATCCCAGGTGAATCAACGCTGCCTTGATGCAAGGAGGACGAAGGATTCGATCGTTGGACCGCTGATCAAATGTCACGACATCCATTCCGATGCTGAAAGCTGGATGACTATTCTCGCACCGATCGTGAATATCGCCCTGGCGCTTCATTTGCATGGACAGCAAGGCGCCGCTCGTAGTGACGCGCCAGCTCAAGAAGCCGCTTCTTGAAGGGGGCCAACTTCTCAGCAGGGTCTCGTACGGTCCTGAGGCGTTCTCGGCAAAAGTCATCGTCCATAATCACCAGCCTAGCTAAACGCGCAAATGTAGATGCTCGTGGAAGAAGCCGCAGAGCACTGGAAGTCCGTGAGTTCCATGTGCATGGGCCTTGAAGCCTGCTTGGCGGTTGCTTCTGTCCTTTGACCTCGCCGTCAACCAGGATTTCGGCGTGCCAGCATAGAGGCCGTCGCCGTTGAGTTTGGCAATTTTCGCGAGTTCTCGGCTCTCGTCTTTCAGGCGATGACCGCATTTCTCGAACGCGAGACAGCTGCACGTTACCGCGATGATGACGTGAGAGAGATCCAATTCGGCATCAATTCCCGACCATAAATTTCCATTGTGATGGCTCTCGCCGCACTTATCAATTTCGTGGCCCCTGGAGCGGACAGCAGGATGGTCGGCTTGATCTGCACTGGCTCGTCGTCACGCAGATCCTGTGTTAGCAGGCCGATCTCGTGGAATGCATGAGGAAATTCCTCGCATAGCTGCTCGCGCACTCTAGCGGCGTCGCGGCAAACCACGGGCGGCAGCGCCCGGTCCCGGAGATCGCGCCAGGCCTGTGACAGACCCTTCTCTTCCGAGTGATCTTTCCGCATCACCACGACCGTGGGAGCCGACGGACGCGGTCGATCAGGCGCAATCTTAGGCGAGCAGAAATCCCGGTCGTCATCGTGCCCGATGCCGGATGTCTCGCGCTGGGCGATGCGGAAGATCGAGGCCGGCCTGATGCTGCCGCTCCACTCCCCGCGCGCAGCCCGCCACCACACCTTGAGACGATCGTGCAGCCTCCGCTTCCGGTCAGGATCGGCATTTGCCGAATTTTCATCGAGGAGGCACGTCAACTGGGGTAGCACGACGGTGAAGCTCTCGGGCCTCTCCGGATCGCATGTCATCATCTGCCAGGCGAGAGCCAACTCGCCGCAGTCCTCGCCGGCTTGCTCGAGCAGGACCTGGACCTGCGTCTCGATCAGAATTTGCTTGTCCTTTCGATCGCCATTCACTGGCGGCACACCAACGCTGAGCTTTCCGGACCGGAGTTCGGTCTGCTCAGAGAGCGCCGTGAAGGCATCGCGCCAGCGGTTTACCTCGAGCAGAGCTACGCAGGCCGGCAGATCGCTGCGGCCGCGGTCGGTCGTGCTCGTCAGCTGCACGGGACACGCTTGCTCTGCGGCCCGGAAAAAGTCGGTGACGCTACCTCCTTCCTGAAATGTTACCGTCCTCCATGCGCGGAGCCGCGCGAGCGCTTTCGTTGCGTTGGCGTCAGTCCGCATCCTCAAGAATGTTTCAGCCATGCCGACCGTCGAGTTGAGCGAGTCCGGCGAGTCTTTCGGCGTCAGCGCCAGCAGGCGCCAGCAGACCGCGAGCTCGGGGCGCTCCTTGAGCGTTTCGGCGACCCGCGGCAGGTACGCGGAGCTGCAATCTCGCAGCGAGCCATCCTTCACGAGGTTAAGCTCGAGGTCGCGGCATTCTGTGCGCGTCCGCGCGACCACGTAGCGCATAGCCGCCGGCCATGTCGGCATGCGCACCGTCTGGTAAGCCAGCGCAAGCGCATTTCCTTGTCTGTCATTTGCGTCTCCTGTCCTGGTAATCGGGTTGGGACACTCTCTGCGCGATCTTCCTCGGCCAGACGCAACAGTTCGTCGGACGATGGCAGTCTGGACGAATCTTTAAGACGGGTGTATGTCATATCGTGTCATAATACGTCCGATGAGCATCGAATGTCCGACGTTTTGCGCCATAATACAAGGATCGGAGAGAGCGATGGTTAAGGTTTCAAAAACGACAAGTGGGAAGTCGGCCGGTGAAGGTGGCGACGTTCGGTCGGAGCGCCTTACAATGCGGGTGCATCCCGACTTGATGCACATCCTCGACATGCGTGCCAAAGAGCGAAACTTGAGCCGTTCGGCCTACATCGAGTCCATCCTGATTGGATGGTGCCGGGCCGATCCGCGCAATCCGAAGATGGATCCCGGTGGAAAGCTTGTGGAGGGAGCCCCATCGCCACTTGAGCAGATGAACAGCAACTCGTTCGCCTGGGGCCAGAGATTCATGCGCTTTTCCCAAGCCTACCACATTCTCATGGGCACCGAGGCGCCTCAGGCGTGGCAGACCGAGCCTCACGATTACTGGATGGGCGAAGACGAATAGCGTTTCGATCCGAATGCGTCAGAACGAAGCTGGTCAGCGCCGATCGTTGAACTCTGTTGAGACCACCAGGCTACGCAGTTCGCCGAAAGCTCAAGACCATTTCCGCGGTCATGCAGTACGTGGCAGGCCCGGGCTCGAGAATACGGGCAGCCGTTCCCCCGCTGGTTCGCGTCCTTTAGGTTTAAAATGTCAAGGCGTCAAATGTCAGACATTAGTTGACAAAGAAAAAATGTGCCGCTGCCAACGATCGTTGGCGCGCACACCGGCTGGCTGAAATGCTGGTTTCGAATTCCGAGGCGTCGAGACCCGCCCGAGCAGAAGGGATCCGGACCGCCCAGCATGGTTCGATCGAAAGCGGTACGTTCAGCACAAGGTTGATGACATTCCCTGGCCGGGCGAGCTCGATGGCTACGGACCGAACGTGTGCACGTGAACTGCAGGGGCAAGGCCGAAGACCGCTAGGTGCAAGGAGCGACCCGCATGAAAACGTTCTTCACTGCTGACCAGCACTTCGGCCACGAGTCAATCATCGGGCTCTCGTTGCGTCCATTTTCGAGCGCAAGCGAGATGGATGCCTACATGATCGACGCCCACAACTCAGTCGTCGATCGCCGCGATCGCGTAATCCACGTCGGCGATTTCTCGCACCGTTGCGAGCCGCCGCGGCTGCACGCGATCTTTAACAAGTTGAACGGCGCGCATTTCCTCGTCCCGGGAAATCACGACGATACCCGCACGCTCTCGCTGGGTTGGGCGGGAGTTCAGCCGCACGTCTGGAACATAAAGGTCGATGGTGTCCACATCTGTTGCTGTCATTACGGCCTTCGCGTCTGGCCTGGCCAACGCCGCGGCGCGCTTCACCTTTACGGCCACTCACACGGAAAGCTGCCTGGCAACGCGCAGAGTTGCGATGTCGGTGTCGACGCGTGGGACTTTCGACCGGTCAGCCTCCAGGAAATTCGCGCGCGCCTCGACACATTGCCGCCCATGGTAAATCCTGAAAGTTGCGACGGTCGCGGACCAGCTACGCCCTGATAGGCGCATTCACCAAGGATCCGCTCTGCGACGTTAAGGGCGTGCTCGCAACGGAGCGCGATTTGGCACGACGGTTGGTACGGGATAACGAAGTCTTCGCGATGGACTGGTTTGCCATGCTGTTTGCCGGAGCCCGCCGAACCGGGCGATGCGCCGATTGGCTAATTCACCGAGATTTAAAATTGGTGCCATTTAAATCGGACCAGTTTTCCAGATCCCGCCGAGAATGCTCAGCATCAGCTGGTCGCGATTGATCGCGCCCAACAACGCTTGAAAGCAAAGACATCCTTATACGGCCATATGAAAGTGTTTGGTGATCTATATCACAGACGGTTGTGATGAATATTGGCATCCTCCGCCGCACTCTCTTGGGGGGTGGGGATGAAGAGGCCGTCTCAGATCTTGTGTAAGAGCAAGCTTTTGTCGATAGCAGAGGTCGAGCAGAGGCTCGCGATGCTCGCGGAGTTGGAGCAACTTCTGAAGCGGAGGTCGGAAGCTGTCCTGCGCTCGAGTTCGTTTTTGTCGGACGAGACGATTGCGGGCCGCAACACGCAAAGGTCCACCAGCAGTTTCTCGTGACGACAAACCATTGACCCGCTCGTCAACCTCCTCAGCAACGTTATCAGTTCCCCACGCTCAAATTGCTGCTCGTGGTTTGATAGCCCATGCTCGGAGGCATCCGGCGGCTCGCGTATGGCCAAGCTGGTCTATCGGATCAAGCTGCCTTATCTCTCGTAACCAAGGCAGCGGTTACTAAGCGATTGCGCAAGCTTCGCTCCAGCTATACGTTGGCTGACGCACTGACGACGAGCTTGCAGAGATGGCCCGCTGCCCTAATCAGCTACGAAGAACAGGCCAGTCTAGGCGTCCGGGTCAAAGTCATCGCGTAACCCGACGAGGAACTTGATCAGGTCGCAAAATATTGGAGAAGGCGTCGATTTACTGGTTGGCAACGACAGTCTGGTGAGCGGGTCTGCAGCGAGGCACAATCACTTCTGGAATGCGCAATAGCGCCGCGGTCTTCAGAAGGCCGATTGCGGTCAGCTGACGCACTTCTCAAGCGCAAACAGGAGCGCCTCAATCATGTTCCGCGCCTTCATTGTAATCTTCGCGCTTCTTCATCCACCTGTCTGCGCTCAAACGACCCAACCCATCGGTCGTTCGGGACGGCCTGTTCCAACGCAGCCAAATCCAACGTTCTCGAATCCACTTGGGCACGTCGCGCCGATGGCGACGCCCAACGTCTACTATTCAAGAGACCGCAGCGGCCGGGCGACGGTCATTCGACCGAACGGTAGCGCGTCGGGCGGAACCCAGCAGCGACGCTAGTACGGTGCGAGCGGCAGCCGGAACGGTGATCGAGAATGGTCTGATTGGGCGCATCTGTTGCTACGAATCCCCAACGGGCATTGAAATGACGATTCTCCAAGCTTGGTTTTTGACTGTGCATAAAGACGCGCGTTCAGTTCAAACGTCGTGGGAGACGGACGCGGTCGTGACCTGGCTATTTATCTTTGTCGTCGCCATAAGTGCTGCGGTTTTGATCGCGCATTTTGTCGAAGCTATGCGTTCTTAAACTTGGCAGGAAGCTCTCAGGCGGCCTCTTCGGTTTCCTTCTGGTGCAACGCCGATGAGTTGGTGACATCCACGCACCCAATTTTGTTCGGCCTTTGAAAGACGAGGTCGTGAGCAATAATTTGCTCGGATGCGAATCAAACCTTCCCTCGATATTGAGGAGCAGCCTCGCACGACCGGTCGAGTAATTGCTTGGCTTTTGCCTAGAATTCGACTGCTGATCGCAGGGACCATGTCGATCGGTTGGGCTCCTCGACCGCGAGCCGCGCTCCGCAGGCCGGCATCTGGTCATCCTTCGTTCTGCGGTACGGACCTTAGGCGCGGCAAGGAACAGGGGAGGATGGTCTGATGGTTTCCAAATGGCAGGGATGGTGATCGAGGAGATCAATCGAGGACTGACCTCCGTTAGACGTGATCGCTAAATCCGGGCTGTGTGGGCACGTCGGGGTCCGCAGGTCGCATCCTGCCAGAGACGGTCCGGCGAAGACGGGCTGAATCGGTCTACAGACGAACCATGCGGAATCATTTCCGCGTTTTAGCCTGAGCGCTCGCCCCATGCGGGCAAAAATGGGCTGCAAATCAGCATACAAGTGCCAAACCAGGAATTAAATGTCGCCATAATCCTGCGTTTAAAAGGATTGGCGCGAAAAAGCTGGGGTGATCCGATGAAATTTGTGGCCGAAATGGAGCGCCTTGATCTGGACGATCTATGGGCTCTGTATGCGGAGATGACAGAGGTTCTGGAACGCAGGGTCCGCGAAGAAAAGCTGCGTCTTGAGGAGCGTCTCAGAAAGCTCGGAGTTTCGGGACCCGCGCGCCGGGCCTACCCGCCGGTGCTCCCGAAATATCGCAATCCTGAATTTCCCTCCGAGACCTGGGCGGGGCGCGGAAGGCAGCCGCGCTGGCTGGTCGCGCAACTTCAAGCCGGCCGCCGCTTGGACGATTTCAAAATCAAATCGCGAGACAGTCTGCGCGCACAAGTGAGAACGGGGTAAGGACCGACCGGTCCAAGCCTGGCTTTCACGCGTCTAAGTATGAAGACGTACGAACTTGCGCCATCTAGGCGGTCGTCGTGACGAAGCAGCGCCATGTTTGGCGCGGCTCCTTGCTTCTGCGTCGTCGACCCGCTTCTGGAGTTCGTTTAACTCCCGCAATTGCCTGGCAATGATCTCTATTCGCTGATCGAGCTTGATCGCCATAATTTCACTGATACTGCGCACTGATCCCACCTAAATCCAAACAAGAAAAAAGGTTAGCCAAAAACGCAGCGATACTAGGTGGGACATTGCGGGCTTTCAATTGGCCTTCGCGTGACATCAACAACTCGCGTTGCCTAGACTAAGCACTTCACGACGACGCCCTCCGCGGTCCAACTGGACTGCTGCGCCACGAAAGTGGCTTGTGCGGCCATACCTGACGGGAGAGGGGCATCGTCGGCATATACTTCCACGCCGCTTGGCGCTTTCGTGTAAACCTGCGATTTCAACCTAGGCTGATCGTGTCCCCTAGCGTGGTGTAGCTGGCACCGGGTCACCACGTTCGCCGGCAAGGCCGGGCCCGGTCAGCTGGCGATAGCCGCGATGCTGACGGTTGGATCATCGCTTCAATGGCGCGATGAACGTGTGGGCCTGAACCGACCGGCGACGCGTCCCTAAAAATGTTTGCAACGTTGCGGCTGCCAAGGTCACGAAGTGCGCCGTGACCTCCGGCGATCCATCAACACACCTTATCAAGCTGTCTTATACTCCGCGAGAGCGGGCGATTTGAATTTTCAGGACACAGTCATTGCAGTGACCTGACCCGCCGGAAAGTCGACCGGATGGGGCGCGCTTCGATGGTGGGGGGAGGCGAGCCTGGGAACCCAGAGAGCCGGCTAACGCAGACTGCTCCGTTGTACACGAGAGCGACGGGTCGACGCTGATACATACCGAACCCGGCTTCTCACTTCAGCCTCGTCCACCCGCTTCTGGAGTTCGTTCAGTTCCCTAATCTGCCGGACGATGTTTCGAATTCTAAGGTCTAAGGCACTAACAGAAATCTGGCTACCATTACTCATACCAGCCCTCAATGAATAATCATGCGTCAATTAAGTAGTTGATTTTTAGTTCAAAAGCCGCGGCATTTCAAATGATAAGTGCTGCGGCCTCGGGAAAAGAGCGTGACCTTGGTAACCGTAGGGTCCCGCCGCACCCATTCGACGTCAAGATCGCGGCCGCCGTGCGATCGAACTTAACGAATGTTTGTTTGAAGCGCTGGAAGACGACCTGGAACAGGCTCTCGATCGTCCGTTCCAATCAATGAGCCTTGGGCGAGGCATTGCTTCCCGCCGCTCTGAGCAAATTGACTAGACTAGGCGGGTGAGTGAACGAGCCCTCGTCGTCCGATCGCAGGAAAGGGATGTCCAGATCGCTCGGGCGCCTCCCAGCCCATTTCAGCCTCATAGTCGAGATCGGCAATGACGTCCTCGAAGGCACAAATGGTCTGCTGGATTGCGGCGATCTGATTCAGCTCCTCATCCAGAATCGGGCCAACCCGATTTTGAAGGGCGACGACCATTTCCCGCCGTCGTTCTTTCAACTGTACCAACGGCAAACCGTGATCGGACGGATAGTGCATTTCAGTCCTCTCCATTTGGAACTACATGAGTCTTTATCCAAATTTTGATGATATGCGGTTGCAAGATGAGTTCGAATTTCAGCGTGCAGCGACGTTCCGGCAAACGATTGTGAACTAATGCGCCGTTCCGGTTTTGCGCGACTGCGCAGACGACAGGCCCGTGTCGCGGTTACGATTATCAGTGCCATGGCTCGAGGTGACTGGCTCTCCCGTCGGACTCGGCAGCGCGTAAGAGAAGCGTTGGTCGGCGGATCTGCTCGCGTGTTGCTCCATGACAATCGGAACGGGGTAGTCTTCCCAGGCGACACGGGTGCGGAGCGCGCTATCTCTTCGCCGCTACGGGAGCGAGAGTTGCGATAGCGCGACATGATGACTGCATTCGACCGTCAGCTTTGAATGGTCGTAGGAGCTCGTCCATACGTCTATTGTGACCGCTACGTGAGCGTGGCTATGGACCGCGTTGAGGGCTCGGGATTCATTGTTGGGTGGTCAACGCGGTTGCGGATTGGGGCCTACTCGCCCGAAGCCGAAGCTGCATCACCGCTCGTGCATTGTTGAATGCTGCAAGATCAACCCGGAGCGCGCTCTTGCCCAGACGGCGCGATGCATCGTGGTAAGGCTAACGAGCGGTTTGAGTTGCGAACGCAATTGTCTGGACCGATGTTTGCCGGAGTCGTGGGATTGCCCGGAGGTAAGGCAACCGCGCGGCAAGGGGCGCCGTCTCACGTGGCGGCGTCCCGCCCGATAGCGGTCAGACACCCGCGATAGACACAGTCGCTGGGGAAAGGTCATCCTCCTGCACCGTCATGCAATCCCGGCCTTCTTGTCCCGCGGCCCTCGGCGTTAACCGGCTGCGGGAGCTGGGCACCCGTTTGTTTCCGCGAACCACATCGAGGTTCCGACGCATCAAGGTCCGCCGCGTCCCCCGCGTACTGATCAGCGGTGGCTGGCGAAGCGCGCGCGTCGCTTGCTCAATCGGACTGGCAAGGGTTTCGCTAAAGCCGAGCAGGAGATTGGACCGTGAGACCCAGGCCAATTCGAGCGCTGGGTTTTTGCGGGAGGTATTGCGCTTCCGTCGGATCAGATGGGCAGGCTTCTAGCGGATGGCCAAACGATGCGTTGGCTCATCCGATCATCGGGTATACTTAGGACGGAGCGATCCCACGTGATCAGTGTAGTCTTGAAAGGTGGAAAGGATCAGCGAGTACCACGTTCGCTGGGACTGCCGATGGGAGCTTGAGGCCGCTTTGTGAGGCGGCGATCACCCACATTAACTGGCCCGAGCCAGTAACGCCGAGATTGGGCCGGTTTCGCTGTTTTGAAAATCAGTGCGTTGCAAATGTTTTTAAATGCCACCAAGGTTCCTGGATCGATCGGAAAAATACTGTGACTCGTGCGTTCGGCGTTCATGGCGGCGATGCTGATGCGTTACGATCAAATATCGATTTTTTTTAAATTGTTGATTTAATTTGTTTAATCGTGAATGTGCATACGAAAGTCGCGGACTTTTGGGGTGGCTTTCATCGTTTTGCCGCTTTGGCTTGCATTGCTTTGTGCAGAGCCCTTGAGCTCGATTCATTTCCGTTCGGGCATATTGGAATGACCCGCTATTTTTTCGACATTCGGGACGGATGTGATCTCTATCCTGACGACATGGGGCAGGACTTGGCTGACGAAAAGGCAGCCGAAATCGAAGCCACACAATCGCTCGCCGGCATGATTAAAGATGATCTCGCCGAAGATCGGCGTGACATGGCTATCGAGGTTCGCACTGAAGAAGGGCCCGTCTTCCAAGCTGCTTTCATATTCGGCAACGGACGCATGAAGCACTAGCTGTGCTTCTGCATTGGAATGTTCTAATCACTTTTCAGCGGGCTCATGCCTCGTCAATCCGAGTTGTCGACGGTCTGAAGGCGAAGGCCAAATCGATCGCTCCGTGCGGCTCCCCAAAGTCATTGCCTGGCTCGACGTGGCAGGTCGCTTTTGCTCCGGCGGCGCCACGCCGGGCCCTTGTTTGGCTGAATGACGGTCAATATGTCCGTGCCGCCAGAGACGTCGCGTGCTCTGGATCGTCGTAGATGGCGATCTTTGGTCGCGAGACATCGCAGGGTAAACCTGTTCAGTGAGGCTCTCCAACAACTGCCCGCGGCGCGCCTCCATCCACCAGAAAATATGTCCGATTGCGCCGATTGTCTGACGTAAGCGGCGATTGCGGTCAGCGGCGCGGCCAATGCAAACACATTTAATTGCCCGAACTCCGTTGCGCACGCTGTTGTGATCTGCGCAGGTGAGTGCCGCGGCGACTCAATTTGAATCCGTTGGCGCCCCAATCCGAAAGTCCGGTTGGCTTCCAAAAATGAGTCAAAATGACTCAAGAAATCCCCGGAACCATCGGCGGCCTGGACCGTTATTTTTAGTTGTGGTCTGCGTCTCAGAACGTGTATTTCTAGAGATTTCAATCTTGCTAAATTAAATCGTTGGGCGCATTGATGTGCGTTACGAAGCGGCTTGGATTCGCGTGAGGGATTATGGATTACGGCCAGTTGAAAGTGTTGTCGGTGGATGAGCTCTGGCTTCTGCACGAGGAGGTCACCTCCGAATTAAGCAGAAAGATCGAGGCAGAAAAGGCCAAACTCGAAGAGCGACTTCAGAAGATAAAAATGGCAACTACTGGGAGGGGCGGGAGGGAAGGTCACCGTCGCCCATATCCGAAAGTGCTGCCTAAATATAGAAATCCCAAAAATCCCAAGGAGACCTGGTCTGGCCGCGGGAAACAGCCGCGCTGGCTGACGGCCCAGCTTGGGGCAGGCAAGAAGCTGAACCAGTTTTTGATCTCGCGGTCGTAATCCATTCGGCTAGAAGCTTGCCGAAGTTGCGAAGCCCATGTGACTCGCGGCGGGGAGCATCGAACGGTCAGGCGGAAACAAGCATCCGACCGTTGAGTGTTCAATGCATCCCGATCCGGCAGACCGGAGTTGGTCGCGTGGTAAGGTTTTGTCGGGCGGTCGCACAGTCGAGCCACAGACATTTGCACGGAGACGCATGCAACAGGTCTGCCGCCAGTCGTCGCCGAACAGCTCGCAACTGCCAGTAAAAACGGAAATGTCTGAACGTACAGTGCAGATCCGCGTGCAGTTGTCCATGACGTGACTTCCGTTCAGAGAATGCCGGGTCCGTTTCCTTAATTTGACTTCGTCAGCACATCTCGCCAGGTTTCGATCGCGGCGATAGATTTGGTCCACAAAGGAGCGCTATCCGTCCCGGTCGACCGGAGCGATTGAACAAGTTCGTCTATCGCGGCCCAAGCCGCAAGATAGGCATCGACTCCGCCGGGTACGACAGCGCTCTCCTTGTAATCCGAAGCGTCAGCCAGCAGCTGCTCGACCATTTTGATGGCGGCGCGTCGGTCGGACAGTTTGGCGTGACGGACCACGAGCAAGGCGTGCTTGGCGCTCACGAGCGCCTTTTCGACCAGAAGCTTGTCTGCTGCAATTTTTTTGGCCATCAATCAGGCCCGGCGATAATGTGATGAATAGAGCAAGAAGGGAGCAATTCTGTAATTGTAGCGAGCGCATGCTCGATGGGCAACCAATGAGAGAGGTCGCTTCGACGCCCGGATCGTCGTGGGTCCAGGCTCGGTTTGATCAGAATTCGGGAACGCTTTCTGGACTGCATCCGCACGACGGTGACCGGGAGGCCTGACAATTCATCGGTCCGAAGTGTTCGCCGGGATCCGCGCGGTCACCGGCAAACAGGGCTTCCCGGCTACACGAGCTAACATGGCGTCCGTGGCGGCCGGGTTACTATATGCTCGAGCGCCCTGGTCTGGCTGGCGCAGCGGTCAGACGTCTTGCGTTTGACCCCCCAAAAACGCCTAAACTCCTGGTCGTGCAGCGCAGTGCCCCGGCTGGCTTTGCATCTGTGCCTTCGCCGCACTAGGTTGACCAGATCTCAGCTGGATAGAAGCCCATTTAATGACGTCGGAGCCAACTAGAACTGCGGCAGGCATCGCGAATACCGCACATCCAGAAGTGGAGTTTGCACTCGTTCTGGCTCGCACAATTGACGCCGTGCAGCGAGATCCAGAGCAACTGCGCCAGGTGATCTATGAGTTGGCGCGGCAGAAGTTTGAGCAATTGCAAGCCGGCGATCCGGCTGAGCAGCAACGACTGGCGCTGGCGCTAGAAGTCGCGATTGCAGGCGTTGAAGCGAATGCGAAGGGCGGTCCGATCGTTCACGACAAGATCCGTTCTGCTGCGATACCTGAACGCTCCTCCCGCATAGCCGCGACCGTCGCTGATAAGACGAGCATCTTGGCAGCCGACAACGAATATGAATTTGGCGGATCATCACCCGTCGAGAACGTGCGAGGCTCTCGACGCATGTTGATGGGGCAATCGCAACTTTTGCCGGCCCTCTCTTTACGCCACTTGGCAATGTTCTGCTTAGTCGCCGGTGTTGTTGTTTGGGCGATCACTTTCGCAGGACGGACGTCATTGCCGACGCCTCAAAGGCCAGAGCCGATCCAGCCCAAGGCTGAACTCTCGGTCCACAACAAGAGCTCTCAAGTTCCAACGGTCGAAAAGGCAATCCACGAGAGCAGGCCGCTCCCAGCGGCATACGGGGTATATGCGGAGCAGGGCGGCAAACTCATTGCGCTCCAGATGTTGCCCGGGCATGCCCCGGATCCACGCGTTGCCATTTCGGCTGCGATTACCAAGCCCAGCGAAACGACGCTTCCAGATGGCAACGCACATTTCATAGTATTCGACAAGGACGGGCAGGGCGCGCACGAATCGGTTGAGGTGCGCGTGATTGCGCAGGTGAGGCAGGCAACGAATTTTGACTCGTCGGGCAAGCCGGTCGTCGCGCAGAAAGGCGGCACGTGGGTCATCCGCAACATCTCTGTTCCTTATCAGACGATTCCTTTGCGAGGGAATCCGCAGATGTACGAGATTCGATCTCGGGAGCCAGGAAAATCACTTCCTGCTGGTCGCTACGCGCTCATTGTGCAGGGCAAGTCCTTTGAATTTTCAGTTGCAGGCCCGATCACGGACAAGCGCCAATGCTTGGAAGGTATTTCTGCGACCAATGGCGTTTTCTATACCGAGTGTCCTGACACCTAGATGTGATCGTCCGTTGCTACGCCTAATTTTCGCGCTCCAACTTCGTTGCGACCGCGCGGATCTGGCTGCTGGCACGGACGATCGCTATTTTTGCGCGGCAGGTCGATCGAGCCATTCGAGGAGTTGCCGGAGGTTTTCCGTGGTATCGTTTTCGGCCGGCGAAGCTGCCTCCGGCTCGTCAGCATCGTGGTTAATCCGTGCAGCGACAGGCGCTCCGTCTTGCTCGCGTGTTGTAAGCATCACGGAGGCGTTCGTCGGTTTCTCCTCGATCGCTGGTTCCGCACGATCTGGTCGCGGCGCTGGTGTCAGGCCTGCTGGCGAACGATCGAAAATAGCAGCGGAATCCTGCATGCTGAGGGAAAAATTGGCGATCGTCTTAGCTCCAACATCGCCATCAAGCCCGGAATCGAGCCTGTAAGACGCAACTATCGTGCTCAGTATGCTCGATAGCAGTGCCCTGTTTTCGAAGATCAGGTAGGTTCTGGCGAACTGCTCTGCGTACTTTGCGCCGCATCTTGCTAGAATTGCCTCGGCTTGCGCGATATCGCGATCGCCTTCAGCCAAGTGTCGCCAGCGTTCCCAATCGAAGCTCGTTGACTGCTTGCGGTCGGAGATCCGGCCAATAGGTCGCACAATCGGTGCGATCGGCGATCGAACGTCCTGCAGTTTTATTGCCGCTTGCTTGCTTTCAGCAGCTTGAAAGACAAGCAGGCCGACTCCCATCGTCACGAACCCGACCGCGGCCCAATCGATGGAAGCACAAAGAATTAACCCAATGAGCAGAAGTACAGAGCCAGCAATACGCATCATAAACCAAAGAAAATGCTAAATCAGCGTAATCCTAATGTGTTGTCGTTTCTTTGACAATATAATTGGCAAGTGGCGAATATTGCCGTTGTCGTTCCAGCGATGCTTGCCAGCCCCTGCGGGTCTGCGTGCCCCTCAGAAGAGCCTCACATTGCCATCGCTTCCCGCCGATTAACCTTTTACAGGCCTAGGAAGAGCACATGACGCCTTCGTTGCAAGATACCCGTCTCCGGCAGCTCAGCGATAAGGGAGTTAACATTGTTGATCCGCGCCAGACTTTTGTAGACGACGATGTCGACCTCGACCGCGTGTTTCCCGAAGCCATACTGTTTCCTGGCACTCGTCTGGCGGGGCGCAAAACGCTTGTTGCGCCGCGCGCGAAAATCGGGAGCGAAGGGCCGGCGACGGTGATCGAATCGGTGATTGGTGAGAGTGCTGAGATCGCAAGTGGTTATGTAACCGGCTCGGTCTTGCTCACCAAAGCGCGAATTGGTGCAAACGGCCACGTGCGCGAGGGGACGCTGCTCGAGGAGGAGGCCTCCACGGCCCACGCGGTTGGCCTGAAGCAGACTGTGCTGATGAGCTTCGTCACCCTTGGATCGCTTATCAATTGCTGCGACTGTCTGGTTTCAGGTGGACGGTCCCGCTCAAATCACACCGAAGTTGGAAGCGGCTTTATTCATTTCAATTTCACGCCCTGGGGCGAGAATGGCGACAAAGCGACCGCATCACTGTTTGGCGGAGTTCCCGACGGTGTTTTCCTCCGGGAAGAACGGATCTTCATCGGGGGCAGCAGCGGAATGGTGGGACCCACTCGGGTAGGCTTTGGATCTTTCACTGCGGCTGGGCAGGTTATTCGCTCGGACGTTGCGGCCAAACGTATTCGTTCCGAAGCGCAGCGTGAGGTGGACGCGCCTTGGGGATTCGAGGCGCCCAGAAAAGCCGCCGATCGCGTTGAAAGAAACCTCGAATATATCGGTCACCTGGTCGCGCTGCAGGCATGGTATCGACGAATTCGCAAGGCGCGTGTGCCCGACGATGATGTTTCGCTACCCCAGCGTCTGACGCTCGATGCCGCGATCGTGTTGCTGGACGGCAGCATTGCTGAGCGATGGGTGCGACTTGGTCAGTTTCTCGGCCAACCGCTTCCACCGATCAAACTTCCAGCAATTGATTGTCCTCTTCAATTGAACAGCGACCCCGGCCCGCATATTAGCTGGGTCAAAAATCTGTCGCCTGAAGAGATTGCGTCCGGGCGCCGCTGGCTACAGGACATGGTTGACGCGGTCGTGATTGCCAACAGGATTTGAGGATCAAACGTTAGTTTCGAAGACGCTTCCCTTCAGTTGGTCAATCGCCATGCTGCCTCAAAAGCCTGACGGGATCGCCCGGGCGCTCGGCGGCTCGTTCGTTCTCGCACTGCAATCTGCCGGCGGCCACGCTAATGCGCCGTAAGGCACCCCATCACGCGACAATTGCGGGTTATAGGTCGGATCATCCAAAAGTGCCTTTCCCCATCGCGCACGTAGCTGATTAAGCTCGCGATCGAACCTGTCCCGTCGGTCGGGGCGGTCGTCCTTGCCTCGACTTGCAGATTCAAGGTGAATGAGCCGTGCGTGCGGCGTCAGTACGATGCGTTTGCCAATCTCACGCAATCGAAGACAATAGTCCACGTCATTGAATGCAACGGCAAAATTTAACTCATCCAACCCGCCAAGCCGCAGATAGTCTGCGCGGCGCGTCACCAGACATGCTGCGGTCACGGCGCTGCACTCGTGGGCTATGCGCAGAAGATCGAGATACCCCGGATCGTTGCCGAGCCTGTCTGTAAAGGCGTGGGTGGCCGCGAAGTTCATCCCGAGAACCACGCCCCCATGCTGAACGACGCCGCCTGGCCAGGTCAAGAGCGCGCCTGCCGCCCCCACATCCGGCTCTGCAAGGCGAGACAACAGTTCGTCGAGCCAGTCGTCTGACGTCGCCTCAATATCGTTGTTGAGAAGGCACAGTACATCGCTGTCAACCGCAGCCGCCGCGCGATTGTTGAGCTTGGCGAAATTGAAGACGCCTTCGACACGAATAAGTCCGATTCCCCGACCCGGCAGATCGGCCAGATAGTTCAACGAATCCGGATCAGTGCTGTGATTGTCGATCACGAGAATATCTGCCCCGCTGCGCGCGACAGCAGGCGCAATGCTTTCGAGACATGTGCGTAGCATGGCGGCTCGATCACGAGTCGGTATCAGTATCGTTGTCTTCTGGCGTTGCCTCACACGTCTCACTTGCACCGCGGGAAACAAGCTTCCCTCGGATGGAATGACTTCCGATTTGATCGCGCGCGCGATGAGGTGCTGTTGCGTGGCGGATTGCAGGTAAGGTGTGCAGTGAAGCCGGTCCAGCTTCGGCAAGGTCCCCGCCGAGCCTGACAAATGCAGGATGGCCCGTTGCGGCCCCGTCCGGTCGAGCATCGAGTTGAAGAGCCGATAAAGATTGTCAGGCTTCGAACGCAGCAGTTTAAAAGCGGCGTCGCGCCGAACGGCGAAAAGGTATGAGCAATAGCCCTGTTCGAGCATTCGTTCATAGTCAAATGCTGGCAAGGCGATTGGCCACAATCGACCATCGTCGGCGAGAACGTCGAGGTCGCAATAGACTGCCGACGCATCGGGGTGGTCATCGAATGCTGCCGAAATCCGTGCCAGAGCATTGGGCGCCAATTGAATGCCGGCCATGACAAACACCAGGATGTCCGCTGGGTTCGTATCGGTTAGGAATTCAGAAACGAGGGCAGGATCTATCGCGGGGGGCGTTCCCTCGATTACGGCTGCAGTCCACGCCTCGTGACTCTGGCTTTGCAATGTCGCGAGTGTTTGTTCTGAATCTCTTTCACCGGCAACGACAACGGCAAGTTCGAGCTGGCTAGGGCTCGGATCAGGCAATGGGAAACGCTCAAGCCAGGCTCCATAGTCCGCAAAGGGAAGCGAGGAAGGAATGAGCTGGTCGTAGAGTGTGCCGCGAAGACGCTCTGCGCCGTTATCTCCAAGGGAAGATAAGATTGCGGAAAGTCCGTCAGGGAAGGCGACGAACGTTGCATAAGGCATCAATTCGCCATCACCTTGACGTAGGCTTACCCGGTGGACGCAGCCATCTGCAAATCGCTGTGGCAAGTTGAAGTCGAACGCGCGAACATTGCGGCCCGAGTGGGAGGAGCCATTCTCGTCGATACGCGTCCACTGAGTGGCGCGCAATTGCGAAACCGTCTCGCCATCCACAACGGCATCCAGGACAGTCTCGAGACTCGAGTCAACCCATCCATGGAAACGAAGGCCGCCTAGCCAGCGCAGGAAGCTTTTGGTGCGCGTATCATCGAACGTACCCTTGCGCGTCGAATTCAAGTCAATCGGAAGGCCAACTCCTGTTCCTAAATTTGCGATCCGCGCTTCGACGGTAAGCGCCGTTGATAGATGATCGGGATCGAGCAACAGCTCAAATCCGTAGCGCGCATTCTTCATGCCCCGGTTTGCGAGCTCGGGAACGAAGCTCGTTGCATGACAGGTTTTAATCACCAGGCCATCCAGCAGAACGTCAACGGTAAAGTTGCGCCCGAGGTCTTCTGGATCGAATACGAAGCCCGTGAGCGTCCCGTCAGCGGCCAGAGCAAGCCGGCTGACTTGGGTTCCAGCCACGGATTTCGGGGTTGATCCTGGTTGGCGGCGGGAAGCTCGGATCATGTTTGGGGCGCTCCTATCCAGCTTGCGAGAGCGTCGGCGAGCGCCGCGTCATCGATGTCTGGCGAGATCGGAAAATCACCGGGTCTAGGAGCGACCAGGCGATTTGACCAATCGCAATAGGCAACCTTCCTGTTGGCTTGCCGGATGGCTTCGATGGTCGGATGGCCGAACAGAGGATTGCCAAAGTCAGTAAAGAGCCAGCTCGGAGCGTGCGGCAGCAGGACATCGGCGAGCTCTGCAAGGTGCGTATTTCCCGTGACAAACAGATTAGGGAATGACATGAGCTCGAGGTCGTTCAAGGTTGCTCCGGCCACAACAATGGATACTGCCTCATGCTGCAATCGCGCGGCGATCGCGCGGATGATGCGAAAGATGACGGGCGATGATGATACGGGAACGATGGCCAGAGTTCTGCCAAGAGGCTGGCCGCTCGGAAGAACCAGCGGCTCGACCTTCCAGGACCGGGTGTTGATCGTGCGTCGCGGCATGCGCGAGCGTGCAAATGCTTCGGCCACTGGCGTGGGGGCAAGGAGCGGCGCCTTTGTACTCAGTTGAGACGAAATGCCCTCCATATCTGCTGTGATCCAGGCGTCAATCCGGATGGCTTGGCTATGAGCAAGTCTGGTGAGTTCCGCGTCTACGGCCGGGTCGAGGACTTCGAGCCGCGTCGGCCGCAGATCGGCAATGATTTTGGCAGCACGATCTTTCGCCGCGTCGGAGGAGAGGTCGATAAAAATCGACTGTGGGGCACTTTCATCGTAAGCGGAAAGGCGCAGTCCAGCTAGGTCTCGAATGATGAGGATAGTGTGCTCGCCAGCATTTGCAATTTCGGCGGCGCGCGCCCGTGCAATATCGAGGCTCGATCCCATGGCGGTAGCGATGAGAACGGAATCACGATCGAGTCGGCCTAAGCCGCGCTCGATCGTGGCGCGTGCGAAGCGCAAGGGGTCAACGGCTTCAAATGCCAGGCATTCTCTTCGATAGCCGGGAAAGCGCTGGTCAAGGATGTCGAGATTGCGCCGGACCAGCTTGCGCTTTTCCTCGCGAAACGACCGTGATCCGTGATGACCAACGAAGACCGAAGCCGAGCATACGCTCCGAAAACCGCTCGCACGGGCGCGTAGGCAGAAGTCGACGTCTTCGAGATAACCCCTTTCATAGCTTTCAGAAAGTCCAATCACTGCGTCCAGGCAGGCTCTGGTGACGTAGAGGCAAAAGCCGATCCCGCTCGGTACATCGACGACTATGCTCTTGTTGGTTGCCGCGGCTATCCGATCTAAAGCTATGATTTCGTCATAGCCTGGCATCGGATTTTCCTGGTTCGGCATAGGAAAAGAGAAGATGTCACCGTTATTCGAAAAGGGAGTGGCAGTTCCGATGTCCGGTGCTGAGTGTGCGGCGGCAGCCAAACGTTCGACGAACCCCGGGGGGACGACAGTATCTGCGTTGAGGAGGACGACGTCGCCATTTTTCACTTCGGATAGCGCACGGTTAATCGCGCCGACGAAGCCAAGATTAATCGGATTGATCAGCAGGTCGATATCGTTCGTGGCCGCAAGCTCGAGCAGGTGATCGCGAAGCTCTGGATCCGGGGTCGCGTCGTTTACAACCAGGATCTGATAGGCACGGTCGCGCGATTTTGTCTTCCTGCCGGGGCTGGCTGTCCGCGCTTGAATGAGACTTTGTAGGCAGCTCTTGGTTGCCTGGAGATCGCCATACACCGGCACGATGATCGTGGGCGGAGCGTCGGATACGGCAACCGACCTGCTTGTCTCGCCCCGCGAGAGCCGTTGTGTGCAGCCGAGATTCGGCGGAAGCCGCTGAATCTTGAACGCCTCTCCCTCGGAGGTCATGATCAGCTGCTGAGGTCGCTCTGAAGGCGGCCGACGGAGCCGGAAGCCGGTTGCCTTTATCTGACGGCTGGCCAGTGGATGAAACGGGTCTGCGACCAAAACGCTGGTGAGGGTGCCGTCTTCGAAGGATATCGTTGCCTCGATTTCGGCTTCGCCGCTCCAGGCAACCCAGCCGGCCACGTGACTATCAAAGACAGAAACGGCAGCCCATCGACGTTGGCCGGAAGCTTGAAGTACCGCAATGGCGCTTCGGACCGTGTTGGGCGCTTCGTCATGAGCGATCAGGTTGGACGCTGCGGCCCGGCGGCGCTCATCTTCGCTCCAAAGCAGCATCCGGCGATTTGCGTTGATATCTGTCGGGGCAATGCTGAGAGCTTGCGCGAGATCGCTGAGGGCGGCCTTTTGCCGGCCAAGATGCCAGTTCGCCTCGGCCCGCAGCACAAAACAATGCGCTGCCGGAGGAGGATCTATCCGGCACCGCCGGTCCGCATAAGCCAGCGCGAGGTTGAAGTCTTGAGCCGAAAGGGCACGAGCAGCCCGCCGCTCGAGCAAAAAGTGATGCTGCAGACCTAAATATGCGGTCGCGCCATCATCTTGCTCCGACGCCATTCCAGCCGTCCTGCCCTCGCAATGGCGACTATCGGTAGCCACTGTTGCCGGTTATCTTAGTCGACCGACGTGGTCTGACGGGGCCTACTGCGAAACACCCGGACTCGACCAGAACCAGATGGTTTTGAGTTACTCTTTGCGGGAGTGGTGGCCTTGTTGGAAGCTGCGAGCGCCCTGTCCGCTCTCTCGATGGCGATCCGCAGGCCGACCAAGGGCTCACGGCCGGTCGGACCCGATAGCACCACGCGTTGGCCGATCGCCCGAAGGGTTGGCGCGTTCAGGAACAGAGCCTCGGCAACAAACTCGAATTCGTTGTTTCCTGCCATTTCGAGAACGATGCCGGTAAGCGGCATGGCGCGACCGCGCGTCCCTGCGAACGCACCAAGAGAGACCATCTTTCCGCTGCCCGATTGTCCCTTCAAAAACTGAACCGCGTAGCGGATCTCGACGCCGTCGGGCCGGTCGGCCCAGTCCAACGCAATGCCTTCGATCCGCGATGGGGAGGCTGGACCTGCGATCCAGGTGTTCGGACCCGCCGTCGTATCGCCAATACCTGCGACATGAGCGAACACCTTCAGTCCGTTCCCCTTCTCGGCAGAGCCGGTCCTGCCACTTTCGACCCGGCCGTGTGAAACGGCCGGTATGCGGCCGGGTTGGATCGGCTCGATGCGCACGACTGCCGCGCGGGAACCGCCTGGCCGCATCGGCAGCACCTCGATCTGAAGGCGGCCGGGAGATCGAGCCCTGATGACGAAGCCCGAATTTGGCTCCCACAACGTCGGTTCCGAGGCGTCGGGATGTAGGATGAACTCGAATTGAGTTTCATCGCCTCGCGCGGGCGCAACGATCACCTTGGGCGGAGCAGCAGGGTCCTCGGCGCTCCGGTAATTAACAAAAAACAGCCCTCGGTCGAGATCAACCGTCTTTCGCTGATCAGCTTCGCTCATAAACCGCCCCTCTTGGGCCATTGCACTCGGCAACGTCCGAACTCTTTACTGTATTCAACTTATCACAGGCCTCAGAGCTCGCGGCCGGAAATCTTTGTTATAGTGAAAGTGACGAGGTTCGAACCGACGGTCGCCTGGAGATTTTGTTAGGCAATGGCACTGCCAGTGCGCTTCCCAATTGGACAGAAAGTCAATGAAAATATTGTTTGTCCACAATAACTTTCCTGCCCAGTTTCGGAATATCGCAGTCGCCCTTTCGCGCGAGCCCGGTCACCAGTTGTTGGCAATTGGAGCGTCGACTTCTCGCGCGATACCGTCGGTTAAGCTTATCAAATACGCGCTTGCCGATGCAGACGTTTCGATGACGCACCCATTCGCGAGGCGCTTCGATCTCGAGTGCCGACGGGCGGAACAAGTGCTTTATAGCTTGTCCAGCGTCGCGGCTTCGGGGTTTTCTCCAGATGTCATTCTTGCGCACCCTGGTTGGGGCGAAACGTTGCCGCTGCGAACCGTGTTTCCGCGCTCCAAATTGGCAGTTTATTGCGAGTTCTACTATGGCGCCAAGGATCGCGACCTCGGGTTTGATTCGGAATTTCCTGAGCCGGGTCTGGACGGCTATGTCGGGCTGCACCTGAAGAATGCCGCGACCCTCTTGGCTTTATCCGAAGCCGATCTCGGTATCTCACCAACCTCATGGCAGCATTCGACGTTTCCCGAGCACTATCAAAGCATGATCGACATCGCTCATGAGGGGGTCGACACCGACGTTATACAGCCCAATCCCGCGGCGCGCCTTACGCTGCCCGGCGGGCGCGAGCTTACTCGCCGGGACGAAGTCATTACATTCGTGGCGCGGAACCTCGAACCGCTCCGTGGCTATCACGTGTTCATGCGGGCGCTTCCGGAAATCCTGGCGCGGCGACCAAATGCGCAAGTACTGATCGTGGGAAGTGACGGGCTGTCATATGGGCAGTCGCCGCCTGCAGGCACGACCTGGAAATCGATCTTCCTGAACGAAGTCAAAGATCAAATCGATGCTAATCGCGTCCACTTCCTTGGTCGGGTCTCGTATCGTGTCTTTCTGAGCGCTCTGCAGGTCTCATCCGCTCACGTCTATCTAACCTACCCATTTGTGTTGTCTTGGTCGGTGCTTGAGGCGATGAGCAGCGGCTGTGTCGTGATTGGGTCCGACACCGCGCCCGTGCGAGAGGTTATCCGCCCGGGGGAGACCGGCATTCTGGTGCCGTTCTTCGCGGTTGGCGAATTGGTGGCAAAGACGGTTGAGGTGCTGGCGAGCCCATCGAAATTTACTGCTATGCGCGAGGCGGCCCGTCGATACGTCGTCGATCATTTCGATGCGAACCGGATCTGCATTCCGCGCGTTCGGCAACTGCTCAGTGAAAATGCGGCCCCGACCGCGGCAGCCCGAAGCGTCTGGCCGGGCAAGGAAGTGCCAACCGAAAAGAGAAGGCGCCAGAACGAGGCTGTCAACCATTCGACGAAGGCAGATGTCGCCGACAGGACCAATCACGTCTCAAAGTCAAGCCGGACAGTCCAGCGGCGCAAATCTCTTTGATCGCTTGACGGTCCAGCGCCAGCGCTGGATCGCATCACCCCCAAACCACCGCGTGACGTGTTGTCTTGTTGGTGGTCACTTGATTGCGCTGAAGCATTCGGCTCGAACTCGACGGGATCGAAGAGGTCGATGGTCGCGAATCTGTAGGGCGAGCGTAAAGGCTTCGATGTCGCGCACATGCCTGGAGCCTCATCCCTCTGCCTGCGACAAAGCGCCCCGCTTGCCGGCCCGTCCGCCAGAAGCCATCCGCGCCGCTTTGACCGCGAGCCCGCCGTCTCCTGCATTGATCGAGCGGCTCGCGCCGCGCCCCCCCGGCCTTGCGGAGAACGCTCAGGTTGGCAATCGGCGTCTGGTTCGGCGCTCGAGAAGGGCTTGCTCAGCGGCTGTGCGGGTGGCCATCTTGATCTGTTGATCGCCTTTAGCAGGCACGGTGTCGCGGCCTGGTCGGCGATCTTTTCAAGGCCATCGCGCGCACGATCTTGCATAGTCCGCCTCGCCGGCGCCCCTGACCCTGTTGCCATGGGTAAGGCTTGTTCGGTAAGCTCCAAAGAGGTCCCGCTTGGTTCGGACAACTGACCGGGGGCGTCCGGCGAGCGCGAGCAGTGCGCCAAGGTGGACAACTTCCGCTACCTGGGTGCCACGGCATGTTGAGAGGGATGAATAATGTCGAGTTGGGTCCAGTTGCTGACACGCCTTGTCTTGGCCGCGGCCTGCCTATCCAGTTTGTCTATGTCAGCGGAGGCCGCCAAAGGCTATCGCCACTGGGACGCTCCAAGTGGTTTTGTTGCTGGTGTAAGGGGCGGAAACCCGCTGTCGGTTCCTTTTTTTGGGCGCGGCTGGTATCCCGGGACAGTTCATTATTACGGCCCCCCCGACGGCTGGTGCTGCCGCGCCGCGGCGATTTCCGTCAAATACTAACGTACGCGCTACCCACCGATTGGCGTGCGTGGTCGCGCGCCGGAGTGTCCTTGTTTGATTTGCGCAGTCCTGGAGCGAGTTGACGCTCCCAGGGCGCGTTAACTGTGAGACGCAAAAACAAGGGATAGGCTCGACGAAGAGCCTTCCTTTTGACCTGATGGAGACCGAGCCGCTGGCTCGCACCGGGGGTTGACCCAGAAGGCCTTTATGTCCAAGAAGGGCTCAACGTTGCGCGGCATTATCGACCTCGGAGCCTAGCGCTTGCTCGCTCATGACCCTCCGTTCTTTGGAGAGCAGTCTCTCGGAAATGGCCAAACCTGTTGCTCTAATTACCGGCGTCACCGGTCAGGATGGCGCTTATCTCGCCGAGCATCTGTTGTCGCTCGGCTATATTGTACATGGCATCAAACGGCGGGCGTCGTCCTTCAACACCGCGCGCGTTGATCATCTCTATCAGGATCCGCATGTCGACGACGTGCCGTTTGTGATGCACTACGGCGATATGACTGACTCGACCAACCTGATCCGGCTGGTGCAACAGATCAGGCCGGCCGAAATTTATAATCTTGCCGCACAGAGCCATGTTGGCGTTTCCTTCGAAAGCCCCGAGTACACGGCGAATGCCGACGGCGTGGGCGTATTGCGGCTCCTGGAAGCGATCCGCATTCTTGGTATGGAGAAGGAGACCCGATTCTACCAGGCGTCGACATCTGAGCTGTATGGTCTCGTTCAGGAGATTCCGCAGAAGGAGACGACCCCATTCTATCCGCGCTCGCCCTATGGCGTTGCCAAGCTCTACGGCTACTGGATCACGGTCAACTACCGCGAGGCCTATGGCATGTTTGCGAGCAATGGGATCCTGTTCAATCACGAGAGTCCACTGCGTGGTGAGACGTTCGTTACTCGAAAGATTACCCGAGGTGTGGCGCGTATCGAAGTGGGAATCGAGGACGTCCTGTATCTTGGCAATCTCGAGGCAAGGCGCGACTGGGGCCATGCCAAGGATTACGTTGAGGGCATGCATCTGATTCTCCAGGCGGACAAGCCCGACGACTTCGTCCTTGCCACCGGCGAGATGCATTCGGTCCGGGACATGGTCGAGCTCGCTTTTTCAGAAGTCGGCCTAAATATCGAATGGCGCGGCAAGGGGATTGAGGAGGTTGGCGTCGAAACCAAGAGCGGCAAGACTGTCGTCCGCATCGACCCGACCTATTTTCGGCCCACCGAAGTCGATTTGCTCGTCGGCGATGCCAGCAAGGCGCGCGAGCGGCTCGGCTGGAAGCCGAAATATACGTTTCCGCAACTCGTGCAGGAGATGATGGCGAGCGACATCAAAGAGGCGAGGCGGGAGGCCTCAGGTGGTAAAGCCAGCGTTTGAGCTGAGAGGCAAAAGCGTTTACGTTGCCGGCCATCGCGGTATGGTTGGTAGCGCGCTCGTGCGCCGGCTTGCGTGGGAGGACGTCAGGCTCGTCACGGTGGATCGAAGCGTAGTCGACCTGCGCAACCAGGCTGCGGTGTTCGAGTGGTTCGCTGTAAACCGGCCTCAGGTCGTGTTCTTGGCTGCGGCCAAGGTAGGCGGCATTGTCGCCAACAATACCCTGCGCGCCGAGTTCATCTACGACAATATCGCGATTGCCGCCAACGTGATTCAGGCAGCGCACCTGAACGACGCCGAGAAGCTTATGTTCCTCGGCTCCTCCTGCATCTATCCGAGACTTGCGGCTCAGCCCTTGCGCGAGGACGCGATTCTGACCGGGACGCTCGAACAGACCAACGAGCCTTATGCCATCGCCAAGATCGCCGGCATTAAGATGGCGGAAGCCTATCGCAGCCAGTATGGTCGCGACTTCATCAGCGTCATGCCGACCAATCTGTATGGCCCCGGCGACAACTACGACCCGGAATACAGTCATGTCGTTGCGGCGCTGATCCGCCGGTTTCACGAAGCCAAGACGTCAGGCGCGGCAACCGTCGCGGTTTGGGGGACCGGTACTCCACGGCGCGAGTTCCTCTTCGTCGACGATATGGCAGACGCCTGCGTGCATCTTGTGAAAACCTATTCGTCCGGCGAGCTTATCAATGTTGGCAGCGGAGAGGACATTACTATTGCCGAGTTTGCCCGTACTGTCGCGGCGATAGTCGGCTATCGAGGCGAGATCACGTTCGATCCGAGCCGGCCGGACGGCACGCCTCGCAAGCTGCTGGATGTCAGCCGCCTTGTCGCGCTCGGTTGGTGCGCCCAGACCTCACTCGAGGACGGTATTCGGCTGGCTTATCTGGCTTATCTGGCGACTACCGCTCCGTCGTAGCCATTGGGCACTAGCTCAGGGTGCAGGACTCCCAGACGTTCACCTACGATCGGCTGGCGGCTCTACGCGTCCATTCTCGCACGGCAGCTTTATCACCGTGGCAATCCGCCCGAGTTAGCTGCAGACCGTCCAGTTCGTTCGGCAGGCGAAGCCGATGGTGCAGACCCCCGATCCGGCGCTGACGATCGGCGACCGGTGCTGCCATTCGTCGGCTTCGTGAGTACGAACAGTAGGTCTTCGGCGCGATCTCCATCTCCATCAACTCGGAGCAAAATCTAAGAAAAATTCGATGCCCAATTTAAGCCATTATTAGAATATCGCCGCTAGAAAAGATGTGATTTGGCGGAGCAATGAACGTGACGACCCTTTATCTGAGCGCGATGCTTGTCGGAATGGTTCTTGGAATCCGTTTCCGGTTCGTTGTGTTATTTCCAGCCATTGCCGCTGGGTGCGTCATCGTAGCTCTGATCGCGATGGGCGCTGGTGAAAGTGTGTCAGATGCGGCACTCTCGATGATCGCGACTGCCTGTCTGCTCCAGCTTGGCTATGTCTGTACGTCTCTCGTTGCGGCGCCATTTTTCAGGGGCGAGGAGCGTGAAACCAAGCCTTCCCAATTTAATGGAAGCGCCGATCCGCTTCGCTCGACGTCTAGGTCCGCGGGCTGATACGCCAGTCCAGAAGGACGCGGCGGGCAACGGGTCCAGTTCCGCCCTGAGCCCCAAGCGGGTGGGCGACACAATGAAGTCGCCGCTGCCGAGCGTTGTCGCCGCGACGTTCTTAAGTAGGATCGCATCGAGCGAAATTCAGAGGATTCGATGCCGCCGAAACACGCCATCGATTGATCAATTGCATCGCCTGCCTGCTCAAGCCCGCTTTCCGCGCCATGTTCGGCTAAGGTCGGAGAGCGGTCGAACGCGGGTGGCGTGCCGCGCGGATCTGAACTTTCGCTGGGTGACCAGTCTTGCGGAATGCCGACAAAGATAACTGAAGATCAGAGCTTTCTGCTTTTGCTCCCAATTGGATCGCGCCCGACAGCGAATGGAGGGACCGGCGACTGTCGTGATCGCGATGCTCGGTAGAAATAGCTTTGTAAGAAGCCGCGCGTCGCTTCTTGGGGGATGGCACTCCGGATTGAATCGAAATCCAGAGCACAACGCCATGCGTCTCGGCTCAGGTGCGAACAATCTTTCAGCACTGGTCAAGATCGAGAACCATGATGTCGACACACTGGTTGCTCTTCATGGGCGTCGCACTCTCCAGGGAGGGTCTCATGGTTTCTGCAATGGCGTCTGCCCCAATCTCCGTGTCGATTTTCTGCGCCGGCGTCTTTGTAGGCTATGCTCTTCGCGCCTGGCGAAACCGGCGGGAGATCGAGATTTTATCCGCTCGCTCTTCGCATCGGTCGGTTCGCTCGCCACGGATCTCGACCTTCGGACATGCCCGACGAGCGTTCTAGCCTCTTTCGTTTGCGCGAAACCTTCGCAGGACTGAGCATTCGAGAAGGGGGCACAAAGGCATGACCGAGGCGAGGAAGGACGCTCCGCGGCGATACATCGTCAACGGAGCTGGGCAGCGCGTGCTCGTGGGCCTCACGACCTCGGAAACCATCGAATTCGAGCGGTTGGACAACCCGCAAGTCGAATTCGAGGCCGGTGCCGTGCCTGACCAGGGGCGGTTGGAGGAGCATTGCCCCGGCCGCAACGCGAGCGCGCAGCGCTGGCTGGAGCTTTACGGCAAACATGAGCGCGCCTGGAGCGTTTGGATGGCTGAGAGCCGGGCGCGCTTGCATCCACACCTGCTCAATTAGCTGGCAAAGGCCGGATCAGCAAGGCTCCCGTCCGATCGTTTATACCGCGAGCATGCTGCTTCCCTGAATGCTCATCAAGGTGAGATTGCCAGTTGCATAGGCTCCCGTATCTATATTGACGCGATTAGCGAGGAACTCGGCGCTGCGGACCGGCGTATGACCGTGTACAATATATTTGTCGAACTGCTCGTCGCTTCGCAGGAATTCTTCACGAATCCAGAGTAGGTCACGCTCGGTTTGCTCGGCCAACGGTACCCCTGGTCGAACTCCGGCATGAACGAAGAAGAAGTCTCCACAACTGAAGCTCAGCCGCAGATTGTCGAGGAATTCCAGATGCTCAGGCGGCATTGCGCGAATCAGGTCTCGCAGGATCGAGGCCGGCTCGTCGCGGGTCAGGTCCGGCGGCGCGAGCCCGTAGGACACCAATGTCTGGGTGCCGCCGACGGCGATCCAATCCTCGAACAATGAAGGGTCATCGAACACCCTCACCAGAAATGCCTCGTGATTCCCTTTGAGGAAAACCGCGTTGCCCCGGCGGCTTCGTTCGATCAGGACGTCGAGGGTGGAGCGCGTATCCGGGCCGCGATCGATGTAATCGCCCATGAAGACCTCGATCGCGTAGCGCGGCCGGCTGCAAGCAACGTCGGCGTCGATCACGCGCAACATGGGCTGGAGCAGATGCGCGCATCCGTGAATGTCCGAGATCGCGTAGATGCGGACTCCCTCCGGCAATTGCGGTTTGGGAACAGGCGGGCGTGGTCGGGCGAGAGATATCATGGCGCTCAATCGATCGGGTGGTCGAAAAATTTCCCCAAGTCGCGGGCACCGGAGAGCTCCCATCTAACACAAACAACGTGAAGTCGGTGGAGAGCGTCCTTGTTGTCCGGCTCGATCACGCCAAAAGAAGGGCGGCAGCTTTTGCCCACCTTGTCATACGATCGCGGTGCGAACGGTCGGCCCGTAAGAATTGCATCGCTGAAGGCGAGAGCGGGGCAAAGACGCATGCCGGAACGCAATCTCCATCGCACGCTCAGATAGAAAATCATAGAAATTCTCGCAAGTGACTCATCGTAGTCCGTCGAAGGATTGCATCGCCTGAAAAGATGAGCGAGGAAGTGCTCTCGCGGCAGCAAAGCATCGCAACGGACGAGGAACTTGATTCAAAATAGGGCAGTGCGTTCGCTCATATGTCGGCGCTGTGACGACATTTTCAGCGCGTCGAATTTGGCTTCGCATTTCAAACAGAAACATCATTCGTGCGCCGCAAAAATTTTGCGTGCAGCGCCACAATGTCGCTGCGATCACGCAACACTTTCCGTGCGGGGAAGTGACGAGTCTTCAGCATCACGATTAGCGTCAGACACTCTCTCGATAGGCAGAGGTTCGAATGGCTGTTGCAACTTATGGTTCTGAAAACGCTCACGCGCTGTCGTCGACGCGAGGTGGCGCTCTACAGAGGCCATTTCAGATCGTCGTCATGGCTGCTGACTTTCTGCTGATCTTGTTGAGCTATGCCGCCGGCGCTTCGCTGTACGGCGCAGCCGTTGCTTCGCCCACCGACGGTGCTCCGGTGGGAGCGGGATTATTCGTCGGCGTGGTGTTCGTCGCGGTCGCCTATTTCCGGGACGTCTATGCCACGCACCGGCTGCTCAACATCGTCTGGCAGCTTCGAAAGGCGGTGTTTATCTGGCTGACGTCACTGACGATCCTTGCCGTTGCGGCCTTCCTGCTGAAATCAACCGACAATCTGTCCCGCGGCACCGTCATCGTGTTCGCCGTGATCGGCGGACTTGGCTTGGTCAGCCTTCGCTTCGTCTGGCAGGCGGTGTTCGCTACAACCTTTGCGAGAAGCCGGCTGGTCGATCGCAAGGTCATCCTGCTCAGCCTCAAGCCGCTCGACTTCACCTCCAGCCGCTTCAAGGACCTGCGGAGAAACGGCTTCGACGTGATGCGCCATTTCGTGCTTGGCGACGAGCTGGATGACGGCCATTGGGAGCGGCAGATTCGCGACGTGATCCGTCAGTCGCGCTCGGCCGATGTCGATGAATACCTGCTTGCGATCGACTGGAACGAATTGCCGATGCTCCGCAAGCTCGGGCCCTATCTGCGCGCGGTCCCGCAGCCGATACGCCTGCTGCCGGACGATCCGATCGCCGATCTGGTGGCTCGCCCCTTCCTGCCGGTGAGTGGAACTGTAGCGGTCGAAATCCAGCGGCCGCCGCTCACCATTCTCGAGCGGTTGCAGAAGCGCTGTCTCGATGTCGGCGTGGCTCTGTTCGCGCTCGTGATCCTGACGCCGCTTTTGCTCACTGTTGCCATGCTGATCAAGCTTGATTCCCCGGGGGCGGTCATATTTCGCCAGTCGCGCCGCGGCTTCAATGGCAGGCCGTTCGAGATCTGGAAGTTCCGCAGCATGACCGTTTGCGAGAACGGCGAGGCGATTGCTCAGGCGACCAAGCAGGATGCCCGCGTCACCAAGATCGGGCGCTTCCTCCGTATGACGAGCATCGACGAATTGCCGCAGCTCTGGAACGTGCTGCGCGGGGACATGTCGCTGGTCGGGCCGCGTCCGCACGCACTTGCTCATGACAATTACTACGACGAGCTCATCAGCAAGTACGTTTACCGCCACCACATGAAGCCGGGTCTGACGGGCTGGGCCCAGGTGAACGGCTTCAGGGGGGAAACGCCGACGATCGATCTGATGGAGAAGCGGGTCGAGTATGATGTCTGGTACGTCAGCAACTGGAGCATCTGGCTCGACCTGAAGATCATGGTCCGGACAGCGTCCGCCGTGATGTTCCAGGAAGCCTACTAGTCGCTCAGCACTTCACTGCCCGGAACCGGATCGAAGAATCAGGTTCCGTCTCTCGACGACCTGCTGAAGAGCCGCATGATCGCATCGCGCAAGGCGAGCAACGGCGGCACCAGCACGAAGAAAGCCCCCATCGCAACGGAAACGATGACATGGCGGGCCGAGAAGGGTTCGTCCTGCTCGATTTCCCGCTGGCTCCGGTCGATGGGCTCGGGCGAGAGCGTCGTCGCCATCGCCTGCGGGCGCGGTTTGCGCGGGGGAACAACGATCAACACAAACAGGATGTTGAGCATAACCCAAATCATCAGAATTGTCAGGACAATCAGCATCCGAGCCCACCGGCAAAGAACTAAAAATATAGGATAAGACTAGCCTCACGGAACCCAGAAAGAAAGATGCTAAAAGTTTCGGCAGTTTGACGCATCGAGGACCCGGATTGCCTCGTCTTGCCGATGAAGGGTTGCCAATTGGCGCATTGTCCTAACCATCGTTGTCTTCGTCAATCCTTGCTTTTGGCTATGCCAACAACCGTAGTTTGTGGATTCCGGACGACTACGGGGGCCTCCGCTCTCGCGGCAGGCTCGGCGCCATCTTCGGCCTCGTACGCGTAGGCGCCATCGATCGCCTTCAGACAACAGTTCCGCGAAACGCAAAAAGGCCCGCTGCCAAATGGCCGCGGGCCCGAGGGTGTTCCAGTTCGGCGCGACGTCGCCTCGTCTAAAGGGCGATGCGAACAGGATCAATCGTCATCGCGCTTTTGGGTCGTCGTCTGAGCATGATCGTCTCGGAAAACCGCTGCGGACATTTCCGGGTCATGCTTCAGGCATGCTCGACGTAGTAACTGTTGTGGTGCTTGCCCTTATACGCCTCGATGCGCTTGAGCATCTTCGGGTTGGCGCGGTTGAGCACGGCGCCGAGCAGTTTCTTCTGCAGAACTTCCGATCCCGAAATCGATTCCTGAAGAGCGCTTCGTGTCGTCTGCCCCCATTCGATCACGTAGACCATGGCGTCGATCAGGAAGCTGACGGCCTTTGCATCCGCCACCGGCATCACCGGCGCAAGGTCGATCACGATGTACTCATAGTGCTCTTTCAGCACCTTGAGCAACTCGGCCATCGCCTTCGATCCAATGACGTCGGCCGAATTGACCATGCGGGAGGCCACGACGGACGGCAGGAAATCAAGCCCTGTCTCCTTGCTTCGTTGCACGCGGTAGCCCAGGCTGGCCGGATCGTTGAGCGCCTCGACCAGTCCGGTCGTGGCGTTCGGCGCGAGCTCGCGCGTGAGCGAGCGCGTGTGCAGGTCGCCGTCGATCAGGATCGTGCGATGTCCGGTGAGGGCGACCAACTGTGCGAAATTGGCCGCCACCGTCGTTTTTCCCTCCTTGGGGAGGGACGATACGATGCCGATCACCTTGATCTCGCGGGTCAGGCGCGCAACGTCGATCGACACCTTGATGTTGCGCAACGTCTCGGCAAACCGCGAGAACGGATGATCGACGACGTAGCGGGACAGGTTGGGTGAACCGGTCTTCGCGGACGTCGACAACAACCCGCCTGTCTTGGTTGGTGGACGAATGTCGGGCAGGACGCCGAGGCACTTGACGCCGAGCTCATCCTCGACCTCTCCGGGCGTCCGCAGAACATCGCTTAGCATTTCACGACCAAACGCGACGCCGAAGCCGAGGCAGAGGCCGCCCACTAGACCACCGACCAGCGCCAGGACCGTACGCGGCGAGCTCTTGCGATCCGGCTTGTTGGCGGTGCTGATGAGGCGCGACTCGCTCAGCGGAAAGCTCTGATTTTGCGTCGCGCTTTGCAGCTTCTCGAGGAAATTGTTGTAGAGATTGCGATAGGTGTCGGCCGCACTTTCGAGGTCGCGCAACTGGACTTCGGCCTGGCCGGTGTGGCCGGCCTGGGCGACGAGATCCTTCACGCTATTGTCGAGAGAAGCCTCCCGGCTCTTGGCGATCTCGTAGTCGCTGCGATAAGCGTCTCCGATCCGATGCAGTTCGTCCGCCATGTTCTTGCGGATTTCCTCCATCTTATTGGCCACATTGACGGCGGCAAGATGGGTCTTGCCATACCGCTTGGACCAATCGGCATACTGAGCTGCGAGATCGAGGTATTGCGCGCGCAGGCGGGTGATGACCGAATTGTTGAGGGCATCGGTCACGGTGGATTGTGCGACATCCTGGTCCGAAATCGTGTTGATCCGGTCGAGTTTGGCCTTGGCTTCGGCGCTCGTCGAGCGCGCCTGAACCAGCTGGGTATTGAGGTCGGACAATTGCTGTTCGGACATCAGGCCGCGGCTGGTTCCGACGATGTTGTGCTCGGCCTTGAAGGTCTGCACGGCACGGTCGCTGGCGGTTGCCTGCTCACTCAGCTCGATGCTGCGCTGCTGAAGCCATTCGGTTGCCCGCTTGGTGGACTGATATTTGGCTTCCAGCGCGCCGACCAGATAGGCATTGGCAATGGCGTTGACGATCTTGGCGGCCTTGTCGGGGCTCCGGGAGCGATAGTTCAGCGACAAGACATAGGTCGTCAGGACGCGCTCGGTTCTCAGGTTCTTCTGGACCGCTTCGACCACGGCATGTTCGAGCTGCTCCTGCGACCCCGGTTCGCCGGAACTGAACAGCGACATGACCTTGCCAAGGACAATGGACAGAAGGCTTGGTTTGGAGCCGTTGAACTCCGGATCCTCAGTCAGCTTCAGGCGACGGACAACCGAAAGGATCAGGTCGTCCGAATTGATCACCTCCACCTGGCTGTCGACATAGCCTGTGTCGATCAGGGCGCTGTTGGCGTTGCTGTCCTTGTCCAGCACCTGGGCCTGGCGCGTATCCATCATGATGCGGGCATTCGCCGTGTACATGGGTTGCGCCGTGACCAGATAGACGATCACCAGGGCCAGCGAGGCACCAGTACAGGCTGCGATGATCGGCCATTGCCGGCGCAGGACGTCGGTCACGCGCTCGAAGCTGAGGACGGCCCCGCCGAATTCGATGCCGAATCGGTGTCCCGACTGGAAATGTTCTCTAGGCTGATACATTTGTTAATTCGCTGCCTTTTGACGATCGCTGATCAATTCGGAAGGGGAACGGGCTTGAACGGGTTGGCCAGCTTGGTCTTCCACTCGCCTTCGAGCAGCGCTCCGCCTCGAGGCGGTTGCACAGGGCCCTTGTCTTGCGATTGAGCCTGGGCGCCGGAGGCGTCATCTCCAGCGGCGGCGTAGCCTGCCTGCACGCTGAGATCGCCGATCCGCTGCACGAAATCCCTGATCTTGCGTGCGGCGTCCGGCTTCTTCGACGTGCATCGCCCTTCGGCAATCCTCAGCGCGGCGCCGATGGACGAGCGATCGGTAGAAGCCGAAGTGGAGATGAGCGCCTGTACGGATGGCAACACCGACGGGTTCGTGGCGATATAGTTGGATAGCCGATATCTCAGCTTCTCCTTGTCATTACGCAGCCGCTCCAGGAGCGAGAAGGGCGATTTTACGAATGTGTCGAGTTCGAGCTGTGAGGCACGATCGGAAAGTTCGACGCACTGGGCGCGGCAAGCATCGATACTCCCGACCATCAAGGCTGAACCTGCCAAGATGATTGGTAGCCATCGCAATCTCGCAAGACGACGTGTCAGTCCGCAACCCATCCGTGTCCCTTCCTCCCTGGCGCAATAAGGAGAACGCACGAGATCTGGCAGGTAACTGTGTCAATTTTTGTGCGACGCAAAAGCTGCATGCATATGCTCTACGACAACGCGTAATGCCGTTTCCTGCTCGGTTGCAAAAGGAAGATATGCAATGCCTGCGAGATCGGCATTCCGCTGCTTAGGAATGTTGCAAACTGAAAACATTTGAGGCGTTGCACGTCGAAGTGCTGCGAGCCTGCGTCGCAAAACCGACACAAGTCGTCACGCGAGTCATTGTTCCCGTCTGCGAAAGATTATCAGCGCGATATGCGCAGCAACGTGCATGCGAAAAGCTCAAATGTCTTCGTGGCCGGGTTGATCGCAACAGCGCCGAATTTCGCGCACACTTTGCGCGCAAATACTCGCAATCATCTCGCTCGAATTGATTTGCGCGCGACGCACGTCGATCTCAGGGTGAAAGTGGCGTGAACTTGGCGCTCGCATGTCCGAATGACCTGCGAGCGTTGAAATTATCGTCGCCCCTCATGCGTCGAATGTGAGTCCGCGATCGCGGAGATTGAACACGCGCAAGACCTGATACACACTGCTGCGGTGCAATGGCTGGGAATGTAGATGTGACGGAGATGGTTCATCGTGAGAAGGCGCATGTCCTGCCGCTCGACAGCATTCGGGGGATCGCCGCGACGTCGGTGGTGATTCACCATTTGCTGCTGATGCCGACCTTCCTCGCGGCGTTCCCGCACAATGCGTGGATCAACTGCTCGTTCTTCAGAAGCTCCTGGCTACTGGTCGATCTGTTCTTCGTTCTCAGCGGGATCGTCATGTCGCTCAGCTACGTCGAGAGCGACTTTGGACGCTTCTCACTGCGCGAGTTCATGGTACGGCGACTGGCGCGGGTCTATCCGCTGCACATCGTCATGCTGATCGCAAATCTTCTGTTTCGACTCCTGCGGATCGGTTTGGTCATGGCCGGCGTCGTGGTGGCCGCGCCGGCGGCGTTCGAGGTGAACAATGCCTATTCCTTCGGTCTCAACGTCCTGCTGCTGCATTCGATGGGGTTCATCGACTATCTCAGCTGGAACGCGCCGAGCTGGAGTATCAGCGTCGAATTCTATACATATCTGGTGTTTGGCCTGATCGTGCTGCTCGCCCAGCGCATGCGGTCCCTGCTCTGGTTCTACGTTTTCTGCGGGGCGCTTGCGATCGGAAGCCTGGTCGTCATCATCTTCGTACTGGACAAGAGGAGCCTCGGGCTTCAGACCGATTTCGGCATCCTGCGCTGCTTCGTGAGCTTCTTCCTGGGCGTGCTGACGGTGAGAATCGTCGATCGCCTGCCGGCCAAGCCGGGTCGTCCCGTGCAGGGCGCGCTGCAATTTGTCGCCATGATCGCGAGCATCGTGCTGGTGTCCCTGGCGGAGACCAATCCCGCGGCAACGTTCCTTGCGCCGGTGACGTTCGCGATCTTCCTCGGTAGCTTGCTGGCCTTTCCTGACGCGCTGCTGGTGCCGCGGATCCTGGTGGTCAAGCCTCTGGTCTGGCTCGGCAAACGGTCCTACTCGATCTACATGGTGCATGCGCTCGTGGTGCTGCTCGCCGAATATTTCGTGCGGGCCGTCGGGGCAGGGCGGATCGCTGCGCTGGATACGGTCTGGGCGGGCCTGCCGGCGACCTTGAACCTCGTGGTCTCGCTGGCCGCCGTGCTGGCGGTCTCGCACTTCACTTATCTTTACGTCGAAATCCCCGGCGGCAAGTTCATGCGAAATGCGCTTGGAAGCCGTCGGGATTTCGCGCGATCTCCCGCGCAATCGGCGCGGCTGACGAACTGAACCTGATATGACGATCCTCGCGCTGCATCGGCCGAAAATCACCTTGATCAGCCTCAACATCGAGGCAATCGCGCTCGGAGCCTATCTGGTCCGCGACGCCTTTGGCGGCGTGATCCGCTATTACACCAGCATCTATCACATGAACGCGCTCTGGTACGTACCCGACGCCATTGCGCTTCTTTGCCTCATCCAGTTCTTCGTCCATTGCATCTTGCGCAATCGTAGTACCCTGGCCTTTCTGGTCTTGGTGCAGATCATGCTGTCGCTCGTGCTCGGCTATTTCATGCTGGGTACGGTCAACGCAGCGGTCTCATCGTTCAAGATGATGCTGCCGGTGTTCGTCGGATTCTGCTTTTGCGATTCGAGTCTCGGCTCATACAAGAAGCTTCTGTCGGTCATCGCGGTTACCTTCTACCTGTCGGTGATCGGTGTTTTCCTGACGAAATTCTACCTGATGCCCTGGGTGGGCTACAAATACGAGTCCTTCGGCGCGGTGCGCGAGGCCGGCAGGTTGTGGTGGGCCTATGGTGGCGACGACCAGCGCCTGATGGGCTTTGCTGCCGACAACACCATGGCTGCCTTCTTCATCCTGGTGTCGTTCGCGATCACGTCTATTCGCATGAGAACGTCTTGGTGCTTGCTGCTCGGTTCCATCGCGATCTATGCCATCAAGCTGACCACGAGCAAGACGACCATGATCGTCCTCGTGCTCTACTTGATTCTGCTGGTGTTGGTGCGGATGCTGCCTGAGAGGTCGCGCTTTCCCGCGATCCGGACCATCGCGCTGTGGTCGTATGCGTCGATCTTCGTGCCGTTCTTCATGATCGTGGTCGCTTCCGGGACCGCCGCGGTGTCGCATTCGACCCTCTTCAGCATCCTCGATCGCATCAACAACAGCTGGCAAAAGCCGTTTATCTACCTCACTCAGCTCATGCCCATCGGCCTCGTGACCGGCTGTGGTGCAGGTTGCTTCAACTATCCGCAGCAGCTGTTCTCGCCGCTCGCGCCATTTTGGGTGCCCGTCGACAATTTCTACATCGGGACCTATCTGATGTTCGGGCTCCCCTTTGTCGCATTCATGGTAATGGTGTTCCGATCGACGTTTGGAGCAACCGACGTGTACAAGTTGACGCTGATCTTCGTCGTCAACATGTTTACGATCACGGTGTTGAACTACGGCCCGGCATCCGGCCTCCTGATCATCGCATTGAGCTTCAGCGAAGTGTTCTCGCGCCGCGCGACCTTCGGGTGGGCGGGCGACGCCGTGCCGATTGTCGTGCGGCCGCCGATGCCGTCATTGGAAGGCTTCCGTCCGGATATGCCGGCGGCGAGCGGAAGCAGGTGAGAACGAATGATGCATAGACGGCTCGCATTCATCGACACGCTGCGCGGCATTGCCGTGTTGTCAGTCCTGGTCCAGCATGTGTTCGAGGTGATCGTCGAGAAGCACCCGACGGGTGCCTATTACTGGCCCATCCACGATGTGTTCGGCTACTACATGAACTTTGGCCGGTTCGGCGTGGTGTTGTTCTTCTTCGTCAGCGGCTTCGTCATTCCGTTCAGCTTCCCGGACAGCGCCACGCCCGTGCGGGACTTCGCGATCAGCCGCTTCTTCCGGCTCTACCCGGCTTACTGGACCTCGCTCATAGTCGGGCTCGTGACGATGCAGCTGCTGGATTCGAAGATCTATCCGCTCGGGCAGGTCGCCGCGAACGTGACGATGTTGCAGACCTTCGTGAACGTCCCGAACCTCTGGGTCTTCTATTGGACGCTGGCGATCGAGCTGCTGTTCTATGTCGGATGCACCATTCTGTTTGCGATGGGGCTGCTGAACCGGCGCTTCACGGCGGTGACGATCGTCGTTGCGGCCGCGCTGGTCGGAACCATCGCTGCGCTCCTGGTTGAGAATAGGGCCGTTTCCTCGGTGATGGAGGTCGGGCTGAACCTGTCGGCGATGCTCCTGGGCAAGATCATCCGCGACACCGTCATCGGCGGAAAGCTGCGATGGTCCCACGTGGCGGTCTGCACGGCCCTGTATGCGATCTTCGCCATCGCCCTCGCCGACCGGCGGTTCGGAGGCGTGTACCACGAGAACTTCTTCTACAGCTATTCGATCGCAGCGGCCTATGTCTGCGCGGCGCTCGTCTTCATCGGCTTTGCCGTGTTCGGCGAGCGAATGGCATGGCGCCCGATGGCATTCGTCGGCGTGATCAGCTATTCGGTCTACCTGATGTCGCCGTTCGCGATCGTCTTCATCCATCGCCTCGGATGGTTTGGCGACGGGCCGCTCGGATGGGCAATCTTCTTGACCCTGATCCTTGCGTTGTCGATCCTGGTCAGCTGGATGACGTTTACATACGTCGAGAAGCCCAGCATTGCCTTCGGACAGAGGTTTCGTTCGGCACGGAGAACGAAGGTCGTTCTCGAGCCTGCCCTCAGTGCTCAGGGTGCTGCAGAATGAGTCACGCGCCGCACCAGCCGGGCGCCGCCTACGACGGATCGTTCGTTCCGTCGGTCCAGGGGCTGCGCGGCGTTGCGGCGCTGAGCGTACTGATGGATCATTTCTACGATATGCCGAAGGGAGGCATGTACGACATCCCGGATCCCGGCTTCCTGCCGCCGCTCTGGCTCTGGCTACAATCGGTCATCAATGTCGGGGGGCATGGCGTGGAGCTGTTCTTCATGATCAGCGGCTTCCTGATCCCGGCCAGCCTGGTGCGGCATGGCTCGCTGTCGCGATTTTTCTTCGATCGCGTCCTGCGCATCATGCCGGTGTTCGTCGTCCTGCATCTTGCGCTGTTCGCGATAGGTCCGATCGTCGGCTACAAGTTCTTCCGTGGAATCGACCTGACGAGCTATCTCGGTATTTTCGCGGCCAATCTGTTTTTCGTCCAGGACGCGCTTGGCCTGCCCATTGCCCAGCAGAATGCCTGGACACTGACCTATGAGTGGGCATTCTATATCTGGTTTGCAGTGACGTTCTCGATGCTGCGCGTCGGAGGCAAGATGCTGGCAGCCCCCCTGATCCTGCTGGGCATCGCTTGCCTGCTGCATTGGCCGATCACAGCGTTCTTCTGCGTCGGTATGCTCTTCAGCGCCACCGGCTTTCGCATTCGCATGCCGGGACGTCTTGGCTTGGCCGTGGGCCTGGCTTGCGGAGTGGCCATGTATGCAAGCCTGGCGCTGTTTCACCCGTTCGTGGGGCTGCTTCCCGGATTCTTGCTGTTCGGCATGGTGCTTGCCCCGGGGTCGGGCCTCGGCAGGGCTCTGAGCGCGCCAGCCCTGCAATATGTCGGTCAGATCAGCTACAGCCTCTATCTCGTGCATCCGTTCGTGCTCTTCCCGTTGCAGGTGATCGGCCTGAAGCTGGTCGCAGCCGGCGTCGATCGCTGGTTGCTGTGGGCCGCCTTCATCGTGCTCGGGCTGGTGATGTCGTTGGTCGCAAGCGCGATCAGTTATGAGCTCATCGAGGTCAGGCTGAGGCGACTGCTGGACGGCGCGAGCCGTGGCATGTTCTTTCGACCGCTGAAGGTCGGGCAATCGGTTTGAGCGACCGCGTGCCTGTCGCGGTCAGCTCACGGTACGGCCGGCGAGCTTGTGATAGGACCCCAGCAGCTGTTCGGCGATGCGGTCCCAGTTCAGGAGGCCGGCCGCGGTTTGCCGTGCGCCGTCGGTCAATGTCGCGACAAGCGGCTTCGAGGTCAGCACGCGTTCGAGTGCATCGGCCAATGCAGTGGCGTCACCCGGAGGAACCAGCAGCCCGTTGACTCCGTCGGTGACGACGTCGGGAATGCCGCCGGTGGCGCTGGCAACGACGGGACGCGCGTTGCCGTAAGCGGAGGCAAGCACGCCGCTCTGCGTTGCATCCTTGTAGGGCAGGGCGACCACGGTGGCGGATTGAAACAGCTGTCCGGTGTCGGCGGGCGAAATGTAGGCGTTGATGGTCTTGACCGTCGGCATCGCTTCCATCCGCGCCCCGAGCCGTGTCATTTCCGGGCCGCGGCCGGCGACGATCGCCTCATGCGGCACGCCGCGCTTGGCCAACATGTCGATCGCGTCGATGAAGACGTCGAGGCCCTTATAGGCCCACATCCGTCCAAAAAACAGGATGCGCGCGGCTTCGGGCGCCGCGACCGTACCTCTGGCCGGTGGAACCATGAGCACGCCGTGCATGCTGGAGACTGTTGCGCCGTTGAAGTCGGGCGAGGCGCGACGAAAATCGGCAATGCAACTCTCGCCATGAGTCGTGACGATCGAGGCGGCGGCGCGCATGCGTCCGCGCCAGCCGTCCTCGCGTGGCGAGGTGCCGGAGCCGCCTTCCGAATGCGGGATAGCATCGTGAACCGTAAGCACCAGGGGAATGCCGAGTGGGCGAAGGAACTGGATCAGCTTGGACGTGTAGATCTCCGGAACTTCATGACAATGAACGACGTCCGGACGAAACGAAATTATGTCGAAGAAAGAGGCCGGGATGCCGAGCACGCCGCCGCGGCGCAGGCTCAAATCGCGAACCCGGGTTTCGAAGGGAGCCGCAACCGCGATATCGGCCAGTTCCCATTGCTGGTTGGCATCCTTGCGGTTGAGCACGAGCCTGACGTCGCAATGGTGAGCCAATCCTGCAGCGAGCCGGTAGGAATATTCTGCAAAATGCGGTGCATAGATCGCCACACGCAGGCGCCTGGAATTGGGGATAGAAAGCGGGGCGGACGAATTCATCAAGGCATCCATTTTGCATCACATCGCAGAGAGCGATCGGAGTGTAGTCCACGATTTGAACTCACTTCCACTCTAAATCGGAATCAAGATGGCGCTCATCTGATTGTCATCACTCCGTCGTAATGTCGCGAGCAATCAGTCGCCGTTGTGAGCGGCGACAAGCGGTGGCGCGTCATAATCACAGTCGCGTCGTCTGGATCGAAATTGGGTCGAATTGTTGATGAACGTCACTCGAGGCAGGCAACATCAGGTCGTGGTGGCGCTGTTTTGGTCGCTCGCGCAGAATTGGGGCGGCCGCGCATTGTCGTTCGTGCTGTTCCTGGTGTTGGCTCGGCTGCTCGATCCCGCGGATTTCGGTCTTGCGGCGCTGGTCGCCTTCGTCCTGCTGCTTTTGAGCTCCATCGCCGAATTCGGCTTCGGTGATGCGTTGATCCAGCGGCGGACGCTCGAGCCTGCCGATGTGACGCTGCCGTTCTTCTGCTCGTTTGCAGCCTCGGTGCTGCTGGCCGTTCTGATTGCACTCCTCGCGACACATATCGAGCGTTGGTTCGACGTGAAGGGGCTCGCGCCGCTGCTGACGGCTGCCAGTCTCTCGCTTCCGATCGGTACCGCGACCCTGTTCCAGGAGGCGCTCTACAAGCGCCAGATGGACTTTCGCGTGCTCGCGGTCAGGACCATGGTGGCGACAGCCGTCTCCGGCGTCGTGGGGATCGCCTGTGCCTATGCCGGGTTTGGCGCCCTCAGCCTCGTGATCCAGGTGGTCGTTCAGAGCGCGATCAGCGGCTTGTGGCTCTGGAGCCAGCCGCGATGGTTGCCGATGCGCGGCTACGATCTGAAGAGCTTCCGCAAGCTCTCCGGCTACAGCATCCACGTCATGCTGAACCGGCTGCTGGACTTCGCCATCGTGCGCACCATCGACATGATCATCCTGTCGCTCTATGGCGTCGCGGCGCTCGGCATCTACACGGTTGGGGCGAGGGTCTACCTGATCCTGATGCAACTGCTCACCCAGGCGGTCATGGACGTCGCGCTGAGCGCCTTGTCCAAGATCGCGCACGAGCGGGATCGCATCGCAGGCGCTTATCTGCGCAGCGTCAGTCTCGGCGCGCTGATCGGATCTCCGGTCTTCGTGCTGCTCGCGGCGATCGCGCCGGAGTTCTCTTTGCTGCTGTTTGGCGCAAAATGGGGCGGCAGCGAAGCCGTGATGCAGCCGCTGATGCTGATCGGCGCGGTCCAGACGGTGCAGTTCGTCAACAGCGCCTATTTCGGCGCGCTGGGCAAGCCGAACTATGTCTTTGGGCTCAACATCCTGAAATTCTGTACGGTCGTGCCGGCCATGTTCCTGCTTCCGTCGCGCGACATTGGGCAACTGGCAACGATCTTCGCGTTCTCGCAGCTGGTGGTGACCCCCGTCACGTTTGCGCTGGCGCTTCGGCTGCTTGGCTTGAGCTGGAGCCAGTTTCTGCGTCCCATCGCGGGCTGCCTTTGCGCCATCGTTCTGGCCTACGGCGCGGTCGTGCTGTGCCGGGAGGCGACGCCGGGCATGAACCCCTATTTGCGGATCGGGCTGCTGTCGTCCTGTTTTGGCGCGACCTATCTGACGGGCCTTCTGCTGTTCTGGCGGAAGCAGCTCCTCTCCCTGATTGATTTCGTCGTGAAGCGCGGTGCGACCGCTTGATGAAGACGAGGAGACTATCGTGAAGCAATTGATCCCGGTGCCCGTACGCAGGCAGCTCAGAGGCTGGCTCAACAGCGCCAAGAATACGCCGCTGGCGCTCGATTTGCTCGAGCTGCGCAGATGGCAGAACGCCCGGAGTGACGTCGGCGTCAACGCCGCGCCGCGCAACGATCCGCGCCGGCTCGTCGTGCTTCCTTCCGATCCCTGGAGCGTTCGTCAATCGCGAGGCGATGAGGCCATGATCGAGGCGGCCACCGGGGAGGTGAGGCGGACCTATCCGAACCTCGAGGTCTACATCGTCACCGCGACCGCAGCGGCCAGCGCGGACGTGCGCGCGATGGGCTTCAAGCCGCTCGAACTCTGGCGGCAGCCGTTTTCGTACGAGACAGTCGCTCAGGAGCTGTCGCTCACCAGGCCGGATTTCGGGCTGGTTCTCGGCGCCGACGTCCTCGACGGCTACTATTCGCCGGTGGATGCCGCGCGCATGCTGCTCGTCGCGGACCTGATGGCGGCATTCGGCGCCAAGGTCAGCGTGCTCGGATTCAGTTTCAATTCCCGCCCGGCAAAAGCGCTGCGCGAGGTTTTCCGGCTGCTGGATCCGGGCGTGGTCCTGAACCTGCGCGATGCGATATCTCTTCAGCGTTTCGACGATTTCGCCCGGAAACGCGCCCACCTGGTCGCCGACGCGGCGTTCATGCTGACGTCGCGGGCGGAGACGGCCGCAGTGAAGCAGATCGCGGCGACGATCGCGCGACAACGCGAGCAAGGTCGCAAGGTCTTCGTCTTCAACATCCATCCGATGTTGTTCAGGAAGCCGGAGCCGGCCAAGCTGCGGCACATGATAGAGCTCGCGGCGGTCGCCATGGAGCGGCTTGCCCGGGAGCACAACGCAAGCTGGTTGTTGCTCGCACATGATTACCGCCCCGAGATCGCCGACGACAATTGCCTGCGGCCGCTGGCCGACCGCCTCAAGCCCACGCTCGGCGATCACGTGCACCATGTCGATCAGGCGCTATCGGCGGGCGAGATCAAGGCCGTCGTCGGTCTGGTCGACGGCGTGATCACCGGGCGCATGCATCTGGCGATTGCGGCGCTGGGGCAGGGCACGCCCGTCGCAGCGATCACCTATCAGGACAAGTTCCAGGGCCTGTTCGCGCACTTTGGCGTCAGCGAATCGCTGCTGCTGTCGCCGGCCCAGTTCCTGGTCGACGACAGCTTTGAGAAGTTCGTGCTGCACTTCCTGGGCACACACGAAGCCGTCGGCGGGAAGGTGCGTCAGATGCTGCCTGACGTCATGGAGCTGTCCCGCGCCAACATCGCACCGCTGCTGGGCGAGAGCGCGATGCGGGCTGTGCCGGAGGCCGACGGCAAGGTCGCCTGAACGCCCTCATGTCATCGGCAGGCGGTCAGTTGACCGCCCGTTCGGTGGTGTTGTCAAAGCGGACGGAGGTGTCGGTTGCGGCCGCCTTGCGCGAGGATGCGGCACCGATGTCGGCCCAGCGGTTGATGAAGCGCCGCGCCGGATTTTCGAAATAAGCGTAGGTGCGGTCCGAGATCACGGTCAGGACCACACAGCACGCCAGGGTGAACAGGCCGAACTGATCAGGCCGCAGTCCGAGCCAGGTCCACAACGGCTTGAACACGGCAATGAGAACCGCATCATGCAGCATGTAGATCGCATAAGAGGTGTTGCCGAGCCGTCCGAGCAGGCGGGCACCCGGAAACTGCCTGAAGGCGCTTTCGCCGACCGCAGTGAGCAGGATCGCGCAGGAGAACAGGACGATGGCCAGATCCGGCTTGGCGAAGACGTTGAGGACGAGCACGGAGAGGCCGAACGTGCCGATGCCGGCGAAGATCATCCGCTTGTGCCGATAGGGATGCGACATCCGAAATAGAATGGCGAGCAGGATGCCATTCAGGAAGCTCGGCAGCGCGCGGAGCATCCCGTAGTCGAAATTGGCGCCATACATCTGCGACCGTTCCTGCCAGATCGGCAGATGGCCGTGGGCAAGGACCAGATAGAGCGCTGCGACGATCGCGCCAAGCACGACCGGTTGGACCTTGCGCGCAAGCAGCATCAGCAGCGGAAACACCAGATAGCAGAAGAATTCGGCGCTGATCGACCAGGACGGCGAGTTGAAGCTGAGATGGTCGGTGACGCCCCAGGCCTGGAGCAGCAGAAGGTTGTACAGGAAGTCCAGCGGGGTCGAGCGGACCGTGCGCTCCAGGCCGACGCCGATGAGCACCACGAAGATGAGCAAGCTCAGCAGGTGCAGCGGATAGATCCGCGCGATGCGACGGATCATGAACCGGGAGTAGGCCGCCACGCCACGCGCGTCGGACGGGTAGGAATAGGAGATCACGAAGCCGGACAGGATGAAGAACATATCCACGAACAGGCCGTAGGACCCGCTCCAGGCCGGCGAAATGCCCGTGTCGATCAGCTTCAGGTGGAAGATGAAGACCCCGAGCGCGGCGACGAAGCGGTAGAAGTCGAGAACGACAAAACGTCTTGCTTCACTGGCTTCCATCGGGCCTCGGAGTCCTTGCGCGGTTCATCTCTCTTCTAGAGTCGAATTGTGACGCAAGTTCGCTGGATGCAGCGGCGGAGGCAGCGTGATCGCGGATCGGTCAGCTCCGAGTTCCTCAAGACCGTCTTGTCGGGGAAGCGAACATCTTCATCGTCCCAACACTGCCTCTTGATAAGGCAGACGCCAAGTGAGCGGGGGGGGGGGGCGGGGGGGGGGGGGCCCCCCCCCCCGGGGGGGGGGGAAAAAAAAAACCCCCCGGGCCCGCAAAAAAAAAAGGGGGGGGGGGGGGGGGG
>NZ_JBVVPS010000030.1:0-26996 GCF_055811355.1 Bradyrhizobium sp. WSM4873 | reverse complement strand
CACCAACCGGTTTTTGGGGCTCTCAAAAAAATATATCCCCACCAAAAACCTCTTTTTTACACCCCCCCCCCCGCGCGGGGGGGGGCGTCTTTTTTCGGGGCCCCCCCCCCGCTCGACGTTGATGCAGCAATCAGTCCGCCCGGCTCAGACGAACACGAAGTCGTGGCTCGTCAGGCTGGAGACATAGACGTTCTTCAGCAGGATCGAATCACTGTCCGAAAACGTGATCAGTGCATTGGTGCCGGACTGCGTAATCTGCAGGTGACCGTAGTCCGCGGCCAGCAGCTTCGAGATCTGGACCACGTCGTGCGTCGTGCCGTCGCCGGCCTGGAAGTTGAGGATCTGGTCCTGGCCATGATCGTAGGCGATGGTGGTCGAGTTCGGCGCGGCCGAGAACACGTCGTTGCCGGCCCCGCCCTGGATCGTCACGCCGCCGGCGACAGCCGTGACATTGTGGGTGCCGTCGGCCTTGCTCTGATCGAAGAATTGCAGCGCGCTGGCGGAGTTGTAGTTCTCGTGCTGCGTCGTGCCGGTCTGCCCGTTGAAGTTGAACAGGAAGACGTCCTTGGAGCCGTCGGTGTTGTTGGCGATCTCCTGGGTCTTAATGCCGGCGCTGTTGTAGATGTCCGTCAGCTTGCTGCCGTCGTCGTGGATGACCTGGGTATAGTCCAGAGTCCCGTCGGCGTGGGTCCGGGTGAGCTCGACCATCTTGCCGGAGGGATCGAGGTGCTGATGCTGGGTCGTGTACGACTGCCCGGTGATGTTGTCGTTCCAGTTGTCGGACGTGCCGTCGGCGTTCTTGATGTAGGCAGCGCTTTTGACGCCGCCGCTATAGACGGTCGTGGAGCTGTAACCATCGCTCTTGGTCGTCACCTCGCTGGTGATGACGCCGTGGGCGTCGTACCAGTCGGAGGTCATGGTGCCGTCGGCGCTCTGCTTCAGCGTGAAGGCCAGGCTGTTGTCCGCGTGGGTACGAACGATATCGGTGAGGAAGCCGGTCGAATCGTAGCTGTCGTGCTCGTTCGTGTAGGTCTGGCCGGTGACGTTGAACTGAAAGACGTCCTTCGACCCGTCGGCGTGGTAGTCGGTTTCCGTCTTCTTGACGCCTGATGCATCGTAGTTGGTGACCACGCTGCTGCCGTCGCTATGGACGATCTGGGTATAGTCGAGCGAGTTGTCGGCATGCCAGCGGGTCACCTCGGTGGTCTGGCCGGATGGATCGAGGTGCTGGTACTGCGTGGTATAGCTCTGCCCGGTGATGTTGTAGCTGTAATTGTCGTGACTCATGTCGGCGTTGGTGATGTAAGCCGCCGTCTTGACGCCGTTGGTGTAGACCGTGGTCGCGTTGTAGCCGCTCGGCTTCTGGAGCACCTCGCTGGTGAGGACGCCGCTGGCGTCGTACCAGTCCGTGGTCTTGGTCCCATCGGCGCTCTGCAACAGCTTGAACGCCATGCTGCCGTCGGCGTGCTTGCGTATCAGCGTGGTGAGGAAGCCGGTCGCATCGTAGATGTCGTGCTCGGTCGTGTAGGTCTGGCCGGTGATGTTGAAGAGGAAGACGTCCTTGCTGCCGTCGGCATGGAAGTCGGTTTCCTTGGTCCGCGATCCCGCGGCATCATAATTGATGACGACGCTGCCGCCGTCGCGGTTGATGACCTGGGTATAGTCGAGCGTGCCGTCGGCATGTTTGCGGGTCACGGCGGTGACCTTGCCCGTGGGTTCGACGTGCTGGATCAGCGTGGTGTAGCTCTGGCCGGTGATGCCGTAGGCGGTATTGTCCTGGCTGCCGTCGGCATTCTTCACATAGGCGTTGGTCTTGACACCGTTGCTGTAGAGCGTGGTCGAGGAGAAGCCGTCGGCCTTCTGGACCACCTCGCTGGTGAGACTGCCGGCGGCATTGTACCAATCCGTCGTTTTGGTGCCGTCGGTCGTCTGCGTGAGCTTGAAGGCAAGGCTGCCGTCGCTGTGCAATCGCGTCAGGCTGGTGAGGAAACCGGTGGCGTTGTAGACGTCGTGCTCGGTCGCGTAGGTCTGGCCGGTGATGTTGTAGGTCCAGACATCCTTGCTGTGGTCGGCGTGATAGGCGGTCTCGACCAGCTTAACGCCGGTGGCGCTATAGGTGGTGATCACGCTGCTGCCGTCGGCGTTGTAGACCTGCGTCGAGTCCAGCGAGCCGTCGGCGTGGCTGCGGGTGACCGAGGTGACCTTTCCGGATGCATTGAGGTGCTGAACCTGGGTCGTGAAGCTCTTGCCAGTGATGCCGTAAGTATAGTTGTCCTGTGACCGGTCCGCGTTCTTGACGTAGGCGGCCATCTTTACGCCGTTCGTGTAGAGCGTCGTGGAGTAATAGCCGTCGGACTTCTGGACGACTTCGCTCAGCAGGGTTCCGGCGGTGTTGTAGGTGTCGGTGGTCCTGGTTGCGTCGGTGCCGACGTGAACGAATTTCGTCTTCACGCCGCCGGTGTAGCTGATCAGGTCCTTGGAACCGTCGGTGTAGGCGACGGTGGTCGAGGTCGGCTGTCCGCTCGAATTCAGGCCGGTGTCCGACTTCGACAGCTGCGTCCCGCTGGAATTGTAGGTCCTCGTGCTGCTCCAGGTCGCGGCCGTATTCGTCACCGAGAACGAATATCCCCCCTCGATCTTGGAGAGAGCGCCGCCGTAATGGGCGATCATGTAGTCCATGGTCGCCTTCGAGGCGACCGGCAGGACGTGCGAGTCGGTCAGCGCGATGGTCTTCAGCGCCGTCGACGTGCTGAGGTCGGACAATTGCGGCACGATCTCGGCAGCAGTGCCGCTGACGCTGGTCCGCGTGTCCGGCGGAGTCGTGGTGGTCGGAGGGGCGTCGATCTCGATGATCAGCGGGTGATCGCTGACCGGAATCGTGATCGTGCTGACGTCGGTATAGCTGGCGATCGCAGTGGTTCCCGTCAGCGTGTCGTACACCTTGACCGAATGATGCACGCCGCCGAGGTTCACGGTGACCGTCTGAGCCGGATTGGAGACCTCGGTATCGGTGGGATCGTTCCAGAGCTTCGGCTCCGCCCATACGACGAGCTCGTAAGCGCCGTTGCTCTTGCCGAGCACCATGCTGTTGCCGGTGGCCGGCATGTTGCTCAGGGTGTAGTTCAGTGGATCAGTCGGCTGCAGGCTCCCCTTGCCGTCGTCGGCCAGAATGGTCGTCAAATTGTGAATGGCCGTGGCGGCGAGCTTCGGCGTTCCGTCGGAATTGAACAGTCCGAAATTGGCCTCGGGGTTGGTATTGCCGGCGGAGGAGTCGCGGTCGAGCAGCTCGTAGAGATAAGTCGCGCTGACGCCAGCCTTGTAGGCATCGACCAGGGTGTTCAGGATCGATTTGGCCTGCACCGTCTCGTTGACGCCGAGATATTGGGTGTTGGCCTGCGTGGTGTAGCCGGTCTCGGTGATGACGACCGGTTTTCCCGGTGCCGCGGCCATCACGGCGCTCAGCGTGGCCGAAATCGAGCTGCCGGACGTCAGGCTGGTGCTGACATAGGCGTGGGCGTTGGCGTAGTCGACCGAGCCCGACATGTTGCCGAGCTGGCTGTAGCCCTGCGGATCGTTGTAGGCCAGTGACAGATTGTACACGGGGATGCTGCCGAGCGCGGCGTTGGCGTTGACGGCCTGATAGAGCGCGCTCTGGAACTGAGCCGCGGCGGTGAGACTCGAGCTGCCGTTGTAGCTGAAGGGCTGGTGATTGGCCTCGTTGAGCCCTTCGATGGCGCTGATGCTGCCCGGGTGGCTCGTAGCGAACTTCTGGAGCGAGGCGATGTAGTTCTGCAGCCCGGTTGTGCCGGTCTGGGGCAGGGCGGACGAGACCAGGAGATCGAACTTGTAGCCGGCAGCAGCCAGACCCTCGACGACGGGTTGCGCGGCCGGGCTGGTCCCCATGGCGTCGCGTAGATGGGTGACGCCTAGATACTTCAGGTCATCGACCATCAGCGCGAGATTGTTGTAGCCGGTCCAGCCGAATCCGGCGTGCGTGTTGACGCCGATGGAGTTGATGAAGCCGCTGGCGGACAGGATGGTTTGATCGGACATTGCACACTCGATTTCAGCGCGAGCGAAAATGCTCGCAGGGATTGCGTTCAAGCTTCTCTGTCGAGTATGAATTTCAGATAAAAATCGAAGCTACAAATCGCGAGGGAAACGAGGTTCCTTGTGCAGGAACAGAATCGATCTCTGTGCAGCAGAATATGAATGAGATGCCGAGGCAGGATGACGTGAGGAGGGCGCTTTCGTGATTTTCACCAATTGCGGTGCTGAATATATGCGCAACTCTCGCGAGTGAATTCGTACGACGGTGCGACGCGGCCCGCTCGTCCGCCGTTCGGAGTGTCTTTCGTTTCGTGCCTTCGGCAACTCATGCGTTTTCTTGCATGCGAAGTTCGCATATGCCGCTTCGATGAGCGGTTAGATGTTGTAATTTACTCGTTTTGGTTGTGGATGCCCAACGATGGTGCAGGTGCGTGTTGCTGAAGTTGATCCGCAACCCGACCTGCGTCGCAGACTTGGATGCGACGAACTAACCGCGGCGGGTCAGCAACAGAAAATCCCCGCGCCATCCGATGACCGCCGTCGCGGTCGCGGCGATCACGATCTTGCCGGCGAGCCATGTCGCGGGCCCGGTCGGCATCGCAGCGAGCGATCCGATCAGGATGGCGGCCGCAAGGGCCTGCATGACCAACGACAAGCGCGGGAGTGCCTCGAACCGCAGGGTCGGACCAAGCGCGACTAGGATCGTGGCGAGGCTAGCGAGCGCAGCGCAGCCGACGGCCTGCTGCGGCGACAGTCCGGCCCATACCGCCGCCAGCGCGACGGCCGCGACGATCGCGAGCTGACCGGCCGCGACGACCACAAGCCGGGTCGCGAGCTTCTCCAGGTGTGGAACCACTGCGACGGTCGCTTGGAGATGCGTGTGCAAGAAATAGAAGGCGGCCACCGCGGGTGCCGTCGCCAGGAACCCGTCAAGGCTCTCCCGCGGCACCAGGATACGGGCCGCATCCGGAATGAATCCGACCAGGCCGCCGAGCAGCACGAGGGTCGTGCAGATCATGAATTCGAACATCCGCCGGGCCGATTGAACCGACTTCATGACGGTCCCGTGTTCGAAGTCCTTGACGACATCGGGATAGCTCACGGTGTGGATCGCGGCGTTGAGGACCCAGAACGGACGTTGCAACAGGTCGAGCGCCATCGAAAATCCGGCACCTGCCCCCGTCGCGCCCAGCCGGCCGATGATGATGACACGGAGCAGCATCGGCACCGACAAATGGATGACGGAGGCGCCGGCCGCGAGCATGCCGTAGCCGGCGAAAGTCTTCCAGTCAGCCAGCATCGCCTGCAACGAGGCGCGCTCCAGCGGCGTGCGGTATGCGACGAGCCCGGCGACGAGGCCGAGCAAGTGGCCCGACGCAATCCCGAGCAGCGCGGCTTCAGCCGTCCCTGAAATCACGCCTCCCGCCGCAGCCCCCGCCAGAAGCGCGGTGGCACGCAGCGCAAGGAGGGAGGAGGCGACGCCGAGCCGGTCGGACAGACGGACCGACAGGAAGTAGAGATCCGCCAGGCCCTGAAGCACGGATATGCCCAGGCCCAACGCGATGATTCCTGCCGGGAGCGCGCTCGCCAGGGACGCGCAGCTTCCGACCACAACGAGCGCGGCCGCGCTCGACAGGCCCGCTGTAAACAGCGACCACCTCAGCCGCGCCGCCTCGTTCTCCCTGGCTGCCGCCAGAAACCGCAGTCCGGCCAGCTGCAGCCACTCGAACATCAGGATGCAGAGCAATTGGCTCGAGGCCAGCGCCAGCGAAAAGTTGGTGTAGTCGGCGGCGGGCAGCAGATGGCTGATCGCGAAGATCAGGATGATCGCCGCGGCGCTTTGATAGACATAGCCCGCCATCGCGAGGAGGCGTGTCATCTCGGAATGAGGCGCTCCTTGCCGACGGACCGCCCTTGTGGCGCGTCGGACGTTACAGCACGCACGCGCGACATTCGCTGCTCGCGCAGTTGCTCATACAAGCTCTTGTATGAAGACAGCACGTCGGAGAATATCCACTTGTTGGTATCGGCGATGAGCAGCCGGCTGATCTCGTCGATCTTGTGCGGATCTGCTGCGACCGCGAGCATGCTTTTGGCGAGGGATTGCGGATCGGCTTCGGTCAGCCAGCCGGTCACTCCGTGCTCGATGACCTCGGGCATGCCGCCGAAGCGCGTTCCCAGCAGCGGCCTGCCGGCCGCCTTGGCATCGGCGACGACGAGCGGGCCAGGGTCGTGCCAGATGGAGGGCGCGACCACCACGTCCACCTGCTTGTAGAATTCGTCCGGCACCACGAAGCCCATGAACTCGATGCGCGCGTTCGGCGCGAGCGCCCTGAGGCGCCGTTGCTCCTCGTCGCTGACGCGGCCGGCGATCATCATGCGGATGCGGTCCCGGGGCAGCATGGCCAGCGCCCGCATCAAATTGTCGATGCCCTTTTCCTCCGTGAGGCGGCCGATGAATCCGAACGTCACCTCCGTGGTGCAGACCGGACGCGGATAGGGCTCGCGCGGCGGCTCGGTCGAGGCGTTGCGGATCACGGTGCGGATCGGCGTCTCCGAGAACATGCCCATGTCGGTATGAATCGACAGGACGCGCTCGCTCACGCCGACCACGGCACTGAGCCAATGCGTGGCCCGCTTGCGATGAAAGCTCAGGATTCCGCAGCTCGTGCAGGTGTGCTCGCAGGACCGTCCGTTCTCGAAGCGCGAGCAGCGCGGACAGGTCAGGTAATAGTCGTGAAGCGTGTGGAGCACGGGAACCCCGAGCTGGGCGGCAACGCGCCAGACCGCGGTGGTGAGACCCGACAGATTGTTGGAGTGCAGCACGTCCGGCTTGAAGGCCCGGATGCGTTCCGCGATCAGGGGGGCCTGCATCTGCCAGTCGTCGACCGCGTGCCAGATGCTGCGCAATGCGACGTTTTTCTGCTCCGTGAAGGGCAGGTACACGTTCCGCACCGGCGCGGAATGGACGTTGATGCCGTCGCAGTTTTCCGGAGCTTGCCCGGGCGTGGATGCGGCCCGGATCACTTCCACCTCGTCACCGCGCTGCACCAGCCCTTCGGCGAAGCGTCGGGCGAAGATCTCGGCGCCGCCGACGATCTTTGGGGCCTGAGGCGTCGGATAAAGCGTGGACGTCAAAAGAACTTTCATCGCGTCAACCTCATGTCTGCAAAATCGCGTCTACCGCGCCGGCCTTATCTCCAGGGCGGGAACGGCACTGTCATTGGCTGCAATCAGGACCGGTGTGCTCGAGACGGGGATCCAGACCCCGGATGCAGGCTTTGCCGCCTGATCGCACGGCATCGCAAAGCTTGCGCCCTGTTGATCGCCCTTGAGCCGGATTTCGTAACGCCGGTCCGGGGCCTCGGACCAGACTGCAATTCTGCTGCCGGAATTCGTCGATGCATTGATCGACACGACGCCATTGGCGAGTTCGCGTCGCTCGGCACTCAGGGTGAGGCGAATGAAAGCCCAGGCCCCCTCGACCGCGCAGGCGACGGGCTTGGGCGAATTGTCGAAACGATAGAGTCCGAAATTATCCTCCAGCTCCGACGGGTTCTTTCCACTGTCCTTGAGCTCGTAGAGCCACATGCCCTTGAACCAGCGCGTCGCGGTGGACGCCCACAGGATCAGCTGCGCGGTATTGTCGGCCTGGGCCTGCTCGCTGACGCCGCATTTGTTGCTGGCCGTGGTCCAGCCCGTCTCCGTGACATAGATCGGGAAGTCGGGGTTTCCGCTGACCTGGGCGACGAGACGGTGAAACGCCGTGAGCCGGTCGATGATCTCGGCCGAGGTGCGTTTGCTCGGGCCCATGCAGAAATTGTAGAGATGGATCGAAGCGCCGTCGGCATATTGAAGGATGCCGGTCCGCAGCATCTTCTCCGTCCATGTCCAGCCCGGATCGTCGCCGAGCGCTCCGACCAGGAAAGGTGCATTCGGTGCAACCCGCTTCACCGCCGGTCGCGCGACTTGCGCGAGCGCCAGGTAGTTCTCCGGCGAGAACGCCGGATCCTTCTTCGCCGCCAGATTCCATTCGTTCCAGAGCTCGAAGACCGGGTGCTGCGCCACGACCGATTGCGCCGCCGCCGCGGCATAGTCTGCGAACCGCTGCCGCGCTTCATCGGTGGTCGGCGGCGAGGAATTCGGAACCAGATGATGACCGAAGGCCAGGATCAGGAGGGGGCGCGCGACGCCGGACCTGACCTGCGCTTCGAGCCTGCCGAGCCTGGGCGTGAAGCCCATCCGGCGTCCCCCGACCTCGAAATCGGACCAGGGAAAATCATCGCGGAAGGCATTGAGGCCGAGTTGCTTGATCTGCGCGACGTTCTCCGAAGGCACGTATCCGCGCGCGCTCACCGGGCCACCCAGCCCCTGATGGGTGCCGACCCCCAGCAGGAATCGGGCATCGAGCGGTTGAGCCTGCTGTGCGCAGGCAGAGACCGGTAGAAAAATGGATGCGATGAGGCCCGCGAGGCGCAGGCCGCCGCGAACCAAGGTGCGTGGGAGCGGAGCCATCAGAAATTCTTGGAGAGGTCCGATTGCAGCCCCGCCTTCGCGTCGACCGGTGCCCGATCGTCCTGCAGGAGCTCGGCATAGACCTGCTGCAATTGCCCATGCGTCTTCTGGGCGTCGTAAAACTGCTTGAACCGGTCGTAGCCGCGCTGTCCCAGCACCTTAAGATCGAGATCGAGTGCTCGGCGGAAGCCTTCGACGAGCGGCTGGACCGCAACGGGCTCGCAAAGCACGCCGGTCACGCCATCGACGACGATCTCGGGCAATGCTCCGCTGCGGAATGCCAAGATGGGTTTGGCCGCGCGCATCGCCTCGAGCGCAACGAGGCCGAAGGCTTCCCATCGTGACGGGATCACGACGAGGTCGGCGGCCTCGAGCTGGGTCTCGATGGTCGGCCGGTCGAGCCAGCCCAGCAGGGACACGTTGGACGGGACGCTCGGGCCTTCGTATTTGTTGACGACGGAGGCGCCGATCATGCGGATATCAAGCACATCCTCGAGCGAGCGTGCCGCTTCGATCAGGAGGTCGAAGCCCTTCTGGCGGTCCAGGCGTCCGATGAACAGGACCTTGACCTTCTTGGACGTCCAGTCGGCCGCGACAGGCTGCGGTGTGCGGCTCTTCGAGATGCCATTGTGCACGAGGGTGAGGCGCTCGGCGGGAATCCCGGCGCGGACGGCTTCGTTGAACTCGTCGCCGGAGATGCAGATGATTCGGTCCGACGTGCGCGCAAGGAGGTTCTCCGCCGCCTTCGTCACGAGATGACTGAGGCGGCCGGTCTCGCGTGAAAACGCCCAGCCGTGCGGGCAATAGACGACGCGCGGACCGTCCGAGCGGGCCGCCAGCGCCGGGCGCAGCACGAGGCCGGCAAACGAGGAATGCAGGTGGACGACGTCCGGACGGAAGGCATCCAGCGCTTGCATGCTTGCGCGCAACATCTGGAACAGTCCGGCAACGCCGCGGCCGGAGCGTTCGAACGTCGTAATCTGGTTGTCATCGATCGCTGGAAGATCGCGACGATGATCCGACGGCACGACGTAATGCACGTTCCCGGTGCCGAAGCTCGCCTGTTGCTGTGGGTGCAACTCGTTCAGGTAGCTCGCAATCCCGCCACGGATCGTCTCGGCGATGTGCAACACTTTCATCGTTTGCCTTCCGTAGGACCGCGTTAGAGAGCCGGACATCGTGAGTCCCTGCTCCGAGTTCGCTAGTGCGAAACACAGTTCCTCGAATCCGTAGCGATATTGGGGCAGCGATGTGGTGATGTTGCGCCAAGCTCTTTGCGCGCACGATTGTCACTCGAAGAACAGAAAGGTTTGGCGGAACCATGCGCATGTGCGCGCGTTCCAGCCAGTTGCAAATTGTTTGTGCGAAAACCGATGCGCGCAATGAGCGAACTGCATCGAACTTCAAGCAGCGCTGGCAATGTTTGCCGGTGGTGCAAGATGATCGAGTAACGACTTCGCCGACTTCTGCCACGAAAAGAACGCAACGCGTTCCTGCTGCCGCTGGCGTTCCTGATCGGAGATGGCGCCGATTGCCAATCTTTCGAGCATGAGTTGCTTCAATGCTTCGGCATCATTGGCGTCAAAATACGCAGCCGCGTCGGCGCACGTCTCAACGACCGCTTCGGCTGTCGAGGCGATGACCGGGCAACCGAAGATCATGGCTTCGAGCGGTGGCACGCCGAAGCCTTCATAGAGCGACGGAAATACGAATGCCGATGCATGCGCGTAGAGCGCTGCGATCTCGCTGTCCGTCAGACGCCCGGCCAGCAACAGGCCGGAAACCCGGTCGTTCGAATTGTCTTGGAAGACCTTGCTGTTGTCGCCGCCGACGATGACCAGTGGAACGTCAGTCCTGTCGAGCAGCTCGATGGCCCGGATCGCGACGGAAAGATTCTTGTTCTTGGTCCTGGAGCCGACATAGAGGAAAAATTGCTGCGGCTGAATCCCGAGACGGGCAATGATGTCGGGATCCGGCTTTGTCCTGGCGAAGTGTTCCGCGCTATTGGGAAAGACCGGCATCGCGGTTGCCGACAGATTCAGCACCTCGGCAAGCTCTTTGCGCGAAAAGCCCGATACGGTTGCGATGCTTGCGTGCCGGGCGAGCAGCCGGCCCATGGTTCGATGAACCGCCAGATAGCGCCAGTTGAAGAAGTCGGGCCTGCGAAAGACTTGTGCGTCGTGGATCACGACAAGGTGGTCGCGATGGAACACCGGGCCGGAATTGGCGAGACTGATCAAGCGGCCTCCGGCAGCGGCGCGCGCCAGGTCGATTTGATCCCAGGCGTGCCCGCGCAAGCGGCCGACGGCGCGAATCTTGATTTGCTCCAGCTGAAGCTGCTCGCTTGCATCCACGGGCGTCAGCAACTGCCACTCTGCGTTCCGCAGCGAGGCGGGCGTTTGCTCCGACGCCAAGAGCACGTCGATCGCCTTGACGATCTCGGCGGCATAACGCTGAACGCCGGTGAGCTTTTGCGACAAAAAGCGGCCGTTGATGAAGAATTTCAATTGGCTACCATGCTGGTTGATCGGCGCCCGGGCCGACTTGCGGCAAGCAGGCGGGGGATGAGCCGCAAAGGAGCAACCGTTAGGTACAGAAATATGACCAACCGCTGCACGGCGGAGACGCTCCGCCTGCATGGCTGAGGCTGCCTTGCTGCGTGAGAGGTCGCAGTGTGGATGACGGCCCTGAGTGACGATACCCACTCCCTTCGCAGCGGCTCCCTCACCGCGACCATCAAAGCGCGCGGCGCCGAGCTGTGCTCGTTGAAGGACGATTTCACCGAATTCGTCTGGCAGGCCGGCCTGGAATGGCCGCGCCACGCGCCGTTGCTGTTTCCGATCGTGGGGTCTTGCCGGGGACGAATTGCGGCACCGGGGCAAGACATACGGGATGACCCAGCACGGCTTTGCGCGCGACCGCCGCTTTGCATGGGAGAAGCGCGGCCAGAGCCGCTGCACGCTGGTGCTCGAAGACAGCGAGGCGACCCGCGCGCTCTATCCGTTCGCGTTCCATCTGACAGCGATCTTTGCGCTCGACGCCGCCGGCCTCGCTCTGACGCTCACGATCGTCAACACCGGCAAGGAGACATTGCCGGCTTCGATCGGCAGCCATCCGGCCTTCAACTGGCCGCTCCAATCCGAAAGTGCGAAAGGGGATAACGCGCTGACCTTTGCGAAAACGGAATCCTTTCGCGTCCGCCGTCTTGATGGCGGGCTGCTGCGTGCGTCCACGGAGCCTGGTCCGGTCAAGGGTACGCAGCTCGCCGAGTCCGAATCCCTGTTCGCCGATGACGCCATCATCTTCGATTGGATCGAGAGCGACGCGGTCCGCTATGCTGCGTCCAGCGGCGCCTGGCCGAAGATGTCATGGCGCGGCTTTCGCGAGCTCGGCGTCTGGTTGAAACCATCGGGTGCACCGTTTCTCTGCATCGAGCCCTGGCGCGGCTATGCCAGTCCCGTCGGCTTCGATGGTGAGTTCGCGGACAAGCCTGGCCTGATGCGTATCGCGCGGGGTGCGGAAGAGCGACTGTCGTTCCGGATCGAGGTCGGATCGTCCTGAGTCGTAGGGCAATTTATCGTTAGTCTAGCGCCTAGACTTCTATGCGCGTGAGATCCTCGCCGAGCACGACCGGCCCCGCATAATCCTGCCTGATATCCGCAAGCAGCGCGTTCAGCATGGCATCGTCGGCGCCCGGCCGGTGATGGGTCAGTGCGAGCTTCTTGACGCCGGCCGTGGCCGCAACCTTGCCGACGGTGTCGCCGCAGGCGATGGTGAATTTCGCAAGACGGCGGAGGTGCTCGTTGTTGATCTCCGGCGTTGCGAGGAAACAGCACTGGACGAGCAAATCGGCCGCCTCAGCCAGCCGCTCAAGCCCGGGGCAGGGCACCGTGTCGCCCGAAATTGCTATGGCCCATGCGACACAAGCTCGGCGCTGATCTTCCAGCGCCCGGTGTCGAGAACGGGCCCCGGGATGATGTCCGTCGCGACGACGGGTTTCCAGCGGCCGAAGGCTGGCTCGCCCTTGTCCCGCCAGGTGATGTCCTTGTCGTAGACCTGCGTGATCAGCGTGTTGACGAGCCGCTGGGTATCCGGTGGCCCATAGATGCGCAGCTCGCCGTTGCGTCCGTGCATCCATGAATTACGTAGAGGTCGCCGATGTGGTCGAAATGGTGGTGCGTAAGAAGAACCGTGTCGATGGCGCCAAGCGGAACGCCGGCCTTGCTGAGCTGCACCATCACGCCGCGGCCTGCGTCGAACAGGATGTTCTCGTCGCCGAGCCTGATCAGCGTGGTCGTTGCCATGCGGCGCGGGTCCGGGCGCGGACCGCCGGTGCCGAGCAGTATGACCTCCATGGTGTCCACTCCAAGTGAGGAGTCTCCACAGTAAAGTTTAAGGCGGTAATGAAGCAAGCCGTATCGGGGCAGAAGGTAACGAAGCGGGGACGTTCAGCGCATGCCGGCCGCGGTGGCGGCGATGGTGGGCCGGAGGGTCGACCGGTCCGATCCCGCGGATGTCAGGCGGTGCGCCAGGTCCTGTGCGCGCCGTTCGACCAGATGCCATGTTGCGCGTGCGACGAGATAGCTCAGCGCAGCAGTGACGACAAAGGCGATGAGCGGTGAGACCAGTCCATCGGCGAGCGGCCAGAGCTGACGCAGGCCTTAGATCACAGCGAAGAGGGATAGGTACGAATAGGAATTACGGCCGAGCGCTTGGAGCGGCTGAAAGCGGATTGCAAGCTTGATGAAACCGGCAACCAGCGCGCCGAGGTTGATCATCAGATAGTTGAATTCGTGCGAGCCGGTGACGCGGTTGGCGACAAAGGCAGCGCGATCAAGACCGCATAGACCGCAGCGACTTGGCAAATGCGTCGCGCAGCGAGAAGAACAGCGCGCATCCGACGAGGAAGACCGGCAACTGGCTCAGAAAGCTGATGTGCAGCGTGGTCCAGACGAATGCCTCGTGGCCGGGCCCGTAATGGGCGGAGAACAGCGCGAAGGCCCACGGCTTCAACAGGCAGTCGTTGACGAGATGCAGCGCGATCGCGAGCGCAACATACAGATGGCGGCGCGAGCCTAACGCGGTGACCAGAAGCGGGAAGACGAGATAGAAGGTCATCTCGGCTGCGATCGACCAGTCGCCGGGCACGACGCTGTTGACGCTGTCTGGCCAGAAGCCGCGCAGGAACGTCGCGGTCAGGATCACTTGAACGGGCCCGATACCGTTGGGCGCATTGTCGCTCCGTCCGGTGCCGTTGATGACGAGGTAGACCGGGATCGCGAGCTAGAACAGTGGCGCGATGCGCAAGGCACGGCGGATATAGAATTTGCGCGTCGGACTGGTTTCGACACGCTGCGAACATCGTCATGGCTGACGAAGTAGAATACATTGACGCCGGTCCAGCCGCACATGAACGCGTAGTCGACGGCGTGGATATTCGACGGAAATGATTGCGAGACGTGGATGGCCGTCGCGCCGGCGATGGCGAGGCCGCGCAGGACATCGAGTGTGTGCGAACGGCCGAACGGCGCTGCGCCTTGCTCTCTTCGACCGGCAGCCAACCGGGCCTGCCCCCCTGCATCACGCCTGCTCCGTGTTTCGCATTGTGCAGGCGGGACCATAGAGGCGCGGATCGACTTTCCGGAGCCGAAGGCTTTTTTGCGTTAACCGCCGGTAGAGTCTAAAGCCGAATGTGCGGGAGCGGCGGCCACGGGCCGACGCAAAGCCTTCTGCAGGGCCGTCCCGCATTATGATGCGCACAATGAGAATTGTGGGCCAATTTATATTTAGTCCCTCGAGAACATGACCAATGTTGTTTGCGCATCACAACGCGCCTAATATTCCACCAGGCAATTTCGGGGGCTCGAACAAGTCGTGAATGTCCGTTCACATGACAGCGCGTCGCGCAGTGTTTTGGATTTCGGGGTCGGATCCCAGGCACATAGGACACCCAAGACCGTGGCTGATTCCGCACTCAAGGAGTTGCGTCCCGCCGGCCGCGAGCGACTGATCGTCCTCGAGGACGATCCGGTGACGCGGACTATGCTGGTCGGCTATTTCAGCGAGAACAATTTCGACGTGATCGGCGCCAGCTCCTGCGCAGAGTGCCGCCAGGCATTGCGCGCGCGCACCGATCTCATCTTCCTCGACGTGCAACTGCCCGACGGTGACGGCTTCGAGCTCGCCAAGGAGATCCAGGCCACTAGCAACGCGGGCATCATCTTCGTGACGCGCCGCGACACCGACGTCGATCGCATCCTCGGTCTCGAGATCGCCGGCGACCACTACGTCACCAAGCCGATCAATCTGCGCGATCTGCTCGCGCGCGCTCGCAGCGTGCTGCGGCGGCGCTCGCTCGACCGCAAGGCGGCGCGCAACCACAATTCGATCGCCTTCGGCGACTGGATCGCCGACCTGACCCGGCGCGAATTGCTCGGCAGCGACGGCAAGCCGGTGGCGCTGACGCGCGCCGAATTCGACCTGCTCGCGGCGCTGGTCGGCGCCAACGGACGGCCGCTCAGCCGCGACTATCTGATCGAGGTCGTCAGCAACCGTCAGGCCGAGGTCGACATCCGCACCGTCGATGCGCTAGTGGCACGGCTGTGCCGCAAGCTCGTCGGCAGCGGCACGCCCGTGATCGCGACCGTCACCGGCGTCGGCCACAAGCTCGCGCTCAGCGAGCGGCTTTAGGCAATGAGTCTGGCCGGATAGTGCCGTGGCGCCGTCCGGGTCAGCCCGCTGAAGCCGACGACGAGCCGGAAGGCGATGAAGGCGGACAGGCCACGGCGGTGACCGCGAAGATTTCGATCAAAACTCTCAAAAAAACTTGCATGGCCTTATTCGAGTGCAGGATCGGGCAATGTCTGTTGATCCAATGATCAAGTGTCCGGGCAGCGATGGTGTCTCGACCGGCTTCGAAGGATTCATCAGACCTCGCGCTGCCCGTCTGATGGCGAACGATTGCTTCAGAGCGATGCCTCGTTTCCATTTGGCCTCGATGCGCGCTTTGATGAGGCTGATCCGGCTCTCATGCGCGGTCCAATACGCCCGGCTTGGTGCTGCCATGCCCTGACGGTGGCGCGCATATGCGTCCTTTGACCATACCGTTGCGTATTGAATGCATGTCGATTTCGTCGCCAGTGCCGTCGGCACGACTATCGGCGTGGGCGGTGAAACCGAAACCGCGGCAGCCTTGGTTGGCGCTGCCGTGTGCATAGCGAGAAGGCGATCGCGCAGACATGGTCTCCTTGCCATGGTCGCCCGGCATTCATCGGGACGCGGCTGAGGTCTCTGCCAGCCAGATGTCAAGCACGGGTCAGATAAAGTACCCTCTAGCGGATGTTGACATCGGGCTCCGCGAGCTCGGCGGTTTTGCCACGGAAGCCGAGCCTCGCGGCGGTTTCCGGCCGCACCTGCCTGAGGCCGATTTCGCCGACTCTGCCGATCGTAGCCGGTTGTAGCCGCTCTCGACGAACACGACGGCCTCTGCGACGTCGGTAGGCAGATCGGTCCTGGGGGTTTCCCGTTCAATGATCTTCCGGATCGCGGCCCGAGATGTCGCCTTTCTCCGGCGCCGGGGGCCTGCATTGCCGGCGGCGGTCACCTAGGTCGTGTTCGGCTCGCTCGGGTCGGCCTCTATCGCATACGCGTCGATGCCAGTCCCAGCACGAGTTCTTGCCGCCCGGCGTGCAACACCACATAGCCAACGTGTCCGACACTTTTGCCCGTGACCATGTCTTCGCCCGGCCACGAGCGCTATTTCGAGGAACTTCCCGAGACGGTGGCACGAGGCGGTGCGGATCCAATGACAATCGCTGAATTGCGGGGTCGCTATGACACAGATCAGTTATCGTCGCTCAAAAAAAAGGCGCAAAAGCGTCTTAGCAGGATCGTGATCAGATGTTGTGAAGGAGGCCACAGCGGCTTCGGCCGAACCGTATCTCGGCCGCGCTCCACCGCAGGCGTGTTTTAGCAGGGAATGGGCCTGAGGCCTGCCAACGGGCTAGACCGGCTAGTTCTCTCGCGGCGATAGTCTGCAAAGACGACCCTGCAGTATCCGGAAAGCAGCCCATGATCACCGAACCTTTGGCTTCGATCGGCACGGCGGGCCAGCGCTGGGGGCGCATCATAGAAAAGCTTGCGACTGCGCACGATGCCGCCTGTCCAAATGATCGACACTTCTCGATTGTCCGCGTGCATCAGCATGGAGCCTGCATGACCAGGAGCCAGCACCAATCGATAGAAGGCCACGCGGCGGCTTGACGAGCAAAATTCTCGCGGTTGGCAATAGCAATGGTCTCCCGGTGCGGTTGACGTTAAGCGTCGGCGAGACCCACGACGCTAAACTTGCCGGAAAACTTCTTTCTCGTCTGAATTCCGCTTCGATACTGCTTGCCGGCCGTGGCTATCACGCCGACTGGATCAGAGAGATTGCCATGAAAAAGGAGCGGGGCCCAACATCCCGCCAAAAGCGATCGCAGCGATCCGATCTGCTTCAGCTACCGCGTCCGCAGCCGTCGTGGAGCGCTTCTTCAACAAGATCAACAATGCCGTCCGTGGCGATGCGTTACGACGGGTTAGCCGCCAACTACCTCGTTTTGTTCAACGTACGTCAATCAGGCTGTGGTTGCCTTGAGTCCGCGTCTAGCAATGAGTCACCAGCGTATCATAACTGTAAGCCGCGCCAGGCGATATGTTGAAAACAAATTGAGGACTTCCTTCAGACTACATTTTTGCAATTTATCGATCGGAACAACATTTTCCAGCATCTAGCTATGGATTTATATAATAAATCTGTTTAAATAAACTTCCTAATTAAATCCTTTTCCTCTCTGGTAGCAATTTTATGGACACTCAGATTGCCGTTTTAGGTGCCGGTCCTTACGGCCTAGCCCTCGGAGCACATCTCCGAGCGAGTAACCACGATTTTCGAATTTTTGGACGACCAATGGATCTCTGGCAAAACCACATGCCGGAAGGCATGTTACTGAAATCCGACGGCTTTGCCTCAAACCTCTACGATCCCGATGTTCGCTTTCCGCTTGCACGGTACTGTCAGGAGAACTCGATAGCTTACGGCGATGACCGCATTCCTGTTCGTCTCGATACGTTTGTGAATTATGGTCTCGCATTTGCGGAGCGCTTTGTCCCAAATCTGGAGAAGTCCCTGGTTAGGTCATTGGGGCGATCTGACGATGGATTTCTTCTGGAACTCGACAATGGCGAACCGGTGCGGGCTCGCAGGGTCGTAGTCGCCACCGGCGTTCAGCACTTTCGGCACATACCGAAACAACTTCTCTCTCTCCCACCTGAGTGCTATTCGCATAGCTATGATCACCACGATCTCACCGCTCTGTTGGGCCGCCGTGTAGTAGTTCTGGGCGGCGGGGCTTCCGCGATTGATCTCGCCGCTTTGCTCAGGAGCCGCGGTTGCGACGTCCAGATTATATGCCGACGAGATCAATTGAAATTTTCTGATCCGCCAACACCTCATAGAACGTTGTGGCAACGCGTCAGGCATCCAAGCTCGGGCTTAGGGCCAGGTCTGAAGTCTCGATTCTGTACCGATGCCCCGCTCCTCTTCCACAGTCTGCCCCAAAAGCTCAGGCATTCGTTTGTTCGCAATCACCTTGGCCCTCATGCGGGATGGCCTATGAAAAAACTCGTCATCGGCCGGGTACCAGTGCTGAGCGGCCAGGAACTTCTCTCCGCTGCATTCGAAGACCAGTCGGTGAGCTTGAAGTTGCGCGATCGATCCAATGATACGACAACACAGTTGCGGGCCGACCACGTAGTTGCAGCAACCGGCTATCGAATAGATTTCAGACGACTTGATTACTTGGATCAATCGTTGGCTGCCAGGCTAGAGCACGTCGACTACTCGCCAGTCTTAACGCGCCGTTTCGAGTCGTCGATCAAAGGGCTTTTTTTCACAGGGCCGATCGCAGCCAACAGCTTTGGACCATTGATGCGCTTCGCCCTTGGGGCAAAGTTCTCCTGCCAGCGCCTGATCCCAGTTCTTAGCCGATCATCCAGCGCTGTGAAGCTGAGTGCGTGAGGATAGCTTCTGTTCAGGGCAAGCAACTCGTGGGCAGTACAAAACCAAAAATTCTACTGGCTACAGCTTATTGTTGGCCAACAACGACTCGACTGGCTTTGGCGTTGTCGGACGCTGGCGGCGTTGTGGACGGACTTTGTCCCCGCGGTCACTCGCTTGCGCGGGTCGAATTCGTCTCCAGGATCCACCGCCACAATGCCTTGAACCCATTGAATGGCTTCCGCGAAGCAATCATGGCGTCAAAGCCAGATATCGTCATTCCGGCTGATGATACCGCTGCTGCACAACTTCACCAGCTTTGCCTACAGCAAAGTAGCAATCGTGATGACGACGAACTAAGGCTGTTGATTGCACGATCTTTAGGAGAGCCGGCGAACTTCCCTATATTCTTTTCACGTGCGGGAGTCGCCTCAGTGGCAAACGAGACTGGCGTGCGCACTCCGAAGACGGTGAACGTTGCGAGCCGAAACGAGCTCAATGACCAGTTAAAGTATATCGGTCTGCCCGCCGTACTGAAGACTGACGGAAGCTTCGGCGGACTTGGCGTTGCTATTGCGCGAACGAGATTAGACGCGGACGGCGCGTTTGTCAGGCTCAATGCCTATAACGGCATACTGCGCGCGCTCAAGCGTCTGCTCATCGACAATGATCCAAATCTCTTTGTCCCGTTTTTGCGTCGGAACCGACCGCAATTGAGCGTTCAAATGTACGTTGAGGGCAAGCGGGTGAATTCGGCGGCCGCGTGCTGGAGGGGTGCCGTTCTCTCTCAAACCTGCGTGGAAGTTATCTGCTCGAAGGATAACACGGGGCCCGCCACCGTAGTCCGCGCGATATCACACGCTGGGATGTCGGAGGCTGTCGAACGGATGGTAGGCGCATTGGGCGTTTCCGGACTATGCGGGTTCGATTTCATTTTGGACTCTTCGGATCAGGTACATTTGATTGATTTTAATCCGAGAGCGACCCAGACGTGCCATCTCTCCGTCCATGACGGCGCCGCGCCTGTAAGCGCCCTTGTGGCGAGATTGAAAGGACTACCATTGTCCACAGGTCATGAGCTGTCGCTCGGAGAGCATCCAATCGTACTTTTTCCCCACTTCGCTGATCTCGAGTTAAAAGGCTTGAATATTGACCAGTCGTCAAATTTGCCGGAACTTTTGAAAATCGCACATGATTATCAACGGGAACAACGTGGTCTGCTTCACAAGATGTTTCGATTTGCGCGGAGTAAACGATCAATAGAGTAGTAGCCATGGATGCTCGTTCGCTTGCGCCGGCGTACGGTAAAAGGAGAGCCGGTAAAATGCGGCTACATCGGAACTTCAATGAATATCATCAGTGACGAGGGCGACCTGCTGATGGAGTTGAAGAGGGGAGCCACGCGTGAGGCGCCACTCTTCCTCTTTTCTGGCGGGGATGGCGATCCGCTGGGTTTGTCGCAACTGGCCACGCGTATTCGAAGCGGGAGGCCAGTGATTGGGGTGGATTTCTGCAGGCCCGACTCGCAGGGCCGACTCCCTTTGACGATGCAGGATATGGCTATACGAGCGCACGCGGCCATCCGCAAAGTGCAGCCCCTCGGCCCGTACTACCTTGTGGGTTACTCGTTTGGCGGATTGGTCGCTTTTGAGGTCGCCCGATTATTCAAGGATGCAAACGACAGCACGGCATTACTTGGTCTGATCGACACATTTTTCGACCAGCGTTCTTGGCCGAAGCGAATTTTCCTCAGATCGCAGCTAAAACTGATCTGCCGGTATCTTGCAAGTATGCATCAGTTGCCGCTTGGGGAAATAGTTCAGGTGCTGACAAATCGTTCTTGGGGCCTTCTGCGTCGCTTATTGAGCCGGCAGACAGGACTATCACTGAAGTTACCGGGTTCGTCGCCAATGACGCGTGAGCAACATTGTAAACAAGTAATGAGTCAATTTGAACCAAGATACTATGCTGGGAAGATTATCTGCTTCGATGCTGAAAATCACGACGACTATGGCTGCAGCCCAATAGAACTCTGGCGTCCAATGGTCGAAGACGCGGAACATGCTACTTTCGCCGGCACCCACGTTGGCCTTGTCAATAGTCACGCATCTCTTAACGATGTTGCTGCTGTCATCGATGCAAGCATCAACAGGCAATCGATTGCTTAGTCACGGCGATTGCGCGTTACCTGCGTGCAACGGGGTACGAACCGACCGTCATCATGCTTGCCGATTGGGGGAGCAAGCCATCTCACGCTCAAAGCCCGACGGAAGTGCGGTCCCATAGGAGGCGTTCCTCATCACTGAATGTGCTGCGCGCGTCAGCGCCGGATGTGCTCGTGAACCTTAAGACGAAGCCACAGTTAGAATCTGTGTATGCATCCGGCGAAGGCCCCGGGGAGGGCGCTTTCGGGAAGGCTGATTGTGCTCAAGCTGCGTGGCCGACGCTTTGAGGCTGCCAATCCCAGGGCAGCAGTTCGTCAATGCGCTTGGCAGAGTGATCCGGTAGGCGCGCCAGCACGTTGGCAAGCCAAGCCTGCGGGTCGACGTCGTTGAGCTTTGCGGTGGCGATGAGGCCGTAGACCGCAGCAGCACGCTGGCCGCCCTCATCGGACCCGGCGAGGTCCAATTTTTTCGTCCGATGGCGACCGCCCGTAGCTCACGGTCAGCAGCATTGTTCGACATGCAAAGCCGTCCGTCATCAAGGAAGCGGCTAAATGCGTCCCAGCGGCTGAGGCAGTAATTGATTGCCTTGGTCGTGTCGTTGTTCCTGGAGAGCTGGGCGCGCTGCTCGTGCAACCACACCTCCAACTCGCCGATCAGGGGGCGACTACGCTCCTGGCGAACACGCAGACGCTCTTGCGCAGGAAGTCCGTTGATCTCGCGCTCGATGGCGAAGAGGACATCGACGCGCTTGACCGCCTCGGCCGCGATTGGCGCCTTGCTGAGCCGTGCCAGATCGAAGAACTTGCGTCTGCCGTGATCCCGATGAAGCCGCCCTCGAGATCAAATATCGCAAGCTTCGCGTCCTGCTGCCGCTCGGAAAGCAGAAGCGCTATCCCGCGCTGACCTTTGACGGTGATCCATGCCGAAGAGCGCATGACGCCGAGGAATAGAAAGAAAATCGAGTGGAAGCTGATCACAAATCTGCCTGTTAGCTCCCGCACCGACGGCATTGAGAAGCTCGAATGGTATGCTTTGAGATGGAAGATCGAGGTGTTCCACAAGATCCTCAAATCAGGCTGCAAAGCTGAGGAGTCAAAGCTCGGGACCGCCCAGCGTCTGACCAATCTGATCTCGCTCTTTTGCATCCTGAGTTGGCGGGTCTTTTGGATGACGATGCTCAACCGATCGGCTCCAGACGCACCGCCAACCCTCGCGTTGACCGCGACGGAAATCGGCGTGCTCGATCGCCTCGTGAACGGCAGACCAAAAGCAAGACGGAAAACGCTGTCGCACTATCTGATTAAGGTCGCCCGGCTCGGCGGTTATCTCGCCCGCGCCAGCGATCCGCCACCTGGCAATACCGTCATGTGGCGCGGGCTGTCATGTCTCACGACATAGCGCTAGGTGTCATGGTCGGAGGAGAATTTGTGGGTAATTGAAAGCCGGTGAGGGCCGCCTTTCCGGATCGTGCTCAAGCATGAGATGCTTTGCTCATTAATTTGCAAACAAATGAGCAAACGTGACAGCGATAACGGTTCTATCCGGTCCGGAACGACTGCGGTGGACCGCTGCCGAGAAGCTTCGGATCGTGGAGGAGAGTCTGGCGGCTGGGGCCAGTGTCGTCGAGGTTGCCCGGCGACATGATGTTCACCGCAATCTGGTCGCGGCCTCGCGGCGGCAGGCGCGCACAGGCGTCCTCGGCTTCGCGTCTGGTCTGATGCAGCGGCCGGATGACGAAGTCGGTTTTGCGGCCGTCTCCATTGCGTCCGACCGGCAGCCGTCGACGGCGCCCTCCGGGTCCTGCGGTACGATCGAGGTTGAGTTCGCAGCCGGTGCTCGCCGATGCAGACGAGCCCCGGCACTAAGGCAGCCTTCGAAGCGAATGCAGGGACCTATGTCAGTGCAATGGTGAACCGGCGCGAATGCCGACGTCACGTCCATCGGATGCTGCGCCTTTACCGGGCGAACCGTCCGCGAGTGCGTAGTCTGAGTAAGTCTTCGGATTGGCGCCGCCGACGAAAGTAGGGCTGCCAAGAAAATCACCCGCTCGCGCGCTCCGCCGCACCATATTATGATCGCGACGAAAGGTGCTCGACCCGTTGCCGATTGAGACCTCCGTAGCAATGTTGTCGTAAATTTGCGTATTTACGCCGACCGGATCGGTTTGCTTTCGCGAGAGTTCTATGAAGCCGCACGGTATGTTGTAGAAGCAGGGTGGTCCAGGGTGATAGACGATTGTATTATGCCGTATAATCGAACCGTTATCCGAATACAGTTCAATACCCCAGTTACGGCCGAAAACGTCAACAACATTATCCTCGATCAGATTTCCGCTCGTGCGATCGTAGGCTCCCATTACCTGGGTCGGGCCGACGAACGTTTGCTTAAAGAGGTTTCCTCGGACGATGGCATTTCCACCACCGTACCATTGAATCATATCGGTATGATTTCCGGAGTCGTCCTCGTCTATGTTTAGGAAGGTATTGTTCAGAACACTGACCGTCGCGTAGGTGGCAATGCGGACACCGTCGGATCCGCCGCTTTCGAAATGGGAGTTCTTGATGGTGACGGGTCCCTCCGCATAAAATCTGGCCGCCGTTGAGTAGCCGCTGATATTATTGTGCGTATTGCCATCAAATATAATGCCCGCGCCGCTACTTGTTATGGCGATTTCGCTCGTAAACTGCGAGTTGCTGATGGTAATATATGCGGCAGTTCCGGAAACGGCTCCGCCCATTCCAGTCATGCCTTCAAGCGTAAAGCCACGAGCGCCCGAACCAAAACTAATTCGCATCGTCGGTGTAACTCCTAAAGCGGCGCGTACCGTGATTTCTTTATTGGTGCCGCTCCATGTGCCGTAGTCTCCAGGGCCAAGGCAAATTGTCTGTCCTGCGGTCGCGGAGGAAAGGGCGGACAAAAAAGTAGACGGTATTGCGTTACTATCGCAGGCTGTTGCTTGAGCCATTGTCGGCGTCTCAGATCCCAAGAAAGAGAGGAGGGCTATAAGACCTATTCTTCCAGAATGTTGCGGCGAAACGAATTTGCTCAAAGGCATCCCGGATCCTTTTCCCGACGTGGGCAGGCGAATACTACGGCTCTTTCTCAAGCATGGATACAGATGATGCACTTACGCGAAAATCGTAGGATGAGAAAGAGGAAGTTGGCAAGACGGGTTTAAATGCGCCTGCCCGTTGTAGTTGCTGATCGCGTTAGTGCCGTGCGAATTACCAAAATGGGCAAAGATTATGGTCAAGCGGCGGGTCGTGTCTCCCGAGGTGGTTTAGTTCAGTAGACCAAAGCGGCCCGGATGCGCGCCTCCAATAGCGCTTTAGACGGCGGGCGGCTTTGCGGTGATCACCGGCAGCTCTCCGGCAGGATCGGTTTGCGACATGCCAACGCACCGAGGGACCACCGATGACCGGCGATATGATAACCTAGGCTCGCTCCTAGAGAAGACCCGGACGCCGATGCATTGCGCGAGAGGATCGGCTTTGCCGCGCAGCGCCGGATAGAGCTGGAAGTCGAAGGCCGGACCAGGGCCACCTAAGGCGAGAAGAACGCCTAATGCCTGGCGCAGCGCAACGGTTACCGCGATCGGATCTGAGACCCGCGCCGGCGGGGTCGAGCTGCGCATTCCCAAGCTCGCAGATGTTGCTCCTTCCCAGGTTTCCTTGAGCCGCGCCGTATGGCCGATAAGGCGCTCCCCGCCGTGGCGCAGGAGGCTTATGTGTAATGCGTCTCGACCGTTCAGTGGCCGATCTGGTGCAGGCCATGGGCATGACTGGCATCTCCAAGAGCCAGGTCAGCCGGCTCTGTAGCGAAATCGATGACAAAGTGAAGACCTTCCTCGCCGTCCGAGCGAAGGTGAGTGGCCGGATCTGTGGATCGAACCGACCTATGCGAAGGCGCGCTCAGAATGGCAGCATCGTATTTGTCACGGTGATCGTCACAGTCGCGTCACAGCGACGGCCGGAGCCAATTGATCGGGATGGACATCGGTCCCTCCGAGGCCGAGATATTCTGGACGGCGGTGCTGCGCAAGATCGCCTGCCACGGCCTGCGCGGCGTCAAGCTGGTGTGTCTGACGCCCACGAAGGCATCAAGGCCACGTGGCCAAGGTGCTTAACGTCAGTTGGCAGCGCTGCCGCGTTGACTTCATGCGCAACGCGCTGGCGCATGCCGGCAAGAGTGGCCGCCGAGTCGTCTCCGCCTTCATTGACGCTGCCTTCCATCCTGATCGCCGCGCGACACACCGCCGTCCCCCAGGAAATGCCGAGGCTGCAAGAAGCCAATCGCGAAAGCTCGCAGATCAGCCCGCCCCAAGCTGTCGAAGTTGGCTTGCTTCCTCGACAAGGCCGAGACCGACGTGCTCGCCTACATGACGTTCCCGCCGCAGCATCCAACCAAACTGCACTCCACCTCGATGGAACGCTTCAAGCGGCGGACCGAAATGGTCGACCTCTCTCCGAGGAGGATGCCATCGTCCGCATCATCGAATCGAGCTCGAACAGAACGATGAGTGGGAAATCGAGCGGCCCATCACACGACGCTGGAAACTTATCACGCCATTGAGCGATGATCCGACCGTCAACCTTCAGGCTATCGGCAGCTGACCTGCCCGGCTCTCGCTGGAGAACGCGGTGACCCACCGCCAAAAACCACGCTAGGACCGATCGACATTCATTGCATCCAGATCATTGCGGCTGCAAGATGGATAAAGCCGGTAAGGTTGGCAGTTCGCCTGTCATAACGGATTGCGAAGCGTCGGAAGTGTTTGAGCTGGCAAAAGCAGCGCTCGATGCGGTTGCGCTGTTTGTAGGCGTCGGCGTCGTGCGGAATGATGATCCTGCGGATGCGGTTTGATGGAATCACCGCCGTTGCGCCGCTTTCCGCGATGATCGTACGCACGGCGTTGCTGTCATAAGCTTTGTCGGCGAGCACTGCATCGCCGCTCTGGCCATTGAGCAGGGCGGGCGCCTGGGTGATGTCATTGACCTGCCCACGGTGATGTTGAAGCAGAGTGGACGGCCGAGCGCATCGGCCAGCATGTGAATCTTGGTGGTCGGTCCGCCTCGGGAACGCCCCAGCGCCTGATCTTTGACCCCACTTTTCCGCTCGCCGCCCGCTGGTGGGGCGAACATTGGTGCTGTCGTTCATCAGATACTGGTCGTCGCGATCGGCGGCCAGAGCAGCGAACACGCGCTCCCAGACCCCAGCATGGTACCAACGGCTGAAGCGCTGATGCACCGTTTTCCACTTACCGTACCGCTCCGGCAGGTCGCACCAGTGTGCGCCCGACCGCAAACCGCACAGGCATCCGTTGACGACAGACGATTATCCGCAGCCGTACGTCCCGGGTCGCTGGCTTTCCCTAACAGCAGCGGCGAGATCCTCGCCCATTGCGCCTCGGTCAGCTCGTATGGCTTCGCCGCCGTCATCCGCTCCGTGTCCAAACACGGAACTCTATGAATCAGCGATCAAGCCACTTGGGAACCGAATGTCGATCGGTCCTAGGGGGACACGATCAAGCTGCGTTCGAGGGGCGCTGTAACCGGACAAGTGGAAGACAGGGCAGAAACGCAGCGGCTTAAGAGTTTGTAAAGCGGCGATACCGCCGCTGAAGTTCTTCCTGCTCGTTCAGCCTCTCGCTGCCAAGAATAGATGGAACCAATTCGTCTTTGATAACGCGCTCCATCACAAGTCGCACAAGCCTGGTCCGCGAGACGCAGCGGCGGTTCGCGGCCTCTTGAAGATACTCAGTTTCCAGCGGTATTACGATGTTCTTTATCGGCATCGAATAGAATCCCCTAACCGGTTTCTTCTTCTTCTTGAGTCGTCTCGAAGTTTGTTGAGAATTGGTTCTGGCTGCGACCTTGGTTGCCTAACGTTGGGCAATTTAAGGTCCGTCGCCCGAGTTTTAATATTAAATGAAAAGTCGACGCAAATAATCAGTGGCTGAATAGGCTTCTACGATGCTCTAGCAGACGCCGGTGCCTTGAGCGACTTTCGCCCGCTCTCGTTCTTGGGCTTACGAGCACGTGCCAGATAGCGAGCGTTTGCCATGCGTCGATGAGCCGGTCTTTGTCGTATGCGTACGTTGCTCGCGTCGGCGTGTCTCCCGCTGCGCGCCGATCGGCCTTGTCCTAAATCCCATGAACCTCCTCCGAATGAGTGGACACCTGTAGTAGGCTCGTTGAGCCCGGAGGTGTCGAATGGAACGTCAACGTCGG
>NZ_JBVVPS010000029.1:0-98866 GCF_055811355.1 Bradyrhizobium sp. WSM4873 | reverse complement strand
CCGTCACCGGCGGCGAGGGCCGTCCGGCGGGCGATGCCACCAACGTCGTCACCGACTACGTGCATGTGCGCGGCGAAAGCCGCAGCCACGACGGAAAGTTCTTCAAGGAGATCACCAAGGCCTACAAGGCCGCGTTCGAGAAGGCGGCCAAGAAGGTCACCAACGCGCAAGGCAAGTCCGGCAATGTCAAGTTCAAGGCCGAGACCGATTATTTCCCGTTCCGCATGAAGGACAACCTTCCCGTCGTCAAACGCGCGGTGGAGGCCGTGTCCGCCGTCGGCGGTACCCCGAACGTGCGCACCGCAAATGGCGGCCTCGACGCCAACTGGATGGTCCGCCACGGCGTTCCGACCGTCACCTTCGGCGCCGGCCAGAACGAGGCGCACACGATCGACGAGTGGATCAATCTCGACGAATACGATCGCGCGTGCGCGCTGGCCGTGCAGCTTGCAACGATGCGGTGAGGCGCGCAGCCAAAATCGAGGCGGCGCCCGGCACGGTGCGCTTGATCTAAATCAAGTGAACCAGAGGCCGAAGGTCCAGCAGTGGGCGGAGGTCGCGAAAGATCGGGGCACGGACCCATTGCCATTCCTCGCAGCAGCATGAGCTCCCAGGCCATCTCCCGCACTTGCCGGCGCGTGACGGGCGTCTTGATCCTGTCTCTTGCGTGCGCATCCTGCGCAGGACGCCCCTTGCAGGGCGTGCTCGTTCCGGTCGAGGCCGCGGAGAGCACGTCGCGGGTCCCGATCCTTGTTGCGACGACGCGCGAGCGCGCCGCCGTCGACACTGGCGACATGTTCAGCCGCGAACGTGCCGCCGCGATGTCCTACGCGATGGTCTCTGTCTCAATTCCGCCTGACGAGGCCCGCGTGGTCGGAGCGATCCAGTGGCCGGTGGCGCCGCCCGGCGATCCGCGCCGCGAGTTCGTCACGGTGTCGGCCGACTACCTCGACAGGGCCGCCTTCAATACTGCCATCAACAGTGTCGCCAAGAAGACCCGCCGCAGCAAGGCGATGATTTTCGTCCACGGCTTCAACAACCGCTTCGATGATGCGGTTTATCGCTTCGCGCAAATCGTCCAGGACTCGAGAGCTCCGGTGATCCCGATCCTGTTCTCTTGGCCCTCGCAAGGCCTGGTCGGATTGCGCGCCTATGAGCGCGACGGCGAGGTCGCCCGTGAATCCGTCGGATCGCTCGACGGGCTGATCGAGCAGGTGGCGCTCAACCCCGCAATCCGCGAGGTCACCGTGCTCTGCCATTCCATGGGCTGCCTGATCACGCTGAATGCCCTCCAGGCCAGGGCACGCCGGACTGGGAAGATCGGCGGCAAGATCAGGAACGTGGCTATGGTGGCCCCCGATGTCGACTTCGCAGCGTTTCGCGAACAGATGCAGGAAATGGGATCGTCGCGGCCGCGCTTCGCGCTGTTCCTGTCGCAGGATGACGGTGCGCTGAAGCTGTCGAAGTCGATCGCGGGCGGCCTCACCCGTCTCGGCGATGTCAACGCGGAGGAAGAGCCTTACAAGGACGAACTGGCGCGGGCCAATATTCTGGTGTTCGACATCACCCGCTTACAGGGACAAGCGCATTCGCGGGCCTTCGAAGACGTGACCACCGTGATGGGCATGATCGAGCGCAGGCTCGCTCAAGGTCAGCAGCTTGCCGAGGACGTTTCGCGGCGACCGGCCGCTGGCGCGCCGGCGCAATAGCGCAACGCGATCTTGCCCAAGATGCGCCGCGATGTCGCAACGACCGCATTGCCGCGGCGCGAACCTCGGGCTAGCCTGCAAAGAAAACGCAGGAAGAAAATCATGCCGCGCATTGCAAACATCGAGACCGGATTCTACCGGATCCCCCTCCCCGTCATGCTCTCCGACTCGACCCATGGCGACATCGCGGCGTTCGAGCTGATCACCTGCCGGGTGCGCGATGCCGATGGCGCCGAGGGCGTCGGCTACACCTACACGGTCGGGCGCAATGGCGGCGCCGTCGCCGACATCCTCAAGCGCGAGATCCCGCCGCTGGTCGAGGGCCGCGAGGCCGATGATACCGAAGCGATCTGGCATCATGTCTGGTGGGGCCTGCATTATGGCGGGCGCGGCGGACCGGCGGTGCTGGCGCTCTCGGCGCTCGATATCGCCCTATGGGACTTGAAGGCGCGGCGCGCGACATTGCCGCTGTATCAGTTGCTCGGCGGATTCGACGCGCGCGTGCCCTGCTATGCCGGCGGCATCGACCTCGATCTCTCCGTCGAGGCGCTGCTGAAGCAGACCGACGGCAATCTCGCCAAAGGCTTTCGCGCCATCAAGATGAAGGTCGGCCGGCCCGATCTCAAAACCGACGTCGCGAAGGTCTCTGCGATGCGACAACATCTCGGCGACGGCTTTCCGCTGATGGTGGATGCCAACATGAAATGGACGGTCGAGGAAGCGATCCGCGCCGCCCGGGCGTTCCAACCCTACGACCTCACCTGGCTCGAGGAGCCGATCATTCCCGACGATGTCGCGGGCCACGCCCGCATCATGCAGGCAGGCGGCGTACCGATCGCGGCGGGCGAGAATCTGCGTTCGCTGTGGGAGTTCAAGAACTACATCATCGCGGGCGCGGTGTCCTATCCCGAGCCTGACGTCACCAATTGCGGCGGCGTCTCCGCCTTCATGAAGATCGCGCGGCTGGCGGAAGCGTTCAACCTTCCCGTCACCAGCCACGGCGCGCACGACATCACCGTGCACCTGCTCGCAGCCTGCCCGAACCGGTCGTATCTGGAGGCGCACGGTTTTGGGCTCGACAAATATATCGAGCATCCGCTGGTGCTGCAGGACGGGCTGGCGCTCGCGCCGGACCGGATCGGCCACGGCATCAGCTTCGACTGGAATGGGCTGGCGAAGCTGTCGGCGTAGCGCGGATCCGCGGCCGCGGCTGCGCCCCCTCTCACGCTTGCGGGAGAGGGTTGGGGAGAGGGTGTCTCCACAGTGAGATTCCCAATGACGATCGAGCCCTCTCCCGGCCTCTCCCGCAAGCGGGAGAGGTGAAGTGGAGCGCGCACCGCGGTCGGTTTGCACCAGCAATCACCAACGCGTTGCTGCACGCGAGGCATTCGCTGACGCTTGATGCAAGCTGCGGTTATTCGGCTATGGTGTCGACGCCGACACACAATCCGAGAGAATCCCGCCTTGAGCCCCGAGCTGCACCAGAAACTGACCGCGTGGCGCCGGCATTTGCACGCGCATCCCGAACTGTCCCTCCAGGAGAAAGCCACCGCCGCTTTCGTGCAGGACAGGCTCACCGAGCTCGGCATTCCCTTCGTGTCAGGCTTCGGCGGTCACGGCATCGTCGCGACCCTCACGCGAGGGGCTGCACAGGGCCGCGTCGGCCTGCGCGCCGACATGGATGCGCTGCCGATCACCGAAGATACGGGGCTAGCCTACGCTTCGCAAAATCCCGGCGTGATGCATGCCTGCGGCCATGACGGGCATACCGCTTCGCTGCTCGGCGCCGCCGCGCTGCTCGCCGCCGACACCAGCTGGAGCGGCACGGTCGATTTCATCTTCCAGCCGGCCGAGGAAGGTTATGGCGGCTCGCGCGCGATGGTCGCGGCCGGGCTGTTCGACCGCTTTCCGATGCAGCGGGTGTTCGGATTTCACAACTGGCCGGGCCTTGCCGCCGGCACCATCGCGGTCCATGACGGCGTCGTCATGGCCTCCGGCGGGCGCGTCAGCATCACTATCGATGGCCATGCCGGTCACGCCGGCATGCCGCATCTGACGCGCGATCCGGTGATGGCGGCCGGCCATTTGATCGTGGCGCTGCAATCGATCGTCTCGCGCAGCGTTGATCCGCTCGACACCGCCGTGCTCTCGCTCTGCACGCTCGAAGGCGGCACGGCACGCAACCAGATCGCGGGACGCGTCTCGATCGGCGGCACGCTGCGCTACCATCGCGATGCGGTAAAGGACACCGTCGTGGCGCGGATCGAACAGATCTGCGCCGGGATTGCCACGAGCTTCGGCGTCAAGGTGACGCCCGAGATCGTCATTGGCGTCGGCGTCGTGATCAACACGCCGGCCGAGGCAGATCTCGCGCGCCTCGCCGCGGACAAGGTGCGGGCCGAGTTGCGGCGCGACCTCGCGCCCAGCATGGCCGGTGAGGATTTCGCCCATTATCTCTCGCGGCGCCCCGGCGCCTTCGTCTGGATCGGCAACGGCGAATTGCGTGATGGCGCCGAGTTGCACGGCCCGCGCTATGATTTCAACGACGCGATCCTGCCGGTGGCATCGAGCTGGATGGCGGAAGTCGCCAAGGCGGCGCTGGCTTCAAACAAGGCGGCGCTGGCTTCGAACTAGGCGCGCTCAAGAAATCTCGCGCGGCAGCTTCCAGCCCGGCTTCGGCTCGAACGTCTCCTCGACCTGCGCGACGTGATAGCCGGCGGGCAGAAGCCGGCCGCCCTCCTCGTCCGCGACCGGCACGTCGGTCACCAGCCCCTCGATCAAGGCGGCTTCCCACACCTCCTTCTCGGAGGGAAAGGGGTCGCCGATCTGCTTGTTGCCTTCGAACAGCGCGTACATCGGTTCCGGTCCTGCGTTGATCAAGCTCACGAGCAACGTATCGGCCGCACGGACGTTCCCAATCCGGCAAATCGCAACGGATGGACACGTCAAACATGGCGCGCGTTCTGATCGGAACTTCCGGCTGGCATTACGCCTCCTGGCGAGGCCCGTTCTTTCCCGAGGGCGTGACGCTGAAGCAGCAGCTGAGCTACTACGCCGGACAGTTCGACACCACCGAGCTGAACGGGGTGTTCTACCGCACCCCGACGCCGGAGGCCGTCGAGGGGTGGCGGGAGCAGACCGGCCGCGATTTCGTCTTTGCCTGGAAGGCCTCAAAATTCATCACGCATTGGAAGCGCCTGTCGGATCGCTCGGTGAACAGCCTCGAACTGCTCGAGGATCGCATCTCACGGCTCGGCGGCAAGGCCGGCCCGATCCTGTTCCAGCTGCCGCCGCAATTCGAGGCCGACGCGGACCGCCTCGCCGGTTTCTTCAAGCTGTTGTCGCGGAAGCGGCGTTACAGTTTCGAATTCCGTCATCCGAGCTGGTATCAGCCGCGCATCTTGCGGATGCTGGCCGACGAGAATATGTCGCTGTGCCTGTCCGATCATCACGATGCGCCCGCGCCATGGAAGCGCACGGCGGACTTCGTCTATGTGCGCGGACACGGGCCCAGCGGGCGTTATCACGGGCACTATACGAAACCCGCGCTGGCGCAATGGGCGCGGCGCATCAAGTCCTGGAAGCGGCAGGGCTGCGACGTCTATGTCTATTTCGACAACGACCAGAAGAGCGCGGCGCCGGCCGATGCCCGGGCGTTGCAGCAATTGCTCAACGTGCGGCAAAGCGCGGCGATCACGACGGCAAGCCGCCGTGCGGACACCTTTGTTCACCGCTAGACGATGCCGCCTTGCCGGAGCGCCGCGATGGCGGCCTTGTCGTAGCCGAGCTCGCTCAGGATAAGGTCGGTATGCTCGCCGAGCGTCGGCGGACGCGTCGCGATCTCGCCGGGCGTTTCCGAGAGGCGGACGGCGGCCCGCGACACTGGTGCGGGCTTCGGCAGACCGGGATAGTCGACGTCCTGCATGAAGCCGGCGGCGCGGATGTGCGGATGATCCAGCGCTTGTTGCGGGCTCAGCACGGGGCCGGTCGGAATCATGGCCTTGCCCAGGGTGTCGACCGCTTCCTGCGTGGTGCGCTCGGCGCACCAGCGCGCCATCCGCTCGCTGATGACAGGGCCGTTGTTGCCGCGGCTGATGTCGTCGGCAAAGCGCGGATCGCCCAGCCACAACTCTTCCTCGCCCATCAGTTTCGCCCAGCGCTTGAACAGCGGATGCCCCGTGACTTGGCACAGCACCCAGCCGTCCCTGGTGCGGTAGATGTCGGCGGGCGCCGCGGTCTGGCCGAGATTGCCTGTCGGCACCCGATTGACGTTGATGACGGCCTGCTCGATCAGCGTGGCATTGGTGAAGGACAAGGCGGTTGCGAGCAATGCGCCCTCGACGATCTGCCCGCGCCCGGATTTGCCGCGCTCGATCAGCGCGGCGAGCGTGCCGAACGCGCAATGCAGCGCGGTCCCGAAATCAACCCAGTTGACCGCGGCCCGGTAGGGCGGATCGCCTACGCCCGTCATGTACACCGAGCCCGACATGACCTGGCCGACGCCGTCGAAGCCGACGCGGTCGGACCACGGCCCCGGCCCGCCGAACGCGGTGGCCGTCGTCAGGATGATGTCCGGCTTGATCGCCTTGAGCGAGTCGTAGTCGAGCTTCATCGCGCGCAATGTCTGCGGCGGTAGATTGGCGACGACCACGTCTGTGGTCGCAATCAGGCGGCGCATCACCTCCTGCCCTTCCGGCTTCATCGGATCGAGCGTGAGGCACTTCTTGTTGCGATTGACCTGAAGAAACAGCGCACCTTCGCCGCCCTCGCCGACCGGCGCCACGAAGCGATCCTCGCTGCCGTCGCGCTTCTCGACGCGAATGACCTCGGCGCCGAATTCGGCCAGCAAGGTCGCGCAATAGGGGCCCGCGATATAGCGCCCGAAATCGAGAACGCGGACGCCGTCCAGAACCCCTCCCATCGATCTCTTTCCTTTGTGCTTTTCGTCAGCTTACAGGGATTGGCATTTGCGGCAAGGTGGCGACGGACGCCACGCCCTTCCCTCAAGCCATGCCCTGCCCTCAAGATGTGATCGGCGAATCATTTCGACTGGCGGAAATTGTGCTCTAGTATGGATCGGTCCCTCCCCCATCAGAGCCTCATCCATGCCGCAACAATTCAATCGATCCGCAGAAGATCTCGGCAACGCGATCCATTTCGAGCACGTCAACATCCAGGTCCCGGACCAGCGCCTCGCCACGCTGTTCTACGTCACAGGCGTCGGGCTCACCCGCGATCCCTATCTGATGGTGTCCGACACAAACATGTGGATCAATGCCGGCCGCAGCCAGTTTCATTTGCCGAGCGGCAGGCCGCAGGTGTTGCGCGGCCATACCGGACTGGTCATCGCGGGCCGCGAGGCGCTGCTCGCCCGGCTGGCGTCGGTCGCAAAGAAGCTCGAGGGCACCGCCTTCGCCTTCGCCGAGCACAACGACCATGTCGAGGCGATTTGTCCGTGGGGCAACCGCCTGCGCTGCTACGAGCCCGACGCCGCGCGCTTCGGCCGCGTCGCGCTCGGCATTCCCTATGTCGAGTTCGACGTGCCGGTGGGAACGGCACGCGGCATCTGCGCCTTCTACCCTGAGATCATGGGCATGCCATCCGAGGTTTGGAACGGCGACGGCACGGTTGCCGCCGTGAAGACGGGCCGCGACCAGCATTTGTTGTTTCGCGAAACCGATCGGCCGCAAGGCGACTATGACGGCCACCATGTGCAGATGTACATCACCGATTTCTCCGGCCCATATCGCAAGCTGCTGGCCCGCGACCTGATCTCGCGCGAGGACAATCAGTACCAGTACCGCTTCTGCGACATCGTCGATCTCGACAGCGGAAAGCCGCTGTTCACGGTCGAGCACGAGGTGCGCAGCGCCACCCATCCGATGTTCATGCGGCCGATGGTCAATCGCAATCCGGCGATCAACAACCGGAACTATGCGGCTGGCCACGATCAGTCGTTCTGGGCGATGGAGCCGGACCAATACGAGGGATAGGGGCTGGGTTGTGCGACCGAGCTACGAAATTTCTGGCCGCGGGCCGCTGACAGTATGCCACTTGAGGCGTTTCCGCTGAAACGAGCGAGTGACTCATGCTTCCTTCGCTTTGACTACCATCGCTTCTTTCATTATTCGGTCACCCAGCTCCGTGAGCTGGAGCCATTCGCCCAAACCACCATTCGTATTCGTTCCACGAATTTCCTTAATCAGACCGTACGCTCCAAGCTGTACTCTGATCTGGTCTGCGGTGACCGAGTTGAGATCGATCCCGCTGCGATTAGACCGCCCCGATTGCTTGAGATAGCGCTCCAGATAAATCGCCAGGTCTTTGGCACTTGCGGTATCGACAACTTTGGGGCGATGCCGACAAATATCTCTCGCCACGTCATTTTGATTGACGAATTTACCGTTTCCCCACGCTGGCCCAAGTAAGTAAACTTCACGTCGTACTGAGAATCTAGCGGCGCCATATCGGGCACCAACCAACAACACGTAATAGTCGCACTGATCTATTACCCGTTGAATGTACTTAAATTGCTCCATGTCGATCGCAGGGAAACCCTCCATACCCGCAGGAATATGATCGAGATCGAGAATAGCTTCGATAGCCTCGCGACGCTCCTCAACTAAGTCGGTGTAAGTCGAAGAAACGAAAACCTGATACTTCTTAGCTTGCAACTGATGATCCTCGAGCCACGCAGAATGAAGAGGTCAGTGTCGACAGCCCGCGCTATGCAACGTTGAAGTCGATTGTCGGCCTATCATCGCTCGACTTCGGTACGCAAAATACAAAAGGTGGACAGTTGTACTCAGAAGAATGTGCACGAAGAACCTGAGTGCAACTGAGCCTTTCGGACGGCCTGCGATCGCACTTCGGATCTTTTCATATCGCATTGATATAATTACACAACCTGGCTGGGGCGGGAGGGATCGAACCTCCGAATGGCGGAATCAAAATCCGCTGCCTTACCGCTTGGCTACGCCCCATCAGGCCCTGGGGAACGGCGGCGACAGGAGCGTCCGCGGATTCCCTCGAGTGGTGCCGGTCTATAGGGAGAGGCGCGGCATTTCAACCGCCCGGAGGGGCAAAATACCACAGGGGCCGGTGGCGCCGCGTCATGCCTTATATGAGCGCTACGCCAGCCCGTTGCCGACGGGCGTTCCGCCACCCCTCCTGACAGTTGAGACCTCCCCCGTTTCATGGGAATACGGCGGCCAAGAACTGTCCACGGGAGTGAGCCATGACCTACCGCGCGCCGATCTCTGACATGCTGCTGTCGCTCACCCACGGCGCCGGCCTGAAGGCTGCCATGGAGGCCGGCCATTACGGCGATTTCGACGGCGATATCGTGAGCGCCGTGCTGGAGGAAGCCGGCAAGTTCGCGACCGACGTGCTGGCGCCGCTCAACAAGGTGGGCGACGAGCACGGCATCAAGCTCAGCGACGGAAAGGTCACGACCGCGCCGGGCTGGCCGGATGCCTACAGGCGCTGGACCGAGGGCGGCTGGAACGCGGTCTCCGGCCCCGAGGATTTTGGCGGCCAGGGCCTGCCGCTCGCGATCAACGCCGCCTGCACCGAGATCTGGAGCGCCGCCAACGTCGCCTTCGGCCTCTGCCCGTTGCTGACGGCGTCGGCGATGGAGGCGCTGGACGCGCATGGCAGCGACGAGTTGAAGAAGATCTATCTCGAGAAGCTCGTCTCTGGCGAATGGACCGGCACGATGCAGCTGACCGAGCCGCAGGCCGGCTCCGATGTCGGCGCGCTGCGCACCCGCGCCGAGAAGCAGGCCGACGGCACCTATCGCATCAAGGGGACGAAGATCTTCATCACCTATGGCGAGCACGACATGACCGACAACATCGTGCATTTCGTGCTGGCGCGTCTGCCGGACGCGCCCGCCGGGACCAAGGGGATATCGCTGTTTCTCGTTCCCAAATTCATGGTCAACGAAGACGGCTCGCTCGGTGCGCGCAACGACATTTTTGCCTCCGGCGTCGAGCACAAGCTCGGCATGCATGCCTCGCCCACCTGCACCATGACCATGGGCGATCATGGCGGCGCGATCGGCTTCCTGGTCGGCGAAGAGAACCAGGGCATGCGCTGCATGTTCACGATGATGAACCAGGCCCGCCTCGGCGTCGGCCTCGAAGGCGTCGGTGTCGCCGACCGCGCCTATCAGCAGGCATTGTCGTACGCACAAGAGCGCAAGCAGGGCCGTGCCCTCGGCAAGAAGGGTGACGGCTCCGATGCGATCTTCGTGCATCCCGACGTCAAGCGCATGCTGATGCGGATGCGGGCGCAGACCGCGGCGGCCCGCACCATCTGCTATGCGACCGCGGTGGCGATCGACGTCTCGACGCGCGCCAGGGATCCGAAGGTCCGCGCCGACGCTGCCGCGCGCGCGGCACTGCTGACGCCGATGGCCAAGGGCTATTCCACCGATGTCGGCAACGAGGTCGCCTATCTCGGCGTGCAGGTGCATGGCGGCATGGGCTTCATCGAGGAAACAGGCGCGGCGCAGCACTATCGCGATGCGCGCATCACCGCGATCTACGAGGGCACCAACGGCATCCAGGCCATCGACCTCGTCACGCGAAAACTCGCGACCAACGGCGGCGCAGCGGTGTGGGCGCTGCTCGACGAACTCTCGGCCATCGTGAAGCAAGTCGAAGCCTCCAACGATCCCGCCTTCGGCACCACGGGCGTTAAATTGCGCGAGGCACTGGAGGCGCTGACGCGCACCAGCAAATGGCTGCTGGAGCGGGTTGCGTCCGCGCCGAACGAGGCGCTGGCCGGCGCGACGCCGTATCTGCAACAGTTCGGCGCCACGCTCGGCGGCTGCATGCTGGCGTCCGAAGCGCTCGCCGCGAAATCCGATGGCATCACGGACGCCGCGCGCTACGTCTCGCTGGCGCGCTTCTTCGCCGAGAACATCGCCGTGCAGGCCGGCGCGCTCGAGCGAACCGTGACGGAGAGCGCTGAGTCGGTCGCGGCGGCGGATGCGGTGCTGTTGGGGTAGCTGGGACGCGTAGCCTGGATGGAGCGCAGCGCAATCCAGGGCCGTCATCGTTCGTGGCACGAATCCCGGATTGCGCTGCGCTCCATCCGGGCTACGAAGCTGCGAGCTTCGTACGTCTCCCCGGCCGCCACAGCACCACGCCCGCCGCCACCAGATCTAGCACCACGCACATCGCAAACGCGCTCGTGTAATTGCCGGTGACGCTGCGCACGAGGCCGACGATGCCGGGGCCGAAGGCGCTGACAATGCCGCTGATCGACGTGCCCAGTCCCATCGCGGCGGCGAAGGCGCTCGCGCCGATCTCGCGCTGGATGATCAAGGGCGGGAACGTGATCATGTTGCCGATCGAGAAACCGTAGACGGCGCAGCACACGAGCAGCACGGTCGGGTTCGTGCTTTGCAGAAGCACGAACAGAGCCGCCGCCTGGCTCGTCATCGATGCCGCGCAGGCGAGCCGCGGATCGAGCCGGTCGACGAACAGGCCGAGCGACAGCCGCCCGACCACAGCCATCGCCGCCATGATGGTGACGGCAAGGCCCGCACTGGCGCGGCCGATCAGCGGTTCGAGGAACGTCACCTGGTGGATGATGAATCCCATCTGCGCCAGCAGCGCGACCGCGATCGGCAGCACCATGGTCCAGAACGCCGGATTGGCGAGCAGCGTCTTGCGCGAGTGAACCGCAGGCACGGCGGTGCCGCCAGCGGATGAATCCCCACCCGATGTCGGCGGCATTTCGGTTCGCCAGCCGGTGAAGATGACCACCACCGGCAGCACCAGCACCACCATCGCGAGCGTGGCCGCCAGCATCGCGGAACGGAAGCCGATGCTGGCGCTCAGCGACAGCAGCAGCGGCACGAGGACGATGCCGCCGCAGGTCGCGCCGTTGTAGGCGAGACTGAGCGCGAGCCCGCGGCGCCGTTCGAACCAGGAGTTCAGCACGGTCGCGATCACCACCGTGCCCATGCCGGTCCAGCCGACCGACATCAGCGCGTAAGCGAGATAGAGCTGCCAAGGCGTCTGCAGCAGCGCCAGCAGCACCGTCGAAGCGCCGAGCGCCGACAGGCCGCACAGGATCAGCGACCGCAGCCCGATGCGGGCGAGCAGATCGTCGGTGAAGATGACGAGGACCGCAGTCAGGAGAAAGGAGAAGGTGCTGGCCGCGGAGACCAGCGTGCCCGGCCAGCCATGGGCGCGCTGCAGTTCGGCGAGATAGACGCCCTGGCCGTAGAGGCCGAAGCCGAACATGAAGAAAGCCATCAGGAAGCAGGCCAGCACGACGCGCCAGCCGCGATAGTGCAGCGAGGATTCGTCAACACGAGTGGCGGTACTCATCAATCGGGCAATCCGCCAAATGGAACGGCGCGAGGCGATCGTGCACCACAACCAAGGGGTTTTTCAAATGAAAAAGGTAGCTGATTGTTGCAACGCGCAGCACGGCGGGGAGCGTGATGCGCCCCTCTCACGCGGATTCGCTCTCCAAAAGGTCGCGCGAGCGCATTGGCACGCCTGCAAGATGATGTAGGCTGACGTTTCGCGAGTCTAGCCAATGTCAGTATCGCGGTGACCGCAGGGGCCCCTCATGCCGAATGGCAATATCGTCGTCACCGAAGAGCGCGGAACGCGCGTTATCACCCTGCGTCGCCCGAGCAAGAAGAACGCGATCACGCAGGACATGTATCGGGAGATGAGCCGCGCGATCGACACCGCGCAGAACAATCCCGATATCCGCTGCATGATCATCACCGGGGGCTCCGGCGTGTTCACCGCCGGTGACGACATCGACGATTTCATGCACGCCGACACGTCGCGCCCCGAGACGCTGTCCGACGGTGCCAAGTTTCTCTATTCGCTCGCCCTCAACGCCAAGCCGGTGATCGCGGCCGTGGACGGCGCGTCGATCGGCATGGGCACCGTGATGCTGTTCCATTGCGACTATGTGCTGGCCTCGAACGCGGCGACGTTCTCCGCGCCCTACATCCATCTCGGGCTCGTGCCGGTCGGCGCGTCCAGCCTCTTGATGCCGAACACGATGGGCTATCAGCGCGCCTTCGCCATGCTGGTGATGGGGCGGACTTTTACGGCCGCGGAAGCGCATGCCGCCGGCTTCGTCAACACCGTGGTCTCGCCGGGTCATACCGAGGTCGAGGCGCGCAAGGTGGCGCGCGATATCTGCAGGCTCCCCGCCGAAGCGGTCGCGACCTCACGCAAACTGCTGCGCGTGGCATCCGAGGAGCTCACCCGCCGCATCGATCAGGAGGCCCATTTGTTCGGTGAGCGGCTGAAGTCGGAAGAAGCCACCGCCGCCTTCAACGCGTTTGCGAACAGGAAGAAGAAAAAGTAGGGTGCCGCCCGGCGCCTCGCCCCGGAATGCCGCGATAACTTTCGTGAAATCTTCGTGCGGAACGACTAGTCTGGTTCCATGCGACATGTTCTCCGCCTGACTATCTTCGCGCTCGCGCTCGCCGTGCCGCCCGCGTCCGCCCAAACCGCCGCACCCGTCGAGCTGCGCATCCTCGCGATCAACGATTTCCACGGCAATCTGCGCCCGCCGCCGGGCGGCATCCGGATCAGCGATCCCGAGGACAAGTCCAGGAAGGTGATGGTGGCGGCCGGCGGTGCCGAATACATGGCGACGCTGGTGAAGCAGCTGCGCGAAGGACACAAGAACACGATCTTCGTCGCCGCCGGCGACCTGATCGGCGCAAGCCCGTTCCTGTCGGCGATGTTCCACGACGAGCCTTCGATCGAGTCGCTCTCGATGATGGGGCTCGCGATCAGTTCGGTCGGGAATCACGAATTCGACGAGGGCAAGACCGAGCTGTTGCGGATGCAGAACGGGGGCTGTCATCCCGTCGACGGCTGCCAGGGGCCGCATCCCTTCACGGGCGCCAAATTCCGCTATCTCGCGGCGTCCACCATCGAGACGGCGACGGGCAAGAGCGTGCTGCCGCCTTACGAGATCAGGGAGTTCGAAGGCATCCCCATCGCCTTCATCGGGCTGACCTTGAAGGACACCGCGGGCATCGTCTCGCCATCGGGCATCACGGGCCTCGAATTCCGCGACGAAGCCGAGACGGTGAACGCGCTGGTGCCGCAGCTGAAGACGCGTGGGGTCGAGGCGATCGTGGTGCTGATCCACCAGGGCGGCGAGCCGGCCGGCGACTACAATGAATGCCCTGCCATCACCGGGCCAATCGTCGACATCGTGAAGAAATTCGATCGCGCCGTCGACGTCGTCGTCAGCGGCCACACTCATCGTGCTTATGTCTGCGATATTGACGGGCGCCTCGTCACCAGCGGCGACAAATACGGTACGCTGGTCACCGCGATCGACCTCAAGCTCGATCCGGCAACCCGCGACATCGTCAGCGCCAGAGCCGAGAACGTCATCGTCGCCAATGCCTCGCTGCCCAGGGATCCCGAGCAGACCGCATTGATCGATGCCTACGACAAGCTTTCGGCGCCGATCGCCAATCGCCCGGCTGGATCGGTGACACAGACGCTGTCACGCGTGCCGAACGAAGCCGGCGAAAGCGCGCTCGGCGACGTCATTGCGGACGCGCAGCTCGCCGCGACCAGGGACGCCAAGGACGGCGGCGCCGTCATCGCGCTCACCAATCCCGGCGGCATCCGCACTGACATCGTTCCAAAGGAGAACGGCGCGATCACCTTCGGCGACGTTTTCGCCAGCCAGCCGTTCCGCAACCGGCTCGTCACCATGACGGTCACGGGCAGCCAGCTCAAGGACATGCTGGAGCAGCAATGGCTCGACCCGAAGCGGCCGCGGATTCTCCAGGTCTCGAACGGGTTCAGTTATGCCTGGGATGCGGCGAAGCCATACGGCGAGCGCGTGATCAACGAGAAAATGACGCTCAATGGCAGGCCGATCGAAGCCGGAAGCGGCTACCGCGTCACCCTCAACGATTACCTCGCAGTCGGTGGCGACGGCTTTACCGTCGCCAAACAAGGCACGGGGCCGCAATATGGCGGCTACGACGCCGACGCGCTGTTCGCGTTCTTCAGGGCGCACGGACCGATCGGGCCGCTGCCGCTGAGCCGCATCCTGCGCGTGAATTGATCCGGGTCAAACGGGCCGGTCCGGGACCACCCTTTGCCATTCCCGGGGGAACGCATAGATTGGGTTTTGCATTTGCGTTTTGGCGCCGGATGCGCCAAGCGACGTCGAGAGCCCGCATCCCATGAGGCCGACTGATGAGTACGCTTCTCCTCTCCCACAAGGCCTGCCTCGACCACGTCACGCCGCCTGGACACCCTGAAAGGCCGGACCGCCTGCGCGCGGTGGAGGAGGCGCTGTCGCATGAGCGCTTCCAGTTCCTGGTGCGCGACCAGGCGCCGGAGGGCGATCTCGACCTCGTCACGCTCTGCCACAACGAGCACTACGTGACGGAGCTGCGCCACATCGCGCCGACCAGCGGACAGGTCTATGTCGATGGCGACACCTCGATGTCGCCTGGCACGTGGGAAGCGGTGATGCGCGGCGTCGGCGGCGCGGTCGCGGCGACCGAAGCGGTGATGGCGGGCGAGCATCGCAACGCTTTCGTCGCGGTGCGCCCGCCCGGCCACCACGCCGAGATCGGCAAGCCGATGGGCTTCTGCTTCTTCGACAACGTCGCCATCGCCGCGCGCCACGCGCAGCGCAAATACGGCATCAAGCGCGCAGCCATCGTCGATTTCGACGTGCATCACGGCAACGGCACGCAGGACATCTTCTGGTCGGACCCGACCGTGATGTACTGCTCGACGCACCAGATGCCGCTGTTTCCGGGCACCGGTGCCAAGAGCGAGTGCGGCGACCACGACACCATCGTCAACGCGCCGCTCGCCTCCGAGGACGGCGGGCCGGAATTCCGCATCGCGTTCGAGAATCTGATCCTGCCGCAGCTCGAAAAATTCAGCCCGGAGCTGCTCGTCATCTCTGCAGGCTTCGACGCGCATTATCGCGATCCGCTGGCGTCACTGAATTTGCGCGCGGAGGATTATGCCTGGGTCACGCGCAAGCTGATGGACCTCGCCGACAAGACCGCCGGGGGACGCGTTGTTTCTGTGCTTGAGGGCGGCTACGACCTGCAAGGATTGAAAGAATCTGTTACGGCGCATGTCGGCGCCCTGATGGGCGCCTGACGCACCCGCCACATTGCGCCCGCAAAACTTTGCTTTCTCCGACGTGAAGCGAATCGGGCAATCGGAAACTTATATGGCCGAAAATACCCAAATCGACATCTCCAGGCTGACCTTCGAACGTGCCATCGAGGAGCTCGAAACCATCGTGAAGCGGCTCGAGGACGGCAAGGTGCCGCTTGAGGAATCCGTGACGATCTACGAGCGCGGCGAGGCCCTGAAGCGTCGCTGCGAGGAGTTGCTGCGCCAGGCCGAGGCGCGCGTCGACAAGATCACCACCGATGCCAGCGGCCAGGCCACCGGCACCGCGCCGCTCGACGTCCAGTAAGGGGCGCCTTCAAAGCCGCCTCTCTCACGCAGCGGGAACCGGCAATTCTCATGATCGCACGCCGCCGTCGGGCGTCGCTGCTGCCTGATCCCAGGGAACCGGCGCTCTGAAGGTCACGGAACCTCCCTCACGGGCCCTCGCCCTCCTGAATCCGTCCAAAAATAGCTTGCCCGCGCCAAAAACCTTGCCGAGGAACCGGCAAGCTTGGAACCCTTCCGTTGACGCCAGGATTAACCACTCTGGCCCGCGGGTTGCAGGTGCATGGCCGTAATCGGCGGAGCGGGTTGGCTTTGGCCCAAGCTTTGGTGTAAAGCTGCGCGGAGTGTGGCTTTTTGTAAGCCTTGCGTGGGCACTGATTACCAACGACAAGCGCTTCAAACTGCTGATGAATTGGCTGGATGGACGAAGCCGATCTAAGTGACAGGGATCACAGAGACTGAACCGGAGAGCACTTAAGCTCACCTAAGCTTGAAGACGGGGCTTTGCCCCATGCAGGTGGCTCCGACGGTTTAAGGACTCGCGCTGCGCCGATATTGTGCAAACCCATCGCGCACCGGAATGACCTTCCGGCGCTGACAAATTGGAAATCGCCGTGAACGCATACAGTAAAACGCCGCTTCTCGACACCATCCGGACGCCGGACGACCTGCGCAAGCTCAAGATCGAGCAGGTTCGCCAGGTCGCCGATGAGTTGCGTCAGGAGACCATCGATGCCGTCTCGGTGACCGGCGGTCACTTCGGCGCGGGCCTCGGCGTGGTCGAACTCACCACTGCGATTCATTACGTCTTCGACACCCCGCGCGACCGGCTGATCTGGGACGTCGGCCACCAGGCCTATCCGCACAAGATCCTCACCGGCCGGCGCGATCGCATCCGCACGCTGCGCACCGGCGGCGGCCTCTCCGGCTTCACCAAGCGCAGCGAAAGCGATTACGATCCGTTCGGCGCCGCGCATTCCTCGACCTCGATCTCCGCCGGCCTCGGCATGGCGGTCGCGCGCGACCTCTCCGGCGGCAAGAACAACGTTATCGCCGTGATCGGTGACGGCGCGATGTCGGCGGGCATGGCCTACGAGGCCATGAACAATGCGGGCGCGATGAACTCGCGCCTGATCGTCGTCCTCAACGACAACGACATGTCGATCGCGCCGCCGGTCGGCGCGATGAGCGCCTATCTGTCGCGGCTCTACTCGGGCAAGACCTATCGCACGCTGCGCGATGTGGCCAAGCAGATCAACCAGCGCCTGCCCAAGATCCTCGCCAACCGCGCCAACCGCGTCGAGGAATATTCCCGCGGCTTCATGATGGACGGCGGCACGCTGTTCGAGGAGCTCGGCTTCTATTACGTGGGTCCGATCGACGGCCACAACCTCGACCATCTCCTGCCCGTGCTGAAGAACGTGCGCGACATGGAGACCGGCCCGATCCTGGTTCACGTCGTGACGCAGAAGGGCAAGGGCTACGGCCCTGCGGAAGCCTCCGCCGACAAGTACCACGCGGTGGTCAAGTTCGACGTCGCGACCGGCACCCAGGCCAAGTCCAAGCCGAACGCGCCGGCCTATCAGAACGTGTTCGGCCAGAGCCTCGTCAAGGAAGCGGAGAAGGACGACAAGATCGTCGCCATCACCGCGGCGATGCCCTCCGGCACCGGCGTCGACATCTTCAACAAGGCGTTCCCGGACCGCACCTTCGACGTCGGCATCGCCGAGCAGCACGCAGTGACGTTCGCCGCCGGTCTCGCCACCGAAGGCTACAAGCCGTTCTGCGCGATCTACTCGACCTTCCTGCAGCGCGGCTACGACCAGATCGTGCATGACGTCGCGATCCAGAGCCTGCCGGTGCGCTTCGCCATCGACCGCGCCGGCCTCGTCGGCGCCGACGGCGCCACCCATGCCGGTTCGTTCGACAACGCCTATCTCGGCTGTCTGCCGAACATGGTCATCATGGCCGCGGCCGACGAAGCCGAGCTGGTGCACATGGTCGCGACCCAGGTCGCGATCAACGATCGTCCGAGCTCGCTGCGCTATCCGCGCGGTGAAGGCCGCGGCATCGAGATGCCCGAAATCGGCATTCCGCTCGAGATCGGCAAGGGCCGCATCGTCCGCCAGGGCAGCAAGATCGCCCTGCTCTCCTTCGGCACGCGCCTCGCCGAATGCGAGAAGGCCGCCGACGAGCTCGCAGCCCACGGCCTTTCGACCACGATCGCGGATGCGCGCTTCATGAAGCCGCTGGACACCGAGCTGGTGCTCAAGCTCGCGCGCGACCACGAGATCCTGATCACGATCGAGGAAGGCTCGGTCGGCGGTTTCGGCTCGCATGTCGCGCAATACCTGACCGATCAGGGCGCACTCGACAGCGGCCTGGTGCGGTTCCGCACCATGGTGCTGCCCGACGTGTTCCAGGACCACGATACCCCGGCGGCGATGTACGGTCGTGCCGGTCTCGATGCCAAGGGCATCGTCGCCAAGGTGTTCGAGGCGCTCGGCAAGGATGTCAAGGCCGAGACGGTCAAGCTCGCCTAAAAGCGAGCTTCGACCTTCCGCGAAGCAGCTCTGATGAAAATCTATCTGGCAGGCCCCGACGTGTTCCTGCCAGATGCGGTCGAGATCGGCCGGCAGAAGGCTGCGATCTGTGCCGCAAACGGCCTCACCGGCCTCTATCCCCTCGACAACGAGATCGACCTCGCCGCTCCCGACGCCTCGCGGCAGATCTTTTGCGGCAACGAGGCGATGATGGACGCCGCCGATGCGATCATCGCCAACCTCACGCCGTTCCGCGGCGCCGGCGCCGATCCCGGCACCGTCTACGAGCTCGGCTATATGGCCGGCCGTCGCAAGTTCTGCCTCGCCTATTCCAATGACGGCGCCGCCTATGCCGATCGTGTCGGTCGCTTCATGGACGTGACGTCCGAGGACGGACGGCTGGTCGACGCGCAGGGGCTGACGGTCGAGGATTTTGGCCTCGTCGACAATCTCATGATGATCCACGCGCTGGAGCTGCATGGCTGCCCGCTGGTGACGCCGGCGCAGATGCCGATCGACGTCTGGCACGATCTGGCCGCGTTCGAGGCTTGCGTCCGGATGGCGGCCGCGCGATTGATCGCTACATAAGCGCCTCAGGCGTCTTTGGAGAGATGATGTCCCCTGCCCGCAAGCGCGCGGATGTTCTGCTGGTCGAGCGCGGCCTGTTCGAGAGCCGGGCGCGGGCGCGCGCGGCGATCGAGGCCGGGCTCGTCACCGCCGACGACAAGCAGGTCGCAAAGCCGTCCGAGACCATCGCCGAGGACGCCGTGATCCAGGCCGAGCCCGCGCACCCCTACGTCTCTCGCGGCGGCGTCAAGCTCGCCGGCGCGCTGGAGCGCTACCCGATCGAGATCGAGGACCATGTCTGCCTCGACGTCGGCGCGTCCACCGGCGGATTCACCGAGGTGCTGCTGGCGAACGGCGCGAGTCTGGTCTTTGCCGTCGATGTCGGCACCAGCCAATTGCATCCCTCGCTGCGCAGGCACTCCAAGATCGTGTCGATGGAAGAGACCGACATCCGCGCCTATGACGGCAAGCGTTTGCCGGCGCGGCCCGATGTCGTCGTGATCGACGTCAGCTTCATCTCGCTCAAGACGGTGCTGCCCGTGGCGCTGTCGCTGGCCGCCGCGCCGATGAGCCTGCTGGCGCTGATCAAGCCGCAATTCGAGGCGGAGCGGAAGCACAACAAGAAGGGCATCGTCCGCGACGCCGCCGTGCACCGCGAGATCTGCGAGGACATCGCAGCCTTTGCGGCCTCGCTAGGCTGCACCGATATCGAGGTGTTCCCGTCGGCGATCACCGGCGGCGACGGCAACATCGAATTCTTCCTGGGCGCGCGCCGTGGTTGAGCGCGTGACGATCGATCACGTCGGCCATCGCGGCGACGGCGTCTCGCTCCACGCCGGCGATACCGTCTATGTGCCCTACACGCTCGGCGGCGAGACCGTCGAGGTCGATCATGTCGTCGGCAACCATCCCGACCGCCGCAAGCTGCTGGCGGTGGATGTCGCCAGCCCCGAGCGCGTCGCGCCGTTCTGTCCGCATTTCGGCGTCTGCGGCGGCTGCGCGATCCAGCACTGGGCGACTGAACCGTATCACGCCTGGAAGCGCGGCATCGTGGTCGAGACCCTGGCCCAGGCCGGCATCGACTGCGAGGTGGCGTCGCTGGTCGATGCCCACGGTGCGGGGCGCAGGCGCATCACGCTGCACGGCCGGTTCGGCACCCATGACATCCTCAAGGTCGGCTTCTCGGCTGCCAGCTCGCACGACGTCATCCCGATCGATCGCTGCCCGATCCTCGATCCCGGGCTCGAGGGTGCACTCGATGCCGGTTGGGCGCTCGCCGAACTGCTGACGTCCAAAATGTCAGTAACGAAACCGCTGGACATCCAGGTCACCGCAACCGCCAACGGTCTCGATGTCGACGTGCGCGGCTCCGGTCCGCTGCCAACCCCGCTCGTGACGGCGCTGTCGCGCGTCGCCGAGCAGCACCGTCTGGCGCGGCTGACACGGCATGGCGAACTGGTGCTGCAACGCCTGGCGCCGACCGTGAAGATGGGCCGTGCTGAAGTGACTCTGCCGCCGGGCTCGTTCCTGCAGGCAACCGTTGCTGGCGAAGAGACGCTGGCCGCGCTCGTTGCGGAGCGCATCGGCAAGGCCAAGGAGGTGCTCGATCTCTTCTGCGGCGTCGGGCCATTCGCTCTGCGGCTTGCAGAGAAGGCGCGCGTCACGGCCTACGACAACGATGCCGGTGCGGTCGCAACCCTTGCGAAAGCCGCGCGCACGCCCGGCCTCAAGCCGATCAGGTGCGAGCCGCGCGACCTGTTCCGCCGCCCTCTGGTGCCGCAGGAGCTGCGCGATTTCGATGCAGTGGTGTTCGATCCCCCGCGCCAGGGCGCGCAGGCACAGGCGCTGAAGCTCGCCGCCAGCAAGGTGCCTGTGGTGGTCGCGGTCTCCTGCAACGTCGGGACATTTGCCCGCGACGCGCGGCTGCTGATCGATGGCGGCTACAACATCGACGTAGTCGTGCCGGTGGATCAGTTCCGCCACACGCCGCATGTCGAGCTCGTTGCGAAGTTCACGCGCTAGACTAGTTAGCGCCGAAGGCCACTCAACGCCGGCGACTCGCCAGGCAGCATGTTCGATCTGAGATCGCTATCCATGCGGCCCGAATCCTGCTGGGTGAACCCGGCCCCGAACGACAGGCTGAGGTTGGAGGTCGGCTTGAACTCGACACCCGCAAATGCGCCGTAGCCGGGCGAGGCGCTGGAGGTGAGCGGCGCAAGCGAGCTGCCGATGCCGTTGCCGTATTTCAGGGTGTCGAAACCGGCAAAGAACGTGACAGGCATGCCGCCCGCCGTCTTGGTGTTGTAGCCGAACTGCGTGCTGTCGTAGGAGAGCGCGCTGAAATTGCCGCTCAGTCCGGCCGGGCTGAGGCCGCTCCAGTTGAGATTGCCATGCTGGCTGCCGACAAAGAAGCCGTTCGCAAAATTGCTGCGGCCGCTTGCGTCGCCGCCATTGAAGCTCGGGAAATTGCCGTAGCTGTCGGCGCTCTGGCCGGCAACGCCGCCGAAGCCGAAAGGTCCGCCGGGGATCCAATATTGCAGGGGTGCGCCTTGCGCATGAGCCGGCGCTTCGCCGAGGCAGAGCAGGGCAAGAAAAACCGCGAGACCGCAAGAGCGTGTAAGCCTGGACATCCAAATAACCGTCGAAAAGCTTGCGAATTATACCCACCAGACATCATGAATGCCAGCATAGCGACACCAGTCTTCCCTTGAGTTCCGGGATCACGTTTTCCTGCCAGTTTGAACTTCCCGCATGCCGGATTGACCCACCTAAGGGGGCGCGTCAGCACGGAGGCTGTCATGGAGGTCAATTCCGACAGGTTGAATGCCTTTATGGGCAAGATGGTCACCGAATTCGGGGCGGCGATGAATGCGTCGCTGGTCCTGCTCGGGGACAAGCTCGGTCTCTACCGTACCCTTGCCGCCAAGGGACCGATGAACTCGTCCGAGCTCGCAAACGCCACCGGGACGGCGGAGCGCTACGTCCGCGAATGGCTCGCAAGCCAGGCGGCGTCCGGCTACATCGAATACGATTCCGCTTCGGCAAAATTCTCGATGCTGCCGGAGCAGGCGATGGCGCTTGCCGATGAGGACAGTCCGGTGTTCCTCGGCGCGTTCGGCAATGTCATTGCCTCGGCGTTTCTCGACGAGCCGAAGGTCTCGGACGCATTCAAATCCGGCAAGGGCGTCGGCTGGAACCGGCGCAGCGAATGCCTGTTCTGCGGCACCGCCCGCTTCTTCCGCACCGGGTACATGCACCATCTGGTGCAGGAATGGCTGCCCGCGCTCGACGGCGTCGTGGACAAGCTGAAGCGCGGCGCCAAGGTCGCCGATGTCGGCTGCGGGCACGGCGTCTCGACACGGCTGATGGCGGAAGCCTTCCCGAACTCCCGCTTCTACGGCTTCGACTATCACGAGGGTTCGATCGAGGCCGCGCGAAAGGCGGCCACCGAGGCCGGATTGGGCGACCGGGTCAGCTTCGCTGTTCATTCCGCCAAGACCTATCCGGCCGAGGGCTATGATCTCGTCTGCTTCTTCGATTGCCTGCACGACATGGGCGATCCCGTCGGCGCCATCGGCCACGTGCGCGAGACCATGGCAAAGGACGGCACCTGCATGCTGGTCGAGCCGTTCGCAGGCGACCGCCTCGAGGACAATCTCAACCCGGTCGGGCGGGTCTATTATGCGGCGTCGACCATGATCTGCACGCCAGCCTCGCTCGACCAGGAGGTGGGCCTCGGACTGGGCGCCCAAGCGGGCGAGGCAAGGCTGCGCAACGTCGCGCGAGAGGGCGGACTGACGCGCTTCCGCCGCGCTGCTGAAACGCCCTTCAATCTGATTCTGGAGGCGCGGATCTGATCTTCCTCATTCCGGCGCGTGGCTGCGGCATATGGTCATGCCGATGCTACAGCCCCGCCTGGCGCCGCCATCCTTGCGTCGCTCGCGCCGCAACGTAAGCTGGCGATCGGACAAGGCGGCGCGAGTTCGTCGCGACGGGAGGATGACAAGCCGCTCTCTATGAATTTGCGATGGCGCTCTATCGCGATAAGAAGGTGTCGGACGAATCTACCGGCCGGCCAGCAGAAATTCGGCGAGCGCGGCATCATGGATATCATCGGGCTGATCGGCTATTACGATTTGGTCTCGATGCCCCTGATCACCATGCAGGCGGACGCGCCTAACGACAGCGAGCCGCCGCTGCCATCGCTCGCCGCCAAATAGCAACTCCGCAACCGCTGTCCATGTCGCACGATCCGCTGCTCACACACCTGACATCCGCTTTCGCCGAGGTGCCGGGCGTTGCGGCCGTCGTACTCGGCGGCTCACGCGCGCGCGGCCGCGGGCACGCCGCGTCCGACTATGACATCGGCCTGTATTTCAAAGCAGCGCTTCCGCTGGATACCGAACGCTTGCTGGCCGCCGCAAAGGAAATCGCCGACGATCCTGCCGTCACGGCGGTGACGAAGATCGGGGAATGGGGGCCGTGGATCATCGGAGGTGCCTGGCTGTCCGTCGGCGGACAAAAGGTCGACCTGCTCTATCGCAACGCCGACGCTGTCGAAGCCGTCATGGAATCCTGCCGGGCCGGCATCATCACCATGGACTACCAGCCCGGCCATCCACACGGCTTCTGCTCGGCGATTTGGATGGGCGAGATCGCCTATTGCCAACCACTGCGCGATCCGCAAGACCTGATCAATCGGTTGAAATCGATCGCGCTGCCCTACCCGGAACCGCTGCGGGATGCCCTGATCCGGCGCTTCCAGTGGGAAATCCTCTTCGGCATCGAGAATGCGGAGCTTGCGGCCGCACGCAACGAGCAGACCCATATCGCCGGATGCGTCTACCGATCGCTGGCCTGCGTTGCGCAGATCGTGTTCGCGCTGAACGAGCGCTATCTCATCAACGAGAAGGGCGCGCTATCGGAAGCAGCGCGGTTACCACTGACAATTCCGCATCTGGATGAGCAGGCGAAGGAGATCTGGCGACTGATCGGCAATGGCGCTTTGACGCCCGCCTGCGACGTCTTGCGTCAGATCGACCGGCAATTGAAGGCGCTGACGCGGTCCAGCGCGCAGCAGCCGTGATCGGCTACGCCGTCTTGTCCACCGAGGACGACGTGTCGGACGGCGGTAATTTCGTCACCCCTACCTGGAAAGATTTGTTTCCAACCTGGAAGATGACCTTGCCGTTCTTTCCGTCGTCCGTCGATATCTGCGTTTGTCCGAACATGACCACGTTCTTGTAGACGATGCCGGTGCCCTGCCGGGTGACGCCGTCGATGGTGGTCGTGACCAGCGCCTCGTTGCCGGTGATGGAGACGACCCGGAAGCTCGCGCTCTTGTTGTTGTCGGCCGAATAGCCACCCCAGCTTCCGATGAGACGGCTTTCGGAGGCGGGCGGCGCCTGTTTTTCAAGTGATGCACTGGCCTGACCGCCGCCGGCGGAGAACACGAGCGCCGCATTCTTGCCGTTCTTGGTCCCGATCGTGACCGAACCGAAGCTGATGGTTGCACCGTCGACCTTGCCAAAACCACGTTCGGTGTGCCCGTTATGGGTGTATTCCACCTGCGCGCGGGCGCCGCGGATGTTCACGACCTTGAAGCCGACGGCCTGATTGTTTCCCGCCCAATTGCCCTTCCATTCACCGAGCAGGTTGCTCTGGTGATAGACCCGCTCGCTGGCAGGAGAAATCTGGCTGGTGCTCTGCGTGACGATGGCCATTGGTTGCTCGGCGGACCAGTCTGACAAACCCGCCTTCGTCTGCGCGCCGGCCAGCAATATCAGGTCATTGACGGAAACAATTGGATTAGGGCCACCCACCGATTAACGAACGGTTAAATTCAACCGCGGGACGAAGCCAACAAATGTCGTGATCGGAGGTGGCGCATCTAGCGACCCCAGCGGTCCGACCAGATCTTCTCGCCGATCATGCAGTTCACACGCGGCTCCTTGTCCTTCTCCGCAACCCGCATCACCGGGCGCTCCGGCATACGGCCCGCAACCTCCATCAAGAGCTTGGTGCGGATGGCTTCCTTGAACTTGTCGCGGTCCTTGATCGTGATGACGAAGGAACCGGGGCCGCCGATGACGCAATCCTCATAGTAGAAATCGAGATTGTCGATATCCATGGTCGAATAGGACGGCTCCTTGACCATGATCGGCAGGCCGTTGATCACGATGCCCTTCTCGATCGCTGCGTCGCGCGCAATCGCGACCGGAGTTCCATTGTTATTGGGACCGTCACCGGAAATGTCGATCACACGACGCAAGCCCCGATAGGGATCCTCGTCGAACAGCGGCATCGCGAAACTGATCGCGCCGGAGATCGAGGTGCGCGAGGCGCGCCGGATTGGCGTCTTCAGGATTTCGGCGGCGACGGCATCGGCGGTCTCCGGTCCGTCGATCAGGCGCCAGGGAATGATGATCTTCTGGTCGGTTGAGGCGGCCCACTCGAAATAAGTCACCGCGATGCGGCCGTTCGGACCCAGCTTCAGCGCCTGCAGGAATTCCTTCGACTGGATCGCCTGCGCATAGCCTTCACGCTGGATTGCGAGCTCGTCCATGTCCATGGAGTAGGAGACGTCGACAGCGAGGATCAGCTCGACATCGACCGTCTGTGCGTCCCTGTCGGCTGCTTGCCGCTGCGGCTGAATTTTAGGCGACTCGAATTTGGGTCCTGGTGCCGCGATGCCCGCGACGTCCCCTCCGGCAAACATGCCGGTCACCAGCACAGCCCCGATCGAGAACAGCAAGCGCATCGCAGCCTCCCGTCGTATGACGCGATGGTGACATGCAATCGCCTTGCCGCAAAGTCCGAAGATCGCTTGCGCTTCACATTCCAGTTAGGGATTTGCGCGTTAGGACTTGCGGGTCGGGGATTGCGAAGCATCACGCAAAGCTGCCGCCATGTTGCCGCGCTCGCGCCGCGGACTGCGCGATCGTGCGCTCCCGGAAGAACGGGCCACGGGACAGAGCACCCCGCCCACTTGTCCGGCGCCATTTCCATGCTAGGCTGACGACACAGATGGGGATGGAGTCCCCCGACAACCGCCCGGCTGCCTGTGACCGTAGTGGGCTGGTGACTCCTGCTTGAGGAGGGGCAATTTTCAGGCCTCTGTCTTCGGCGGGAGCATGGACAAACCCGCCGCTGGCGGGTTTTTTGTTGCCTGGTGCGAAGGCCAAGGAGAGGTCGAGCAGAGGTCAAGCAGAGGCCGAGGAGAAGTCCTGGACGTGACGACGACAACACCGAATGCTGCGCGTGCGGGGCTGCCCAGGGGAATCTGGGTGCTCGGTTTCGTCTCGATGCTGATGGACGTCTCTTCCGAGATGATCCACGCACTGCTGCCGGTCTATCTTGTCACCGTGCTCGGCGCCACCACGCTCACCGTCGGCTTCATCGAGGGCATTGCGGAGGCGACCGCCTCGATCACGAAGATCTTCTCCGGCGCGTTGTCCGACTGGCTCGGCCGGCGCAAATTTCTCGCCGCGCTCGGCTACGGGCTCGCCGCGCTGACAAAACCGCTATTCCCGCTTGCCCCCAGCGTCGGATGGCTGGTTGCCGCGCGCTTCATCGACCGCGTCGGCAAGGGCATTCGCGGCGCGCCGCGCGATGCACTGATCGCCGATATCGCACCTATCGGTTTGCGCGGCGCGAGCTTCGGCCTGCGTCAGTCGCTCGATACGATCGGTGCGTTCGTCGGGCCGCTCATGGCGATCGGCCTGATGTGGTGGACGGCGGACAATTTTACGATGGTGTTCTGGGTGGCCGTGCTGCCGGGCTTCCTGTCGTTCGGACTGATCGCGTTCGCGGTGAGCGAGCCGGAGCCGGACCCAAGCCGAGAGCCGTCAAGGAATCCGCTGAATACCGCCGCGATGCGCCAGCTCGGGTCCGTGTACTGGCGCGTGGTCGCGGTCGGCGTCGTGTTCACGCTGGCGCGCTTCAGCGAGGCCTTCCTGATCCTGCGCGCACAGAACATCGGGCTCAATGCGATGTGGGTGCCGGCCGTGCTGGTGCTGATGAACATCGTCTATGCGTTGTCGGCCTATCCGGCCGGCGCGCTCTCGGACCGGATCAACCGCACCGGCCTGCTCGCGCTTGGCCTCGTCTTCCTCGCCGGCGCCGATCTCGCGCTCGCGCTGCTGCCAAACCTTGGGGGCCTCGCCCTCGGCGTCGTGCTGTGGGGACTGCATATGGGATTGACGCAAGGCCTGCTCTCGGCCCTCGTCGCCGACGTAGCGCCACCGGGCTTGCGTGGCACCGCGTTCGGCTATTTCAACCTGTTCACCGGCCTTGCCATGCTGGCCGCAAGCGTGATCGCCGGCGCCTTGTGGGATGCCTATGGTCCGGCCGGCACGTTCCTGGCCGGGCTCGGCTTCGCCCTCGTCGCGCTCATAGGGCTGTTCGCCGTCGGCAACGGGCTGGCAATGGAGGAGAAACGATGACGGGGGGCTGTTCGCCGTGCTGAGCGGAGTGCTTGCGATCATGATCGGCAGCGTGCTGGGCGGCTGCGCGCGCTATTTTATCTCCGGCGTGATCGCCCGGCGGCTGGGCGAGACGTTTCCGTGGGGCACCGTGACCATCAACGTCACCGGCGCCTTTCTGATCGGCATTTTTGGCGCATTGGCGACCCATCCGGGCTCGGTCTTCGCCGCGCCCGATCCATGGCTGTTCGCGGTCACCGGCTTTCTTGGCTGCTACACCACGGTGTCCTCGTTCAGCCTGCAAACGCTGACGCTGGCGCGCAACGGCGAGGCGATGCACGCGCTCGGAAATGTCGCGGTCTCGGTCGTGCTCTGCCTCGCGGCCGTCAGTTGCGGCTTCCTCCTCGCGGACACTCTGGGAGGCTAGAGGCAGATGAAGTCCCCCTCCTCTGCCGATCACTGGCGCACCGCGACGCTCTATGCCTGGATTGCCGCCGGCAGCGTGGTCGGCGGGCTGACGCGCTATCTGGTCGGGCTTGCGCTCGACACCGGCCCCGGCTTCCCGGTCGCGACGCTGTTTATCAACGCCACGGGCTCACTGATCATCGGCTTCTACGCGACGCTGACCGGGCCCGACGGCCGCCTGCTGGCACGGCCCGAGCACCGGCAGTTCGTCATGACCGGGTTCTGCGGCGGCTACACGACCTTTTCGACCTTCAGCCTGGAGACCTTCCGCCTGCTCCACGGCGGCATGAAATATACGGCGCTCGCCTATATCGCGGCGTCCGTCATTTGCTGGCTGGTGTCGGTATGGGCAGGCCATATGATGGCCAGCGGCACCAACCGCTTGCGAAGGAGCTAATCATGCAAATCCCCAATCAGGCAGTTTCGCTCCGGATCTTCATTGGCGAGAACGACCATTTCGACGGCAAGCCGCTCTATGAAGCGATCGTGATGACGGCGCGCGAGCGGCATCTGGCCGGCGCCACCGTGCTGCGCGGCCCCATGGGCTTCGGCAAGTCGAGCCGGCTGCACACGTCGAAGATTCTGCGGCTCTCGGAAGACCTGCCGCTGCTGATCGAGATCGTCGACAGCGAGGACAACATCAATGCATTCCTGCCCATCCTGGATGGCATGATGTCGAGCGGCCTGATCACCTTGGAGAAGCTGCAGGTCCTGCAATATGGTGAGAAGGCCGCGGGCTGAGCGCGCCGGCAGGAACCCGAGCCCGCCATATCCGGGAGGCGGAATGAACGATACCGTTGCCAAACCGAAAACCAGGACGAAGACCAAGGTCGAGCGGCCGAAGCTGCATAAGGTCATCCTGATCAACGACGACTTTACGCCCCGCGAATTCGTCACGATGATCCTCAAGGCCGAGTTCCGCATGACCGAGGATCAGGCCTACAAGGTGATGATCACCGCCCACAAGCTCGGCGCCTGCGTGGTCGCAGTTTTCACCAAGGATGTCGCCGAGACCAAGGCTACCCGCGCAACGGATGCCGGCCGCACCAAGGGGTATCCCCTGCTGTTCACCACGGAGCCGGAGGAATAGCGCTCAGTCGACTAGCGCCGGTGTCTCCTCAGTCAGCCCGTACACGCGCTGCGCCTTTGAGAAGCCCGCGATCGGAAATTCGCCGAGTTCGTGCCAGTCGTGGCGACAGACATTGGCGAAGCCCTCCGAGGCGACGACGGTCCGTCCCAGGCGACCCGTGATCTTCTCGAGCCTGGCGGCAAGGTTCACGGCGGGGCCGATGCAGGTGAAATCGAGGCGGTTGCCGCCGCCGATATTGCCGTAGAGGATGTTGCCGACGTGAAGCGCGACGCCGAAGCGGAAGCGCTCGACGACGTCGCCGACAGGATACGCGAGCGCCTCGACGCTGGCGCGGGATTCGCGCGCCGCCTCCAGCACCCGCGTGCAGACATGCGCGGCATCGCCGACATATTCGTCGATCGGGAATACCGCGAGCAGGCCGTCGCCCATGAATTTCAGCACCTCGCCGCCATGGCCGCGGATCGCGGCGACCTGGCAGTCGAAATAATGGTTGAGGATCTCGACCACGGTCTCGGCCGGCAGCCGGTCCGACAGTGCGGTGAAGCCGCGCAGATCGGAGAGCCAGATCGCAGCCTGCATGGTGTCGTTGTGGCCGCGGCGGATCTGACCGCCAAGGATGCGCGCGCCGGCACGATTGCCGACATAGGTGTCGAGCAGCATCTCGGCGGTGCGGCGCAGGCTGATGATCTCGGTGATGCGCGCGAGCGGTTTGATGATCGCGTGAATCGCCGCGATTTGGTCATCGCTGAAGCCGCCTGGATGGCGCGTGGTCCAGCTCGTCGCGTGGACCGAGCCGTCGAGAAACTGCATTGGCGTCGCGACGTAGTCGGTTACGCCTTCGGCACGCATGTCGTCGAAAAAAGGGAAATGCTTGCTGCCGGGATCGTCCATGCGTCCCCGCACCTCAAGTCCCTGCTCGAACACGACCCGCAGCGGACTTCTGGCGAATTCCGGCGTCTCCAGGATCTCGAAATCGACCGTGCCGATCTCGACCTCCTCGCCCTCCCGCCAGATGAAGTTGCGGCCGAAAATTTCGGGATGCAGCGTGCGGATGAAGATGCCGAACCGCCATAGCGGCAGACCGGCTGCGACCATCCGTTCGCAGGCTTCCGCCGTCATCTCGGCCGGGGTCTTCGACGACCAGGCGCCGTCGATCAGCCAGCTGGTGATACGTTGGAGCTCGGAGCTTTCCATGTCGGCATTTGCGGACGAAGTTGTGGGATCGTCAAGCTGCGCGGTGGGCTAGTGGCGCGATACAAGCGCCTCGCGCAACGCTAGCGCCCGACCTGGCCGCGGTCGCGCAGGAAATGATCCGCCAGCACGCAGGCCATCATGGCTTCGCCGACGGGAACGGCGCGGATACCGACGCAGGGATCGTGGCGGCCCTTGGTCATGATCTCGGTGTCGGCGCCGTTGCGATCGACGGTGAGACGCGGCTGCAGGATCGACGAGGTCGGCTTCACCGCAAAGCGCACCACCACCGGCTGTCCGGTGGAGATACCGCCCAGCACGCCGCCGGCGTGGTTGGACAGAAAACGCGTGCCGTCATTGCCGGTGCGCATCTCGTCGGCGTTCTCTTCGCCGGTCAGTTCGGCCGCGGCAAAGCCGGCGCCAATCTCGACGCCCTTCACCGCATTGATGCTCATCATTGCGGAGGCGAGTTCGGCGTCGAGCTTGGCGTAGATCGGCGCGCCAAGGCCAGCCGGCACGCCTTCGGCGACGACCTCGATCACCGCGCCGATCGAGGAGCCGTTCTTGCGGATGCCGTCGAGATAGGTCTCGAAGAACGCGGCCTTGTCCTTGTCGGGACAGAAGAACGGATTCTTCGCGATCTCGTCCCAGTCCCACTTCGCCCGGTCGATCTTGTGCGGCCCGATCTGCACCAGCGCGCCGCGCACCTTCACGTCGGGCAGCACCTTTCGCGCGATCGCGCCGGCGGCGACGCGCGTCGCGGTCTCGCGCGCCGACGAGCGGCCGCCGCCGCGATAGTCGCGCAGGCCGTACTTCGCTTCATAGGTGAAGTCGGCATGACCAGGGCGAAACTTGTCCTTGATCTCGGAATAGTCCTTCGAGCGATGGTCGGTGTTCTCGATCAGGAGCCCGATCGGCGTGCCCGTCGTCACCTGCACGCCGGTCTCGGGATGCGCCATCACGCCGGACAGGATCTTGACCTGGTCCGCTTCCCGACGCTGGGTCGTGAAGCGCGACTGGCCGGGCCGGCGGCGATCAAGGTCGCCCTGGATGTCGGCCTCGACGAGCGGGATCATGGGCGGGCAGCCGTCGACCACGCAGCCGATCGCCACCCCATGGCTCTCGCCGAAGGTCGTGACGCGGAACATATGGCCGAAGGTGTTGAAGGACATTCGTATCTAACTCGTAAGTCAGTGCTGACTTAACTCGCCCTGAAATTGGGGTCAAATGCCCGACACAGTCGTCATGGCCGGGCTTGTCCCGGCCATCCACGTTCTTGGCCCACAAGCGCAAAAAGGGCGTGGATGCCCGGGACAAGCCCGGGCATGACGGCGGAGGACGCGGAAGCGAGCCGCCTTAACTGAACTTCTCCAGTCGCCCGTCCCGGAACACGTAGACGGCGCCCTGCTCGATGTAGAGTTCGGCGGCGCTCGCCGGCGTCTCCAGGCCGAGTGAAACCATCAGGGCCCGGCAGGTCCCACCATGGGCGACCGCGACGGTGTCGGTCCGGAGCTGGTCGTACCAGGCGCGCACGCGGACCTGGACATCGGCGTAAGTCTCCCCGCCCGCGGGGCCCACCGTCCATTTGTCAGCGAGGCGCCGGGCGTAGATCTCGGGATCGGAGGCCTCGCTCTCGGCCAGCGTCAGTCCCTCCCAGGAGCCGTAGCCGATCTCACGCAGGCGATCGTCGAGCGTATAGTCCGCAGTCGGCAGTTCGAGCTTGCTCCGCGCCAGTTCCATGGTCTCTCGCGCGCGGCCAAGCGGACTCGACACGTAGGGTAACGCGGCCTTGTCGCGGCCCTCGCGCTTGAAGAGATCGGCGAGAATGCCGCCGGCCTGCACAGCCTGACCGCGACCGCGTGCGTTCAGCGGAATGTCCTTGATGCCCTGAAGCCTCCCGAGCGCATTCCACTCGGTCTCGCCGTGGCGAAGGTAATAGATCGTGGGCACGGGCATTGCTGGGTGAAAGTTAGTCCTTCCCGCCGAACGAAATGTCCGGCGCGTCCGGGCGCTTCATGCCGAGCACGTGATAGCCGGAATCGACGTGGTGCACCTCGCCGGTGACGCCGCGCGAGAGGTCGGAGAGGAAATACAGCGCGCTGCCGCCGACGTCTTCCGTGGAGACGTTGCGCCGCAGCGGTGCGTTGGCTTCGTTCCACTTCAGGATATATCTGAAATCGCCGATGCCGGACGCCGCGAGGGTCTTGATCGGCCCCGCGGAGATCGCGTTGACGCGGATGTTCTTCTCGCCGAGATCGGCGGCGAGGTAACGCACGCTCGCTTCGAGCGCCGCTTTCGCAACGCCCATGACGTTGTAATGCGGCATCCACTTCTCGGCGCCGTAATAGCTGAGCGTGATGAGCGAGCCGCCGTCGGCCATCAGCTTCTCGGCGCGCTGCGCCACGGCCGTGAACGAGTAGCAGGAGATCAGCAGGGACTTCGAAAAATTCTCCTGCGTGGTGTCGACGTAGCGGCCGTCGAGCTGCTCGCCATAGGCGATCGCATGCACCAGGAAGTCGATCTTGCCCCACTTCTCCTTCAGCACCGCGAAGGCCGCATCGATGGTCGCGGCATCGGTGACGTCGCAATGGCCGAGCACGAGCCCGCCGATCTCGGCGGCGAGCGGCTCGACGCGCTTCTTCAGCGCATCGCCCTGATAGGTGAAGGCGAGCTCGGCGCCGGCCGCGTGGCATGCCTTGGCAATGCCCCAGGCGATCGAGCGGTTGTTGGCAACGCCGAGGACCACGCCCCGCTTGCCCTGCATCAGACCTGAATTCTGCGCCATTTGCTAACGTCCCGTCGAGCTCCCGGTGAGGTTTGGAGGTACACCAGCCCTCCCTTGCGGTACAGTCCTAATACGCGGCGTTAACGCTGTTTCAAGCGCCGGAATAGCCGTTCCGCTCGGGTGTTATGATCGTTGTGGCGCTCGCGCCGAACATCAGGACGTCAAGACCGCAATGAGTGCGTTTCGCCAGAGCGTTGAAGCCATGATCCCGGCGTTGCGCCGCTACGCCCGCGCGCTTACGCGCGAGGCGGATGCGGCCGACGATCTGGTGCAGGATACGCTGGTGCGGGCGCTGCGTTCGGAGCGTCTCTTCCTCGGGGGCGACGTCAGGAGCTGGCTCTATACGATCCTGACCAACCTGAACAAGAACCGGCGGCGCTCGCTGGCACGGCGGCCGCAATTCATGCAGCTGACGGAGAACAATCCGGATGCCAGCGGGACCGAAGCCGAAGGGCGCGATATCGAGAGGGCGCTGGCGACGCTCGTCGAGGAGCAACGCTCGGTGCTGCTGCTGGTGATGCTGGAGGGCATGAGCTACCGCGAGGTCGCCGACATCCAGGGCGTGCCGATCGGCACCGTGATGTCGCGCCTGGCACGCGCCCGCGCCCACGTCAAAGCCTCGCTGGAGGGTGAGCGCCCGGCGCTCAGGCGGGTGAAATGATGGCAGGATTGATGCATCGCCCCGGTCGCTTCTCCTGCATGGCATGGGAAGCGACGCAGTTGAACCACGAAAAACATTTTGGGCCGCAGAGCCAGAGACGATCGATATGAACGACCGCAAGATCCCAGTGACCGAGGACGAACTGCACGCCTATGTCGACGGCGAGCTGCCGGCCGAGCGCCGCGCCGATGTCGAGGGCTGGCTTGCCGCGCAGCCTGAGGATGCCGAGCGCGTGCAGTCCTGGCGTGCCATGGCCGAGATGCTGCACGCCCGCTACGATTCCGTCGCCCAGGAGCCGGTGCCGGCGCGGCTGGAGCTCGAACGGCTGGAGCGCCGCCCGCGGCACTGGCTGTATGGCGCCGCCGCGGCCGTGCTGGTGGCCTTCCTCGCCGGCGGCACCGCCGGCTGGCTGGCGCACGGTGCCGCCAACGCGCCCTCGACCTTCCAGAGCTTTACGACCGACGCGCTCGACGCCCACCGCCTCTACGTCGTCGAGGTTCGCCATCCCGTCGAGGTCGGCGGCAACGAGCGCGACCACCTCCAGGCCTGGCTGACCAGACGCTGCGGCTGGACCGTGTTTGCACCGAACCTGGAGGCGAGTGGACTGAAGCTCGTCGGTGGCCGGCTTTTGCCGGGGCCAAACGGGCCGGCGTCGTTCCTGATGTATGAGGGCGCCTCGGGCGAGCGGTACACGATCTACACCGCCAAGACCGAGAATGGCGCGACGCAGATGCGCTACGCCCGAACGGACAAGGACGGGGCGCTGTTCTGGTCGGAGCGCGGCGTCGGCTACGTCGTCAGCGGTGGCGGTGACCGCGACCGGCTGACCAAAGTGGCGCAGGCCGTCTACGACCAGGCAGAGAAAAGCGGCACCTAGACAACCACGCAATGGCGGTGCCTCGATTCCGACATTGAAAATTTGGAATGAAGACATCGGCGCGTCTCATTATCGCACCGGATGATCACGCGAAAATGAGCAGCGTTCGATCCGCCGATCGACGCGGGCGGCCTCGATTGGGGTTTTTGGTACCGCGCTGGTCCCCCTCTCGAGGCCGCACCTTTTTATCGGCTGCCCCGCCGGACAGCCGACACGTCAAGCACGTGCCAAGAAGGGCTACCACGCCTCGGGCATATGATGAGCATCATCCCGATGGACGACGCTCTCAGTCTTTAGGAGAACCCCTTCACACTTTTCCAGATCATGCGTTAGCCAAGCCCGCTACGTGGATTGTAGGGGCGCTGGTCCCGCCACTTCTCCATCAATGCTTCAAGCTCGGCATCGTTCCCGTCCGGTAACATAATCCTGACAGTGACGAAGAGATCCCCGGTTCCGCCAGTTTTTGGCAATCCTTTGCCCTTGAGGCGGAAGGTCCGGCCGCTGGAGGTGTTTTGCGGGACCGAAAGCTCCACGGCATTGCCGAGGGTGGGCACGCGGACCTTGCCGCCAAGCACCGCCTCGTAAAGCGTGACCGGCAGGTCGATCCTGAGATCAGCGCCCTCGATCTTGAAGAACGGATGCGGCGCGATGCTGATCGTGATCAGGAGATCGCCCGGCGGATGGCCCTGAGCGCTCTCGCCCTGTCCCCGCAACCGGATCTGCTGGCCCTCGGTCACGCCGGCCGGAATCTTGACGTTGAGTTCCTTGCCGTTCGGCAGCCGAACGCGCTTCTCGCCGCCCTTCACCGCCTCCTCCAGCGAGACGGTCATGGCGACATTGACGTCGAGATCGAGCCCGATCCCGCCGGTGTCGAATTCGAACTGTGCACCGCCGCCGGCCCCGGGGCGCGGACGCGGCCCACCGCCGAACATGCTGTTGAGAATGTCCTCGAACGCGCCGCCACCCGGACCAGGGCCCGCGCCGCCGCCGCGGAACGTATAGCTCTCGAATCCGCCGGGACCCGCACGCCCGCGCGGCCCACCGCCGCCCGGAAAGCCCTGGAAGCGCGGCTTGCCGTCGGCGTCGATCTCGCCGCGGTCGAATTGCTTGCGCTTGTCCTCGTCGCCGAGGATCTCGTTGGCCGAATTGAGCTCAGCGAAGCGCTCGGCCGCCTTCGGGTCGTTCTTGTTGCTGTCGGGATGGTGCTTCTTGGCAAGCTTGCGATAGGCGCTCTTGATCGCGGCAGCGTTGGCGCTCCGCGGCACCCCCAAGACCTCATAGGGGTCGCGCATCCGTCACGTCTCCTTCAAGAAATCGAATTGTTCAAAGGGCTCCCCGCCCACTGAGCTTCATGTGGGGGGCGAGTGGTATTTTTGCAACTAGTCTGGTGAAGCGATTCCTAGCTCCGCCACGGCTTTAGCGTATGAATCTCCCAACTGCCACGGCTGCTTTGGCAGCCCGCGCCCTGGAGCCAGCTTTCGGTGCTGCCGTTGACGTAGCTTGCCAGGAAGTCGCGGCACTTGCGGCCGTCCTCGGCGGCATAGGATTGTGCGATCGGCGTGACCGAACCGCGCGCCCCGGTTTCCGGATTCTCCCAATGCTGGCTGGAATCCTTGTCGTTCTTGCTGAGGACGTCGGAGGCCGCGTTGCGGGCGAAGGCGAGATCTGTCTCGGTCGGCGCCTTGGCCGGCATTGCGATCGAGCCGGTGAGGTCGCTGTCGTCCGCCTTGGCGTAGGCACTCTTGTCATTGCGGGAAAAGCTGCAACCGCCGGTGCCGAGCCCGATCAGAATGATCGTCATGACGAAGCCGGACGGCCGGATCGCCGATAGGCCAACGCGTCCCCATACCCTATATAGGGCGGTAGCAGACAACGACGCGTTTTGGACCGCAGGACGCAACTCGGACCCCAGACATGACCGACACGACCTCGATGAAACACCAGACACCCTTAACATCCGGTGATTTCACCGCCGCCGACGAGCCGTTTGCGCTGTTCGAGGCCTGGCTGAACGAAGCCATCAAGAGCGAGCCGAACGATCCGAACGCCATGGCGCTCGCAACTGTCGATCCCGATGGCCTGCCGGACGTGCGCATGGTGCTGATGAAGGGCTTCGATACTGATGGTTTCGTCTTCTACAGCCACATCGCCAGCCAGAAGGGCCGCGAACTCGCCGCAAATCCTAAGGCGGCGTTACTTTTTCACTGGAAGTCGCTGCGCCGTCAGGTCCGCATCCGCGGCAACGTGACGCCGGTGACCGAGGCTGAGGCCGACGCCTATTTCGCGACCCGCCCGAAGCAGGCGCAGATCGGCGCCTGGGCGAGCAAGCAGTCGCAGGAGCTGGAGAGCCGCTTCGCCTTCGAGCAGGCGATCGCCAAGGTCGCCGCCAAGCACATGATCGGCGAGGTGCCGCGGCCGCCGGGCTGGAGCGGCTGGCGTATCACGCCGTCGCGTATCGAGTTCTGGCATGACCGCCCATTCCGTCTGCACGACCGCATCGAATTTCGCCGTGACGCGGCCGGCCAGAAATGGTCCAAGACGCGGATGTATCCCTAGTATTTTGTTCGAGCATGATCCTTTCGGAAAGCCGCCGCACGCTTTGCGCTAACGCGGCCCTCCGGGTCCGGATCATGCTCCAACCTGAAAGATGTCCATGCCGCAGTCGTCCAATGCGCCGCGCCGTACGCTGCTCCTGACCGGAGCGAGCCGCGGCATCGGCCATGCCACCGTGATCCGTTTCTCCTCGGCCGGCTGGCGCGTCATCACCTGCTCGCGGCATCCGTTCCCGGAGGATTGTCCTTGGGACGCGGGCCCTGAGGACCATATCCAGGTCGACCTCGCCACCCCCGCCGATACCACGCGCGCGATCTCCGACATCCGCGACCGTCTCGAAGGCGGGATGCTGCACGCGCTGGTCAACAACGCCGCAATCTCGCCGAAGGGCGCCGGCGGCTCCAGGCTCGGCTCGATCGACACCGACCTCGACACCTGGACGCACGTGTTCAACGTCAATTTCTTCGCGCCGATCATGATGGCGCGCGGGCTGATCGAGGAACTGAAGACGGCCAAGGGCTCTGTCGTGAACGTCACCTCGATCGCGGGCTCGCGCGTGCATCCCTTCGCAGGCGCGGCCTACGCCACCTCGAAGGCCGCACTCGCATCCCTGACGCGCGAGATGGCGTCCGATTTTGGCCGCGTCGGCGTGCGCGTCAACGCGATTGCGCCGGGCGAGATCGACACCTCGATCCTGTCGCCGGGCACCGAGAAGATCGTCGACCAGCAGATCCCGATGCACCGGCTCGGCACGCCCGACGAGGTCGCCAAGATCATATATGTGCTGTGCACGGACACCTCGTCTTACGTCAACGGCGCCGAGATCCACATCAACGGCGGCCAGCACGTGTAAGCTCTCGTCATCGTACAAAGACGGAGAGTCTGAGAGCCCTTCAAGCGGGGCGCTTTCGGCCACGCCGCGGCTGTAACGGTGTCCCCTGATAGAGATCAGCAACGGCGCATTGCACTCCGAATGCGGGCAGCTTCAATTCCTCGGACCCGCCGAGTGTTTGCGAGCTCCCGCCACTCGGCGTTCTCGCGTCGAGACGGACCTCCATCCGGTCCTGCTCGATGATGAGCACCGCTTCGCAGGCCGCGTGCGCGAGGTAGATGGTTCGTTTGACGTCGATCCACCTTTTTTCGGTGGCGGGCACCCGCGTGTCGTCACTGGCGGAGACGATCTCTGCCAGCAGATAGGCTCGCTCGACGAACCTCTGGTCCGGCTCGTACTCCGCATCGATGACGGCAACATCCGGCTCGGGGCGGAATTCGCCCGACCCAAGTTCGATGCCGGGACGCCGCATTGCGATGCGACTCTGATCGTGACCCGCGAGCGCGTCGTTGAGCAGACGCTCAAGATTCCCCGCGATGCGGTTATGCGCAATCGTTGGCGGCGTCATCATCATCGGGACACCTCCGACAAGCTCCCAGCGCTCATGGTCCGGCCGACCTTCCTGGAACACACGGAAGCGCTCGCCGGACATGCGCCCGGCCCTGGTGGGTTCTTTGATTCCAACACCCATGGGCGTCTCCGACGTCACCGGGCGTGAGCCTAATCGGCTCCGCCGCGAACGCCAATAGAGATAAGGAGGGCTGGCAGGGGCCGCCACCTTCCCGTCAGATGCTACGATCCAATGGTAGGGAAGAGCTACGGTAACGGGAGCAAGGCGATCCAGACAACGCCGCCGCAAGACCTGGATCGCCCTTGGCTTCCGTTCCTCAATCGAGTCGAATCCGACGTGACCTCTCGCGTGGCTGCGGAGCGGCCGTGCTGATTGCAGTCGAGCAATCGTCGTCGTTCTCGCCGTCGAGCAGCGGAGCACCACAGTGCCGGCACATGCGTGCCGACATCGACGACGCCTTGCCGCTCGTCACGATGTGGCGATAGCTCGCCAGATCGATGACGTTGGGGGGCGTCGTTATGTGTTTTTCAACCATGGCTGTTCCTCGCGGCTTACCTGCTCCTTATCGCAGACAAGTTTCGCGCAAACGTTCAGCCCACCGCTCAAATTTTACCGGAGGAATTGGGGCGGCGAGCACACATCCCCGTGCGGCCGCAATCCCGCTCTATTCTGCGACACCAGACACCGTGTCTCTGCTTCCCGCGTAAGGTCTCGGTAGCTATTACAGCCACTTCTTCCACTTGAAGATCCAGTACGGAACGATCGCCGCGATCAGCATCAGCACCAGCGCGAACGGATAACCGTGCGCCCATTCGAGTTCCGGCATCGACTTGAAATTCATGCCGTAGATCGAGGCGATCAGCGTCGGCGGCATCAGGACAACCGCCATGACCGAAAACAGCTTGATGATGTTGTTCTGCTCGAGATTGACGACCCCGAGCATTGCGTCGAGCACGAAGGTGATCTTGCTGGAGAGGTAGGAGGCGTGATCGGTCAGCGAGACGACGTCGCGCTGCATGGTCTTGAGCTGCTCGCGCATGTCCTTCGACCATTTCACGCCCTCCACCACCGCCGAGAGGAAGGCGACGACGCGGCCGATCGAGACCAGGCTCTCGCGAACCTTGGAGGTCAGGTCGCCCTTGCGGCCGATCGAGATCAGGATTTGCGAATATTGCTTGGCGTGACCGTGGCGCTCGCTCTCCGGCTCGAAGATGTCATGCGAGACCTGGTCGATCTCGGCGCCGCAGCGCTCCAGGATGTCGGCGCAGCGGTCGATCACGGCATCGAGCAGTTCCATCAGCACCATCTCGCCGGTAATGGCCGGCGCGCAGGACCGGGCCAGCTTGGCCTCGACCAGCGCAAAGGGCTTGGGCTGGTCATAGCGCACCGTTACCAGGCGGTGGTCACCGAGAATAAAGGTCACCGCCGTGGTCCGGGGCATATCGGTATCGGAGTGGCACATCAGCGTCGCGGTCATGTAGCGCGCGCCGTTCTCCATATAGAGGCGGCTGGAGATCTCGATTTCCTGCATGTCCTCCCGGGTCGGGATTGCGATCCCCGACAGCTTCTCGACGGCTTTGTCCTCGGCCGCGGTCGGGTTGACCAGGTCGATCCAGACCGCATGCTCCGGGACTGCCGCGAGATCCTCGACGATGGCCTTCTTGAGGGATGACTCGGAGGGAACGAACACAGAAAACATGCACAACTCCAGCAGGGGCCTGCGACAGACTGACAGCCCTTAGCGCGATTCTGACAAGTTGATGATGACAAGCACATTAACGGAGCGTTTGCATTTGTGGCGACGCCGTGGCCCAACTGTGGCACAGAATCGACACATGCGACCGTTTTGCCCAGAAACCGACTCTGCCCGCAAAACTTGCGGCAGAAAAGCCACAGGTAAGGTCTTGCAGCGCGGGAGAAGCTTCGTAAGGCTGGAATTGTGGCAGATTTCAACGATAATAGGGCCAACGGAATCGTGGAATTGGGCCTGCTCAAGCCCCACGAAAGCTTGTTATTGTCGATTGGAACCAAATCATGTCGTTGCTGAAAGTTACGCTGGGTATTTTGGCCGCTGGCCTGATGCTGTCGGGCTGCATGCAGGCCACGCATTTTGAAGCGACCGACACCAAGGCCTTCAAGCCGAAGGACAAGGAACTCCTTGCCAAGGTTCGGTACGAGAACACCCCGGTCGCAGAGCCGTTCCGCCGCGCCATCGTCGAGTACCACCGCAAGGAATCGCCGGGCTCGATCGTGGTCGATTCCGACAACCATTACCTCTACTACGTCCTGGATGGCGGCAAGGCGATCCGCTACGGCATCACCGTCGGTGAAGAAGCCATGGCCTGGTCCGGCATTGCCAAGGTTGGCAGCATGACCGAATGGCCGGCCTGGCACCCGACCCCCGGCGAAATTTCGCGCCTGGGCGTGCCCACCTTCGTCGCCCCCGGTCCGGACAATCCGATGGGTTCGCGGGCGATGTATCTGTATTCGGGCGGCAAGGACACATTGTTCCGCATTCACGGCACAAATCAGCCGGAATATATCGGCGCCTCGATCTCCTCGGGCTGCATCCGCCTGACCAACGAGGACGCGATCGACCTCTATGGCCGCGTCAAGGTCGGCACCATCGTCGTGGTGCTCGAACCGAAGCACGGCGATTCGCCCTACAATTCGCGCCTCGCGCTCGGCGGCGGCGGAACTGGCCAGGCGGGCAGCTACTGATCCCGTCCTGATCTCTATGAGATTCAAAAGCGCCGGTTTTACCGGCGCTTTTTTGTTGCCGGCTTGTGCGGCCGGGTTTTGTTGCCCTCGGCCTCCGATTTGTCCGCAGGCGCGGGAGATGTCTCCGCCGCCTCGTCATCAACGCCTTGCTTCGTCTCGGGCTTGGCTTCGGGTTTGGCCGCGACCTCACGTGGCGGCGCCTCCTCGGGCCGTTCGGCCGGCAGCAGCGGGGCAATTTGCGGCAGGGGATCCCAGAGGTTCCACTGGCAGATCCGGTAGTCGTTGCGCCGCTGCGCGAGATCGAGATGGATATGGTCCTCGTGGTACCAATCCGAGCCGGGACCGAGCACGGTCGAAAAGCGCGAGCAGACCGAATGCAGCACGCGCTCGCGCAACTCGCGCGACATGGTGCGATCGGTCAGGCCGATCGACTGCCCGTTAGCGAGCTTGATGGCGCGCACATCGATCGCGTTGGCCTTGCCGTGCTCGGACAGCAAGGCGCCGACAACGCGGTTGCGGCCGCGGCACTCGAAGCTGTCGAAATTGTCGAGATCGCTGATGGTCGAGCCGAGGCTCGCGGCCAGCGGCACGACGTCCTTGCGCACCCAATCGGCGATCGCGGACGCCATGGTGCAGCGGAGGATCGCCGCCGGCTTGACCGCCACCTTGCGCTTGTCCGGCAGCACGATAGCTTCGAGCCGCACCAGATCCTCGCCGCCGCAAGCGCCAGGGCCGCGGATATCCGGGATCGAGGGCGCGATAGCGATCTCCTCGGTCAGCGCGAGGCGGCACGCCGAGGCCTGTTTCTCGGGCGGCGGCGCCGCCTCGGCGGGCTTGGTGGCGCCAGGTTTGTCTGCGGAAGGCCTTTCCGTGGAAGGCTTGCCGTCGGTCTCCGCAGGAGCCTCCTCCGATGCCTTGGCCGATCCCTTGGGGGCCTCCTCAGGGCGAGGCCTTGGGAGCGGGATCTTGCCGGAGAAGTTGGCAGAATGAACCGTCGCGCGCGGCCGTGGTGCAGCAATACCAAAGATATCCAGCGGGGACCCATATCTGCGCGCCTCTGCCCGGTCCGCGAGCCCGAGCGCGACGGTAACCATGGCCGCGCCGACGGACATATAGCCGCGACAAGACCATTTGCGGCGAAAGGCGGGCAGGCTAAAACTCATGACAATTCTTTGGCCCAACGCTGAGAGCGACAATCCGCCCAGCGGCTTCTCGGAGGAACGACGGAATGCTTGGTTTGATGCAAGACTGGCCCCTGCTCTGCCACAGGATCATCGAACACGCCGCCAAGATTCATGGCAAGCAGGAGGTCGTGACGCGCTCGGTCGAGGGACCGATCCATCGCACCACCTATGCCGATATCCACAAGCGCGCCCTCAAGGTCTCGCAGATGCTGGAGCGCGACGGCATCAAGCTCGGCGACCGTGTCGCAACGATCGCCTGGAACACCTGGCGCCATCTTGAGGTCTGGTACGGCATCATGGGGATCGGCGCCATCTGCCATACCGTCAATCCCCGCCTTTTCCCCGAGCAGATCGCCTGGATCATCAACCATGCGCAGGACCGCATCGTGATGACCGACATCACGTTCATTCCGGTCCTGGAGAAGATCGCCGACAAGCTGACAAGCGTGGAACGCTACGTCGTGCTCACCGACAAGGCGCACATGCCGCAGACGACGCTGAAGAACGTGGTCGCCTACGAGGACTGGATTGCGGAGGCCGACGGCAAGTTTAAATGGAAGGACTTTGACGAGAACACGGCGGCCGCGATGTGCTACACGTCAGGCACCACCGGCGACCCCAAAGGCGTGCTGTATTCGCATCGCTCCAACGTGCTGCACGCGCTGATGGCCAACAATGTCGACGCGCTCGGCACCAGCGCCTCCGAGACCATGCTCCCCGTTGTGCCGCTCTTCCACGCCAACAGCTGGGGGATCGCCTTCTCCGCGCCCTCGCAGGGCACCAAGCTCGTGATGCCCGGCGCCAAGCTCGACGGCGCCTCGGTCTATGAGCTGCTCTCGACCGAGAGGGTGACGCACACCGCCGGCGTGCCCACGGTGTGGCTGATGCTGCTCCAGCACATGACCGCCAACAATCTGAAGCTGCCGGATCTGAAGATGGTGATCTGCGGCGGCTCGGCGATGCCGCGCTCGATGATCAAGGCCTTCCTCGACATGGGCTCGAACGTCCGCCACGCCTGGGGCATGACCGAGATGAGCCCGATCGGCAGCGTCGCGGCGCTGAAGCCGCCGTTCCAGAATGCGACCGGCGAGGCGCGGCTAGACGTGCTCCAGATGCAGGGCTACGCGCCGTTCGCCGTCGAGATGAAGATCACCGACGACGCGGGCAAGGAACTGCCGTGGGACGGCACGACCTTCGGCCGCCTCAAGGTCGCCGGCCCGGCGGTCGCCAAGGCCTATTACCGGGTCGACACTGACATTCTCGACGAGGACGGCTTCTTCGACACCGGCGACGTCGCGACCATCGACGAAGCCGGCTACATGCGGATCACCGACCGCTCCAAGGACGTGATCAAGTCCGGGGGCGAATGGATCTCCTCGATTGACCTGGAGAACCTCGCGGTCGGCCATCCCGCTGTGGCGGAAGCCGCCGTGATCGGGGTGTTCCATCCCAAATGGGACGAGCGTCCGCTGCTGATCGTGCAGCTGAAGCAGGGCCAGCAGGCCAGCCGCGAGGACATCCTGAAGTTCATGGACGGCAAGATCGCCAAATGGTGGATGCCCGACGACGTTGCCTTCGTCGAGGGCATCCCGCATACGGCAACGGGCAAGATCCTGAAGACTGCGCTGCGCGACCAGTTCAAGGAATACCGCTTCCCGAACGCGGCGGCGTAGGCGGCCAAACCAAACACCGTCATTCCGGGCGATGCCAACGGCCTCGAACCCGGAATGACAGGCCGTAACATCCCGGGAACCCTTGAATTTGCCTCGGGGCCGTGGTCTCAACGGCCCATCGTCGTGCCTGATCGGCCGGCATCGCCCTCAAGACCCCGGCAGAGCTCACCCGATGGCCCGCAGGTTTTCCGCTCCCTATCAGTCGGAGCCCGTGTCCAGCCTCGCGAGCTGGGCGCGCAATCTGGCCGTGTTCGCTGTGGTGGCGGTGGTGGTCTCGATCATCATCGTCCGGTTCGGCTTCCTGGAGATGAAGCCGGCGCTCGCGACCTTCTTCGGCGGGCTCGGGATCGCCGCGCTCTCGATCCTGTTCGGGCTCGCCGGCTTTGCCGCGATCTGGCAGAACGGCTCGCGCGGCATGGCGCGCATCCTGCTTGCCTTCCTGATCGACGGCGCGATCCTCGCCTATCCTGCTTATCTCGGCCTGCAATACCGCAAGCTGCCGGCAATCCACGACATCACCACCGACCCGATCGACCCGCCGCGCTTCGACGCACTGGCCCGCCTGCGCACCGGCGATGGCGCCAATACCGCGGTGTATGCCGGCCTCTACTCGGCCGAGCAGCAGCGTCAATTCTATCCCGATATCGAACCGATCGAGCTCGAGATTTCGGTCGACCGCGCCTATGCGATCGCGCTTCAGCTGGTCAACAAGCGGAAATGGCTTGTGATTGACGAGCGCGCGCCGCAGCCGCCGCGCCGCATCGGCCGCATCGAGGCGGTGGCGCGCTCGCCGATCATGGGTTTCCGCGAGGACATCGCGATCCGGGTCGTGCCCGACGGCGAGGATTCCCGCGTCGATATCCGCTCCGCCTCGCGCTATTTCGAGAGCGATCTCGGCAGCAACGCCGCGCGGGTGAAAAAATTCATCGACGATCTCAACACCGCCGCCGATGCCGACGCACTCAAGCCGGTGAAGAAGACGCCGGTGGCGCCGCCGAAGGCGCCGGCGAAGACGGTGAAGAAATAGGGTTCTTTCATTCCGGGGCGCGCGAACCGGCGAGCCCGGAATCCATCGGGCCGCAGCATCCGCGGATAAATGGATTCCGGGTTCGCGCTAACGCGCGCCCCGGAATGACGAGAGACTAGTTCGCCATCCGATAGGTCCCGCCAATCACGGGATCGCCGTCCGTCGCCACTACGCCGCGGGCGACCAGGTCTTCCAGATGGGCCAGCACGGAGTAGCCCGCCGCAGTGGTGAGCCTCGGATCGATGCCGATATAGATCGCCCGGACCATGGTCGGGATGTCGGTCTCGCCCTTGGCAAGGCGGTGCAGGATGGAGGCTTCACGCGCCTTGCGGTGACGGATCAGGAAGCGCACGAAGCGCGGACCGTCCGGAATTTCGGGGCCGTGGCCGGAGAAATACACATCCTCCTCGCGCGCGGCGAGACGATCCAGCGATTCCATGTAGTCGATCATCGAGCCGTCGGGCGGCGCCACGATCGAGGTCGACCATCCCATCACGTGATCGCCGACGAAGTTGAATTTTCGCTCGGGCCAGGCAAACGCGAGGTGATTGGCGGTATGGCCGGGTGTCGCCACGGCCTCGAGCCGCCAACCGTCGCCTTCGACCACATCGCCATGGGCGATCCTGATATCGGGCGCGAAGTCGCGGTCAGCGCCGGATTCCGGGTTGTGCTTCTCGCTTTCGAAACGCGGGCGCGAGGCGCGATGCGGGCCTTCGGCGTAAACTGGCGCGCCGGTCGCCCGCTTGATCCGCGCGGTGTTCGGCGAATGGTCACGGTGGGTGTGGGTGACGAAGATATGGCTCACCGTCTCGCCGCTGACGGCATCGAGCAGCGCCGCCGCATGCGCCTCGTCGTCCGGACCGGGATCGATGATCGCGACGTTGCCTCGGCCCACGATGTAGCTCACCGTGCCGGTGAAGGTGAACGGGCTCGGATTGTTACAGAGCACCCGCCGCACGCCGGGGCGGACCTCCTCGACGATGCCGGGCTTCAGCGGAAAGTCGCGGTTGAACGGGACGTCGTCGTTGTCGGACATGGCTTGCTCATACCTTGCTGACGTGGATGCCCGGCCTTGTGCCGGGCATCCACGTTCTTCGCGTGGTCTAAGACGTGGATGGCCGGGACGTCTAGCGCGAAGACGCGCTTCGCGCTTCTGCCCGGCCATGACGCAATTCGAGAGTTCAGCCGCATCGCCCATTCAGGCGGTTTGCTCAGAAAAACGCCTGAATGCCCGTGATCGCGCGGCCCAGGATCAGGGCGTGGACGTCGTGGGTACCCTCGTAGGTGTTGACGGTCTCGAGGTTATGGACGTGGCGCATCACGTGATACTCGATCGAGATGCCGTTGCCGCCGTGCATGTCGCGCGCGACGCGGGCGATGTCGAGGGCCTTGCCGCAATTGTTGCGCTTCATGATCGAGATCATCTCGGGCGCGAACTTGCCCTCATCCATCAGGCGGCCGACGCGCAGCGAGCCCTGAAGACCCAGCGCGATCTCGGTCTGCATGTCCGCGAGCTTCTTCTGCACGAGCTGGGTCGCAGCGAGCGGCTTGCCGAACTGCTTGCGGTCGAGCGTGTACTGGCGGGCCCGGTGCATGCAGTCCTCGGCGGCGCCGAGCACACCCCAGGAAATGCCGTAGCGGGCGCGGTTGAGGCAGCCGAACGGACCCTTCAGGCCGGAGACGTTGGGCAGCAGCGCGTCTTCCGGAACCACGACGCCGTCCATCACGACCTCGCCGGTGATGGAGGCGCGAAGCGACAGCTTGCCGCCGATCTTCGGTGCCGACAGGCCCTTCATGCCCTTCTCCAGCACGAAGCCGCGGATCTGGTTGTCGTGCGCGGCCGACTTGGCCCAGACCACGAACACGTCGGCGATCGGCGCGTTCGATATCCACATCTTGCTGCCGGTCAGGCGATAGCCGTCCGACACCTTCTCGGCGCGGGTTTTCATGCCGGCCGGATCGGAGCCGGCGTCAGGCTCGGTCAGCCCGAAGCAGCCGACCCACTCGCCACTGGCGAGCTTCGGCAGGTACTTCTTGCGCTGGTTCTCGTCGCCATAGGCGTAGATCGGATACATCACCAGCGAGGACTGCACCGAGTTCATCGAGCGGTAGCCGGAATCGACCCGCTCGATCTCGCGCGCGACGAGACCATAGGCGACATAGCCTGCATTGGCGCAGCCATATTCCTCCGGCAACGTGATCCCGATCAGGCCGAGCTCGCCCATCTCGTTGAAGATCTCCCGATCCGTCTTCTCTTCGAGATAGGCCTTGGCGACGCGCGGCAGCAGCTTGTCCTGGGCGTAGGCGCGCGCGGTGTCGCGCACCATGCGCTCGTCTTCGGTGAGCTGCTCGTCGAGCAGGAACGGATCGTCCCACTGGAAAGAAGCCGAAGCCGGCTTGTCCTTGGCCTGAGGGCGCGCGGTCATGAAACGTCCTTTCGTCTGGTTCCGTCAAAATTTGCCCGACAACGTAAAGCGCCGCGGCAACAAGTGCAATTGCGTTGCAGATGTACGGGTCTGCGTGAATCCCGGGGACCTGCGAGGCGCGCCTCGGGGGATGCGCTTCGCGCACCCCGGGATGACAGCGCTAGCTTTCGAGTAGCTCGTTGGCGACGATCTCGATGCCGAAGCCGGAAAGGCCCTTGTAGTCGTGCACCGAGGAGGTGAGATGCCGGATCGAGGTGACGCCGAGATCGCGCAGGATCTGTGCACCGACGCCGACTTCGCGCCACTGCCGGTTGCGGTCGGCCTCGGTCGCGCTCTCATCGGGCAGCGGCGCCACGGGGACACCGGCCGCACCGTCGCGCAGATAGACCAGGACTCCACGGCCGGATGTCTTGAAGTGCTCGAGCACCGCCGCCATGCGCTTGTGGCCGGTGAAGATGTCCTTGACGATGTTCGGCTTGTGGAAGCGTGTCAGCACGTTCTTGCCGTCGCCGACGCCGTTATAGACGAAGGCGACGTGGGCGATGGAATCGAACGGCGAGCGGTAGGCATAGCCCTGCAGCGGCCCGATCGGGCTCTCGGTGACGAAGGTCGAGACCCGCTCGATCAGCTTCTCGCGCACCTGGCGGTAGGCGATCATGTCGGCGATGGTGACGTGCTTGAGCTTGTGCTGGGCGGCGAAGCGGGCGACCTGCTCGCCCTTCATCACGCTGCCGTCGTCGTTCATCAACTCGCTGATGACGCCGACCGGTGGCAGGCCGGAGAGCTTGCACAGATCGACCGCGGCCTCGGTATGGCCGGAGCGCAGCAGCACGCCGCCGTCCTTGGCGATCAGCGGGAAGATGTGGCCGGGACGGGCGAAGTCGTTGGCGCCGGCGTTGGGATTGGACAGCGCGCGGCAGCACGAGGCGCGCTCCTCGGCCGAGATGCCGGTACCGCCGTCGGGCTTGTAGTCGATCGAGACCGTGAATGCGGTGGTGTGCGCGGAATCGTTGTGGGCCACCATCGGATCGAGCCGCAGGCGGCGCGCATCTTCGGTGGTGATCGGCGCGCAAACGATGCCGGAGGTGTGGCGGATGATGAACGCCATCTTCTCGGCGGTGCAGAACGAGGCGGCGACAATCAGATCGCCCTCGCCCTCGCGGTCATCGTCGTCGGTGACGACCACGAGCTCACCCCGGGCAAAGGCCTGCAAGACTTCCTGGACGTTATCCGGCATTTCCCAATCTCTATCGGTTATGGCCCGGAGGCTTAGCCGGACTTGGGCCGGGGCGCTAGTGTCCCCGGCGCAACCGCATATGCCGGACCGCAGCCCTGCCCGATGGGCGGCTTGCACCAGGCAGATCAGGGATATGGGCACGGAAAAGGCCGGTGAGAAGCCGGCCGGGCACGGTCAGGGCAGCACCTCGCGCCGCTCGCCGAGCCGCTGATCGAGCTCGGCACGCTTGTCGGCCAACAGGCCGGCTTGGGCGGCCTCGATCACCGTGAACAGCTCATGGGCGTCGCTGAGCCTGGTCACGGTGACATAGCTGGCGCCAGCCGCGTAGAGTTCGTCCACATCCGACAACAGATCGGCCGTGGCAACGATCATGGCGGTCGGGTTGAGGGTGCGGACGTGGCGGACCAGCTTCTCGTTGCTGGCCCCCTTCAGAAGCGCATCCGGTACGCTGAGGATGATCATCTCGGACTTGCCGACGCCGGCATGGAGCAGCGTGTCGGCGCTGCTGATATCGCCATAGATCACGTGCAGGCCGCGCGAAAGCAGCGTCTGGTACACATTCGGGTTGAAGTCGACCACGGTGATCTGCTCGAGCAGCACCGGTGCCTGCCGTTCAATCTCAGCCAGCAGCGCGCTCGCCGCACGGAAAAAGCCGAGGATGACGATGCGGCGCGCCTCGCCGTGGCCTTCGTGCCCTTCCTCGCCCTGGCCATTGCCGTGGTCGAGATCGCGCAAGCCGATCCGCTTGAGGGGGCCGATCGCCCAGCGGGTGATCTCGTCGCTGCGGGTCATCACGAAAGTCGAGAGCACCGCCAGCACCACGAAAGCGAACGAGGCCGCATTCGCCGTCTCGGCTGCGATGTGGTGGTCGGCGACGCCGGTCTGGATCACCACCAGCGAGAACTCGGAGATCTGCGCGAGATTCAGGGCCGGCAACAGGCTGGCGCGCAGCCCCTGCTTCATCAGATAGAGCGGGGCGAAGGTGGTGACGAGGCGGCTCACCACCGTGAACGCCGCGATCATCAGGGCAAGCCCGATCACGGAGAGGCCAGGCACGGGAATGGTCATGCCAAGCGCGACGAAGAACAGCGTGATGAAGAAATCGCGAAGCGTGGTGACCTTGGCCGTGACGTCGAGCGCGTAGGGAAAGGTCGAGAGCGAGACGCCCGCGATCAGGGCGCCCATCTCGCGCGACAGCGACAGCCGCTCGGCGGTCTCGGCGACCAGGAAGCACCAGGCAAGCGCGCCGAGCAGGATCAGCTCGGGGCGGCGGGCGATCTGGTGAAAGAGGCGCGGTAGCACGTAGCGGCTCACCAGCAGGGCGGCGGCGACCAGCACCGCGACGCGCCCGATCGAGAGCAGGATGACGCTGATTTCCAGATTGGCAAGGCTCGGCTGCACCGCCAGAAACAGGATGGCGAAGATGTCCTGCAGCACCAGCACGCCGAGGGTGATGCGGCCCGGCAGCGTGTCGAGCTCGCGCTTCTCGTAGAGCACCTTGACGATGATGACGGTGCTCGACAGCGCGCAAGCGACGCAGAGATAAACCGCGTCGAACTGCCCGCCCCCGAGCGACAGGCCGATGCCGGCGAAGAACAGCACCCCGAGCAGGCAGCCGCCGAGGAGCTGGCCGCCTGCCGCGAACAGGATGACCTTTCCCGCCCGCACGATCTTCTTCAGGTCGATCTCCAGGCCGATCATGAACAGCATGAAGATCAGGCCGAGCTCGGAGATGACGCTGATCGATTCCTGCGACTTGACCCAGCCGGCGCCAAATGGACCAATGCAGAAGCCGGCGATAAGATAGGCCAGGATCAGCGGCTGCCTGGAGAAGTGGGCAAGCAGGCCCAGCATCCAGGCAAACAGGATACAGAGAGTGATGTCGCGAATGAGCTCGTGCATGCCAGATTGGTCCGTTTTGCCGCACCCTAGTGATCGAGTGCGGCGCGGCAAGCGAGCAATTCGTCACATGCGGATGGGGCTCGCCATTGCAATGCTGCTATGCCCCCTCGCCTCCTCCGTACCGGCAGCCGCTCAATCCAAGGTCAATATCGAACAAAGCTTTGCTGATTCCCTCACCGCACTGCCAAAAGAAGAACTCGCCGTTTCCGGCGGATTCTACGTGCCCGCCTATTCCAGCGTCGCGATGAGCCAGGGCAAGCTGCGCGTCGACTTCTCGGTGACCCTGAGCGTGCACAACGCCTCCGAGACGCAAGCACTGGTGGTCAAACGCATCGCCTATTTCGACACCGCGGGCAAGCAGGTCGAGAGCTATCTGAAGGCGCCCGTCGCGTTGAAGCCCCTCGCCACCGTCTCGATCTTCATTCCGACCGACGACGTACGCGGCGGAACGGGAGCCAATTTCCTCGTCGATTGGGCCGCAACAAGCGAGATCGCCGAGCCTGCTGTCGAGGCCTTGATGGTTGGCGGCGTCGCCAATGCGCATTACGCTTTCATCAGCCAGGGCCGTCCGACCCGGACGGTCGGCAGGAAATAAGCAAGAAGCACGACTGACTGGCGCAAAGCCGGCAGCTTGACAAGAATAGAACGAGGAACGCTCCCATGACGTCCAGCTTCGATTTTGCGCCCCTGTTTCCCGCAGGGCTGCCGGCCCCCTCTGCGCGCTGGACGGGCCTTGCCAAATACAGTTTTGTCGGCGGCAACAACGACTCCGAGCAACTGCCGCTCGATCAGCTGATCGAGGCGGCCAATTTGGCTCTGCAACGCGAAGGCCGCTCGCTCGCCACTTACGGGCTGGCACATGGTCCCCAGGGCTATCTGCCCTTGCGCGAATTCCTGGTGACGAAGCTCAAGCGCGATGCCGGCATCAACTGCACGGTCGACGATCTCCTGATCGTCTCCGGCTCGCTGCAGGCACTCGACCTCGTCAACGCCACGCTGCTGACGCGCGGCGATACCGTGATCTTCGAGCAGGATAGCTATCAGGGCTCGCTGACACGTTTGGCCCGGCTCGGGGTCAACGTTGTTGGCATTCCCCTCGACAAGGACGGCATGCGCATGGACGTGCTGGCCACGACGCTGGCCGACCTCAAGGGCCGCGGCATCCGGCCGAAATACATCTACACCATTCCGACCGTGCAGAACCCGACCGGCAGCATCATGCCGGAGAGCCGCCGCACGGAGCTGGTGCGGCTGTCGGCACAATACGGCGTGCCGATCTTCGAGGACGATTGCTATGCCGATCTGGTCTGGTCAGGACAGCGGCCGCCGGCGATCCATGCGATGAGCCCGAACGGCGGCGTGATCCATATCGGCTCGTTCTCGAAGTCGATCGCGCCCGCGCTGCGCGTCGGCTTCATCGTTGCGCCCTGGGATGTGATGTCGCGGATGCTGGCACTGAAGACGGACGCGGGCTCCGGCGCGCTGGAGCAGATGGTGCTCGCCGCCTATTGCAAGCCGCATTTCTCGACCCACGTGCCGGCGCTGACGAAGGCGCTGCGCACCAAGCTCGACACCCTGATGGAGGCCGTCAACGAGCAGTTCGGGACGGCCGCCGAGTTCGAGGAGCCCAAGGGCGGCATCTTCCTGTGGGTGAAGCTGCCCGATCAGGTGGATACGCTAAAGCTGTATCAGGCCGCGCTTGCCGCCGGCGTATCGATCAATCCGGGGCCGGAATGGTCGACTGACAAGAACCATTCCAGATCGCGGCTGCGGCTGTGCTTTGCGAGCCCTTCGCATCAGCAGATCCGCGAGGGCGTCGCCGTACTGGCCGAGATCTGCCGCAAGGAGTTCGGCGTGCCGGCCCGCAGCGCCAATGTGGAGAAGGCGCGGGTGTGAGGGCGACGCCTTACGTGGGGACGTGAAACTCCACGTTGACCTGGCCGCTGCCGGATGACGGAAAGTATTCGCAGAGCTGCTCGGCCCTGCCATCGTACTCGTACCAGCCAAGGGCGGCGAACAGCATGATGGTGTCGGCCATACCGCCCTCGCCGTTGCACTTGGTCGCGTAATCCGGAAGCATGTCCAGGAATTCGCGGTAGCGACGGCTCTGCCAGAGTTCGAGCACGCGCAGGTCGACCTGGCGGTTGAACTCGCTGGCAACGCTCGTCCACGCCTCCGGCCCTAACTTCTTGTTGGGCCAGAGCCGATGTGAGAGCGAGCCGCTGGCCAGGATCGCAACCCGTTCGCCGGAGTTTTCGATGGCACGGCGCGTCGCCTCGCCGAGGGTCCGGCTTTCCTCGAACGACGTGAACAGCGGCGAGGCGATCGAAACCACCCGCGCGAAGCCGTCCGAATTCATGTAGTGCATCGGCACGATCGTGCCATATTCAAGCCCGAGGCTCGGCACCTGATGCGCGTTGACATCGAGCCCTGCAACGCCGGCTTCGGCGGCGATTGCTTCGGCGAGTCTCGTGTCGCCCGGCAGATCATAGCTCAGATCCTGAATCATATGCGGCGCCTCGTGGCTGGTGAACGAGGCGCGATGCCGCGCGTTGGCGTTGATGTGATAGCCGAAATTGGAGAGCCAGTGGGTGTCGAACACCACGAAAGTGGTGACGCCGCGCGCTTTCGCCCGCCGACCGAGCTCGCGCAACGAGTCCACGGCCGCCTCGCGCGCCGAGCGCAAGTGACTGCCGGGCTTTTCCGAGAGCATCAGCGATGGGACATGCGTGACCTTGGCTGCCAGGACGAGTTGCCCCATCGCGCTCACCTCAAGCGTCAGGCCACTTGCGGCTGGCTGCCGTGGATCGCGGAGGCCAGCCGCAGCAGCAGCACGATCGAGACGTTGCCCTTGCCGGCCTCGATCTGGGCGATGTAGCGCTCGGAAATCCCGGAGCGGCGGGCCAGCTCCCGTCGCGACAGGACGCAGCGCATGCGTGAGGACTTCAAGCGGTCGCCCAGTTCGGCCAGAAACGCGCTCTCGGAATAAGGCGGCACGGCACAGCTCCCCGGCAGCACCTCGCCTGCGAAATCCATGACTTGATTCAGCATCGGTCTATCCAATTTCGCCTTCGGGAACGCCATCCTACCGGGGAAACCGGCTGCCTCATTGACGCGGATCAAATTCGCGCGCGAATGGCGGTCAGCATGGACGATCGCGCACGGGATGCTACACTTCGGAATTATTCGGAGGTGGGGCTTTTCAGGACATGAGGCGTTGTTTGAGCCGCTGGATTGCGGCAGCAGTGCTGTGGGTTGCGTTCGCGCCTGCGGCCGGTGCCGAGTCGCTTGCGGCGACCGTCGAGCAATGGGGCCTGCTCGGCTCATGGGCGGTCGACTGCGCGGCAAGGCCCGACCGCAACAAGGGCGCGCTCTTGACTTACGAGATCCGGAAGGACGGAAGGGTGATGTACCGGCGCAATTTCGGCGAGGCCAAGGACGAAAACGAAGTGGTATCGGCGATGGTCAACGCCGACGGCATGCTCAATGTGATGGTGTACTTCCCCGTGCTGCAACAGACCCGCGAGTTCGGTCTGCTACTCTCGAAGCAAGGCAGCTTGCGCGCAATCTACAATCGCAGTGAGCGCGGCGAGTACACGATCAGGGACGGCAAATACGTCGCGACAGGCGCGCCAACACCCGCACAACAGCGCTGCGATTAACCCACCTGAACAGGCGTTCAGAATTCTCCTGCGATTCCTCCGGAACGTTCACGCGAATGCGCCGTTTAGATTTGCATTCCATTGGAGGAGGACATCATGAAGAAGTTTGGTTATGTGCTTGCCGCTGTCGGCGCGCTCGCGGTTGCACTGCCGACACTCGCCAGCGCGGAGACGGTGGTGATCAAGCGCGGAGGTCATCATCACGGCATGTATGGCGCCCGCGCCGAATACGGCATGCATCGCGATCACGGCTGGCATCGCGGCTGGCACCATCGCGACCGGGTCGTCGTGATCAAGCGTGGTCACCGCCATCATTGGGACTAATGCGCAACGCAATATGGAGATGGCCCCTCACGGGGCCATCTCTTTGCGTGTACGAAACGTTCGGCGAGGTCAGTCCCACGCCGGCGCAAAGCCGGGATTGACGCAGCGCCTGTCCTTCGGCAGCGCGGCGATTTTGTTGCGGTCGGCGTCGTCGAGCGTGATCTTCAGCGCGTCGAGATTGGCCTGCTGACTCTCTCGGCGCGAGGCCTTCGGTATCGCGGCGACACCGTTTTGGTCGAGCAGCCATTTCAGCGCGACCTGGGCGGCGGTTGCATTGTGCCTGGCGCCGATCTCGGCCAGTACCGGATCGGAGGCAACGCGCCCCTGTGCCAACGGGCAATAGGCGACCAGCGGGATCGATTTGGCGTTGAGATAAGCCAGCACCTTCGATTGATCGAGCATGGCGTGATATTCGATCTGATTGCAGGCGATCGGCGCCTTGATGTCCTCGACCGCGATCTTGAGCAGCGCCGTGGTGAAGTTGGCGACGCCGATCGCCCGCGTGCGCCCTTCCTCCTTCAGCTGCATCAACGTCTCGAACACCGCGCCCCAGTTCGCGGCTTTCGACGGCCAGTGCACGAGATAGAGGTCGACATGGTCGAGCCCGAGCTTGGTCAGGCTGGTGTCGAAGGCGCGGCGGATGGCGTCGGGGCTGAGGTTCTCGTGCCAGACTTTCGTCGTGACGTGCAGCTCGCCCCGCGGCAGCCGGGCCGCGGCGAGCGCCGCGCCGATCGGCTCTTCGTTGCCGTACATCTCGGCGGTATCGATATGGCGATAGCCGATCGACAGCGCGCTCTCGACCGCCGCGCGGCAGGCATCGCCCTGCATGCGGAAGGTCCCGAGGCCGAGCTTGGGCATGCTGATGCCCTGTGTCTTGAGATGATCCATGAAAAGGCTCCTGAGATCGTTCAGCCCGCCGGAGGCCAGCAGCGATGCTGCGTGAGCAGACCCTTCGGGGATGGAAAAGAGGTGGCGGGAACGGACATCATAGCGCGGCAGGCGCAATGCGGCCAATCAAGATCGGGTTAGCGTCCCTCAGGAATGCTGCGCCACCACGGCTGGACGCGCCTGCGGCTGCGGCACGATGTCGACCGACCAGAGGTCCCGGTTGTCGACGTCCTTCAGCGTCACGGTCATGACGCCGGTCCGCCCGTCGATGTCGACCTTGCCGAAGAACTGCAATCCGAAACAGGGGGCTAAATTCTCGCCCTGCGCTTCGCTGCATCCGTTCTGGTACATCGCGACCGGACCAAAGGTGTTGTCGAGCTCGCCCGGGCCCCAGGTGCCGGCATGCAAGGGCCCCGAGACGAACTCCCAGAAAGGTTCGAACTCCTGGAATTGCGCCCTGTTCGGATCGTAATAATGCGCGGCGGTGTAGTGCATGTCGGCGGTGAGCCAGACGATGTTGCGAATTCCGACGCGCTTGATGGACGCGAGAAGATCGGCGATCTCGTTCTCACGCCGGTCGGGCGGCCCATTCCCCAGTGCGACCGCATCGAGACTGACCAGCCCGATCGGCAGGTCGGCCGCGATCACCTTCCAGGTCGCGCGCGAGGCCGCGAGCTCACGCTTCAGCCAGGCGAGCTGTTCGGCGCCCAGAATCCAACCGCGGTGATCGTCGCCCTTGTTCCAGCTACCGTCGCGATAGCTGCGCATGTCGATCATGAACACGTCGAGCAAAGGACCATAGGCGATCTTGCGATAGATCCGCCCCTTACGCGCTCCGATGTCGCGGATCGGCATGAAGTCGAAGAAGGCGCGGCGGGCGCGCGCGACCAGGCGCGGAGTGCCGTCATCCTCATGGCCGGCGGCGTCATAGCTGCCGGTCGGCGACCAGTCGTTGGTGACCTCGTGGTCGTCCCATTGCGCGAACATCGGCACCTCGGCGTGGAAGGCGCGGAAGTGCTCGTCGAGATGGTTGTATTTGTAATTGCCGCGGAACTGCGCCAGCGTGTGCGCGACCTCGGATTTCTCCTCGGTCACGATGTTGCGCCAGATCTCGCCGTTCGGCAGCTTCTGTTCGGAGGGGATCGTGCAGTCGGCGTAGATGTGATCGCCGGAGTGGATGAAGAAGTCCGGGCGATTGTCGAGCATGGTGCGATAGCTGCGGTAGCCGCCGCGGGATGTGTCGATGCCCCAGCCCTGCCCCGCGGTATCGCCGGACCACAGAAACGAGAGCGACCGGCCGGCAGCCGGCGCAGTGCGGAAGCGGCCGATGCGGCTCTCGCCGGCGATGCCGGTCGCGATGTCGTCGAAGCGCACACGATAGAAGATGTCCTGCCCGGGCGGCAGATCGTCCAGCAGCCGTTTCGAGGTGAAGTCGGCATCGGGCGACGCATCGCGCGAAGCCGACGCGATGACGGTCTTGAAGCTTTCCACGGTCGAATAGTCCACCTGCATCCGCGCCGGCCGGTCGGCGCGCGCCCAGATCACGGCGGAGCCATCCGAGACGTCGCCGGACTGGATGCCGCCTGCGATCTGCGGACGATCCGCGGCGCGGCTGAGATGTGGCGTTGCGAGCGCAGCAACGGCGAGGCTGGAGGTGGAACGGGCCAGGAATTGCCGCCGGGTCCAGGCGCGCGAGGCGCGGAGCGCTACCATTCAGGAAACCTTCGTCGACTAGCGACGGAAGGTGCCTGCGTCGTTTGACCCCCGGCTTACGGTTTTTTGACCGCGGGCCTACGGTTTTACGACGTGCGGATGACGGCTCGGAGCTGAACCTAATGCTTCCAGTTGCAGATGCCGCCGCTGCGGCACGGCCAGGTCTGGATGCGGGTGTCCATCGCCTGCGCGTCGAGCGGATTGCCGCGGCGATGCGCGAGCTTGGTGCGCGCCGCGCCGCGCGGCTGCGCGGGCTTCGCGCGCGCGACCTTCGGCTCCGACACGCGCACGCGTTCGGCGGCGACCTTCTTCGGCACATCGACCGGCTCGGCGCGCGCCTGCGCCTCGTTGCCGCCGCGCGCCTCCAGCGCGACCGGCGCGAATTGGGTTTCGGGCCCGAGCCGCTTCGGCGACAACACCGCCTTCGAAAGATCGAGGCCGAAATATTCGTCGGGCTTGTAGTCGTCAGCGCGCGCGACGCCGCCCCATGCGAGCACGAGGGCAACGGCAATTGCAAAAGGAGCGCTCTTCAGAAACACGGACGCCTCCTGAAATTGATTGTTAAGAGGTAATTTACCTCTATTTAGGAGGCGTCGCGCGCAATTCCAGCGGCCAACTGGCGCCGTGGTTAAGAAGTTTGGCGGTGTCAGGCGACCTTTCGCGGTGCACCCGTCCCTTCAAGAAACCCCATCAGACGGTTGCGAATGATGGTTTCCGCCTCCGCCATGATGCGATCGACGAGTTCCTTGCAGCTGGGGATGTCGTGGATGAGGCCTGCGACCATGCCGCAGCTCCACGCGCCCGCATCCATCTGCCCGTCCAGCATGATCCTGGGATAGACGCCCGCGACCTGGTCGTGGATATCGTCGATCTTCAGCCTGTCGCCCTTCTCGCGTTCGATCTCGAGCAGGCGGTCGACATTGGCGTTCTTCAGCACGCGCTCGGTGTTGCGCAGGCTCCGCATGATGAGGCGGGTGTCGAGCTCGGTCGCGGCGACCAGCGCGTTCTTGACGTTCTGATGCACCGGGGCCTCCTTGGTCGCGATGAAGCGCGTGCCCATGTTCATGCCGGCCGCCCCCAGCGACAGCGCAGCGACGAGGCTGCGGCCATCGGCCATGCCGCCGGACGCGACGAACGGAATCTTCAATTCCTCCGCCGCGCGCGGCAGCAGGATCATGTTCGGAATGTCGTCCTCGCCGGGATGGCCGCCGCATTCGAAACCGTCGACGCTGACGGCGTCGCATCCGATGCGCTCGGCCTTCAGCGAGTGGCGCACCGAAGTGCATTTGTGGATGACCTTGATCCCGGCAGCCTTCAGCGCGGGCATGTAGGCTTCCGGGCTGCGGCCCGCGGTCTCCACGGACTTGACGCCGCCTTCGACGATGGCCGCGATGTATTCCGGATAAGGCGGCGCGGCGAAGGTCGGCAGGAAGGTGAGGTTCACGCCGAACGGCTTGTCGGTCATATCGCGGCAGCGCGCAATCTCTTTTGCCAGCAGCTCCGGCGTCTTCTGCGTGAGACCGGTGATGATGCCGAGCCCGCCGGCATTGGAGACGGCAGCCGCCAACTCGGCAAAGCCGACGAAATGCATGCCGCCCTGAATGATGGGGTGCTCGATGCCGAACAGTTCGGTGATCGCGGTCTTCACTTAAATTGCCTCCCGGGCTTTTGCTTGACGTTCGGACCAGTCTAGCCGGACTTTTGCGCCGCGGTCACCCTTTCTCTCCGAACGGCCGTTGGCTCAATGCCCCCGCGCGGGAGCGCCCAGCTTGATCGGGCGCAGCACCGCGGCGGTCGGGATCATCAGCACCGCGATGATCGCGAGCGTCCAGAACACGTCGATATAGGCAAGCAAATCCACCTGCTGCTGCAAGGTGCGGCCGACCCAGGCGACCGCCTGCGCGGCCGCATCGCTTGCGTTCGAGCCCTGAGCCTGGAAGAAGCGGGTCATCGTCTCGACGGTCTGCTGGTAGCCGAGATCCGATGGCGCGGCGTGCTCGATCAGGCGGCTCTGGTGGAATTGCTGGCGCTGCGCCAGGATTGTCTGCGCCAGCGCAACGCCCATGGAGCCGCCGATATTGCGGGCGACGTTGATCAGCGCCGAGGCCTGGTTGGTCTTGTCCGGCGGCACGCCGTCATAGGACGCGGTCGTGACCGGCAGGAACAGGAAAGGCAGACCGAGCGCGAGGAAGATGCGCGACATCGCGGCATAGCCGTAGGTGATATCGCCGGTGAGGCCCGTGAGATGCCACATCGAGAACGCGACGATGGCAGCGCCAAGCATGATGAGGTATTTCGGCTGCACGCTGCTGACGAGACGGCCCACCACCGGCATCAGCACCAGGGTCGCGATTCCGCCAGGTGAAAGCGCAAGACCCGCCAGCATGGCGGTGTAGTTCAAATCGCTCTGGAGCAACTGCGGCAAGAGCTGCGTCGTCGAGATCAGCACCGCGCCGGTCGCAAGCATGACCAGGAAGCAGGCGGCGAACTGGCGGCGGCCCAGCAGGCGGAGATCGACGATGGGATCCTCGCGCGTCAGCTCCCACGGGATCAGCGCAAGCAGTGACACGGCCGAAAGGACCGCGAAGAACACGATCACGTTCGAGCCGAACCAGTCGCTGCGCTGGCCCTCGTCGAGCACGTATTCGAGCGAGCCAAGCCCGATCGCAACCAGCAGGAAGCCGACATAGTCGACCCGCAGGCCCTTGCTCAGCAGCTTCTCCCTCTCCTCCTCCGCACCCGACGGCTCCTTGACCAGCGTGCCGACCAGGAACAGCGACAGCAATCCCATGGGAACGTTGATGAGGAACACCCAGTGCCAGGTGTAGGTGTCGGTGATCCAGCCGCCGAGCGTCGGTCCGATCACGGGTGCGACCACGACGGCGACGCCGTAGATCGCGAAGGCCTGGCCGCGTTTGTGCGGCGGGAAGGAGTCGGCAAGGATCGCCTGCTCGCTGGTCGCCATGCCGCCGCCGCCAAGGCCCTGAAGGATGCGAAACAGCACCAGCGCCTGCAAATTCCAGGCGAAGCCGCACAAAAGCGATGAGAACGTGAAGATCGCAACGCAGATCATGTAGAAGCGCTTGCGGCCGATCACGGTCGACAGCCACCCCGAGATCGACAGCACGATGGCGTTGGCGACGAGATAGCTGGTGATGACGTAGGTGCTCTCGTCGATGCCGACGGCAAGCCCACCGGCGATGTGGCGCAAGGCGACATTGGCAATGGTGGTGTCGAGCACCTCCATGAAGGTCGCGATCGAGACGACGAATGCGATGAGGTAGGGATTATGACCGCCAGCCGCCGAGCGCTCCGGCGACCAGCCGCCCGCTGACGCGCCGCCTTGCGCCGTATCCGTCATCGCACCTTGGTCCAGGGCACGACCGACATGCCCGGGCCAACGGGCAAATCCGCCGGCCAGCTGTCGACCACGATCTTCACCGGCACGCGCTGCACCACCTTGACGTAATTTCCGGTGGCGTTCTCCGCCGGCAGCAGGCTGAACGCAGTGCCGGAGCCCGGCTGCACGGATTCGACATGGCCGGTGAGCTTTCGCCCAGGATAGGCGTCGATGCGGATCTCGACGGGCTGGCCAGGCCGCATGTCGTTGAGCTGCGTCTCCTTGTAGTTGGCAACGATCCAGACCTCGTCAGGCACGAACATCATCAGGCTCTGGCCCGGGTTGACGAAAGTGCCCTTGGCGCCGCTGAGCTTGACGACGCGGCCGGACTGCGCGGCAACCACGCTGGTATATTGCAGGTTCAGCTTGGCCTGATCGAGCTGCGCCTGCGACTGCTCGAGCTGCGCCCGGGCGCCTTCGAGCTGGGCCTGCAGCGTCTTGATGCCGACTTGCGCGGCCGTCACCGCGGTCTTCGCGCGCTCGGTATTGGCCTGCTGCGCCTGAAGATCGGAGCGAGTCTGCTGCTGGCGCTGCACGGTGCCGGCGCCTTTCTCGGCGAGATCCTGGGCGCGCGCGAATTCTTCCTGCGAGAACTTGAGCTGGGCCTGGGCCTGATCGAGCTGCGCCTCCGCCTGCTTGATCTGCTCCTGCTGCGAAACGATCTGCGCCTCGACGTTGGCGATGTTCGCCCTGGCGACCGCGACCTGAGCATTGGCCTGATCGATGGCGATGCGATAGTCGCGCTCGTCGATCTTGGCGAGAAGGTCCCCGGCTTTGACATGCTGGTTGTCCGTGACCGGGATCTCGGTCACGTAGCCGCCGACCTTGGAGGCCACGGAAAAGCTGCGCGCCGCGACAAAGGCATCGTCGGTGGATTCATAGTGGCGTACCTGAAGCCAGTAGAGCAATCCGCCGATCAGGGCCGCGAGCAAGACAATGGTGCCAACGGTTGCCACCAACCAATGCTCGCGAATCCGGTCCCGCAGCGACGGCGCCTTCGCCGGCTTCGAGTCCTTGGCTTCGCGGACCTGATCAGGAGAGGTCTTCGGAGCTTCCTTCGCCCTCTGCGGCTGCTCCGCGGATGGATCACGCTCCCGGGTTTGAGCATCCACGGTGAACACCTTTCTCAGGGATCAAACTGGCGGCAGAGCCGCCAAAGCCGGCTCACGCGACGCGAGCCCAACTGCAACTCCTGATCATGGTTCCGCTCGTTGCGAGCACCATCGCGTTCGTGAACGCCCTGCCTAAAAAGCGAGCGCGGCGCACCGGGTGCCGCGCTCGCGTCGAGCTTCCTTTCAGCGGAAATGTCTAAGCGGCGGGGACGCCGTAATAGGAATCGATGCCGCGAACCGCGGCGTCGTCACCCCAGTTCCACTCGCTCCGTTCGCCGTATTTCGGCGCGCCTTCCAGCTCCTTGGTGGTGATGCCGGTGATATAGCCGCCGAGCTCCGTGTCGTATTTCAGCGACTGCCACGGCAGCGGATAATGGTCGTTGCCGAGGCCCAGAAATCCGCCGAAGCCGAGCACGGCGTAGGATACCTTGCCGCTGATCTTGTCGATCATCACGCGTTCGATCGAGCCGATTTTGTTGCGATCGGCGCCGTAGACCGATGTTCCCTCGACCTTGTCGCTACCGATCAACCGACCCATTTCGTCTCGGTCCAGTTCACCCTGATTCAACATCTCAATTCTCCACTCAGCCAGTGTGAGACAACCCGAAGAGGTGCGCGATCGTTCCGGCATGTTCCTTCAGACTTGAGGAACATCGCCGGAAACGGGCGGTTCTCTCAACTTCAAATCCCGGAAACCAAATACCGGAACACGAAGGGCGCCCTCGATGTCCCAGACCGTCTCCGACTTCATCGTTCAACGTCTGCATCAATGGGGCGTGCGCCACCTCTTTGGCTATCCCGGCGACGGCATCAACGGCGTATTCGGCGCCCTTCAGCGCGCTGAGGGCAAGATCGGTTTCGTCCAGACGCGGCATGAGGAGATGGCCGCCTTCATGGCCACCGCCTATGCAAAGTTCTCCGGCCAGCTCGGGGTGTGTATCGCAACTTCGGGTCCCGGCGCCTCGCACCTGATCACCGGGCTCTACGATGCCCTGCTCGATCACCAGCCCGTGCTCGCGATCGTCGGCCAGCAGGCACGCAATGCGCTGGGCGGACATTATCAGCAGGAACTCGACCTCGTCTCGATGTTCAAGGATGTGGCTGGCGCGTATGTCATGCAGGCCTCCTCGCCAGCGCAAATCCGGCATCTGATCGATCGGTCGATCCGGATCGCGCTGGCCCGGCGGACGCCCACGGTGATCATCCTGCCCAACGATATCCAGGAGGAGACCTACGAGGATCCGCCGCGCGCTCACGGCACCCTGCACTCCGGCATCGGCTATAGCGCGCCAAGCATCAAGCCTCGTGACGCTGACCTTGACCGCGCCGCCGAGGTGCTCAATTCCGGCAAGAAGGTCGCGATGCTCATCGGCGCCGGCGCGCTCCACGCCACCGAGGAGGTGATCGCGGTCGCCGACCGCTTGTCCGCCGGCTGCGCCAAGGCGCTGCTCGGCAAGGCAGCTCTCCCCGACGATCTGCCGTGGGTCACCGGCTCGATCGGCCTGCTCGGCACCGAACCCAGCTATAACATGATGATGGAATGCGACACGCTGCTGATGGTCGGCTCCGGGTTTCCGTATTCCGAGTTCCTGCCGAAGGAAGGCGCGGCGCGCGGCGTGCAGATCGACATCGACGCCAGCATGATGTCGATCCGTTTTCCCATGGAGGTCGGCCTCGTCGGCGATGCCGCCGAGACGCTGCGCGCCTTGCTGCCGCGACTGAAACCGAAGAGCGACGGCACGTGGCGCCAGGGGATCCAGGAGGACGTCGCAAAATGGTGGAAGACGCTGGATGATCGGGCACATCAGCCTGCGGCACCGGTCAATCCGCAGCTCGTCGCCTGGGAGCTGTCTCCGCGCCTGCCCGACCGCGCCATCGTCACCAGCGATTCCGGCTCCTGCGCCAACTGGTTCGCGCGCGACCTGAAGATGCGCCGCGGCATGACGGCCTCGCTGTCAGGCGGCCTCGCCTCAATGGGTGCCGCAGTGCCCTATGCGCTCGCCGCGAAATACGCCCATTCCGATCGCCCGGTGATTGCCCTCGTCGGCGACGGCGCGATGCAGATGAACAACATGGCCGAGCTGATCACCGCCGCGAAGTATTGGCGCGACTGGAAGGATCCGCGCTTCATCGTCTGCGTCTTCAACAACGAAGATCTCAACCAGGTGACTTGGGAGCAGCGTATCATCAACGGCGATCCGAAATTCGAGGCATCGCAGCGCATCCCAAACGTATCCTATTCGCGCTTTGCCGAACTGATCGGCCTCTCCGGCATCTATGTCGACAGCCCGCAGCTGCTGGGCTCGGCCTGGGAGCAGGCGCTGACGAGCCAGATGCCGGTGGTGCTGGAGGTCAAGACCGATCCCGAAGTGCCGCCGCTGCCGCCGCATATCACCTTGCAGCAGGCCAAGAACTTCGCGCTTGCGCTGATGAAGGGCGATCCCAACGAGAGCGGAGTGATCAAGGGGGCGGCGCGGCAGGTGTTGGAAAAGATCCTGCCTGGAAGTGAATGAGGTGAAGCATGAGCGATTTCCGCGATATCCAGCACGGCGTCAACGATCCCGTCGATGGCCTCGACGTGAAGCGGCAGATCAACGACAACCGGACGCCGCACGAGCGGGCACAACGCCATGCAGACGTGCGCGCCGAGGCCACCGCGACGCCGACCGAGCCGTTTCTGCCCGAACGGCTTCGCCGCAAGCCGACCGATCCGATCAACCCACGGAGCGGGCGGAGACCGACGGATTAGCCATTAGGAACTCCGGCCTCTGCAGCGTGTTGGTGGCCGCAACGTCGCGCGCGGCGAGAGGCCGCGCGCCCATTCGAAGGGATCGAACCATGAAACGAATGATTATCGCAGCTGCCTGCGTGCTTCTCGCAGGTCCCGCGCTCGCCCAGTCGCTCGGCGAGAAAACCGGCGTCAACTCGGCGCTCGGCGTCGCGCCTGCCACCGCCGACTTCGTCAAGGAAGCCGCCATCAGCGACATGTTCGAAATCGAGTCGAGCAAGCTCGCCCAGCAGAAAGGCAACGCGCAGGAGAAGACTTTTGCGCAACAGATGGTGACCGACCACACCAAGACCAGCAGCGAACTCAAGGGCCTCGTCAGCGGCGGCAAGGTGAAGGCGACCCTGCCGACAGCGCTCGACAGTTCGCACCAGAGCAAGCTCGACAAGCTCAAGAGTGCGAATGGGAAGGACTTCAGTTCGGATTACAATTCGTACCAGGTCAGTGCCCATGAGGACGCGGTCTCGCTGTTCGAGCGTTACGCCAAGGGCGGCGACAATTCCGACCTGAAGGATTGGGCCGGCAAGACGCTGCCGGCGCTCAAGCACCATCTCGACATGGCCAAGGAGCTCGGCAAGGCGCCGAGCGTCGGCCAATCGTCCAAGTAATGGTTGCCGAGGACGCCGGCCTGCAGTCGGCGTCCTCTCGTTTTGCAACGATGCCTGTCTCCGCGCATTGAGATCGCGAGATCGCGGAGAGAGCCTCATGACACATCAAGACAAGACTTCATTATCCCGCCGGCACGTCGTCCAAGCGGCGAGCGCAACGCTCGCTGCTGCTTCGCTGGCCTCTTCGACAGCGAAAGGAGACACATCCATGGCCGAGCAGAAACTCGTCGATCCCGTCAGTCGTTTTCCAAAGCCGCCGTTCAAAAAACAGTCGCAGCCCTGGCCTGGCCTTGCCGGCAAGATGGAGCCGCCACCGGATCACGGCGAGAGCAGCTACAAGGGCTCTGGCCGACTCGCGGGCCGCAAGGCGCTGATCACCGGCGGCGATTCCGGTATGGGCCGCGCCGCTGCGATAGCCTATGCACGCGAAGGCGCCGACGTCGCCATCAACTATCTCCCGGCCGAAGAGCCGGATGCGCAGGACGTCATCGCGCTGATCAAGAAGGAAGGGCGCACCGGGCTCGCGATTCCCGGCGACCTCAAGGATGAGGCTTTCTGCAAGCAGCTGGTGGAGCAGGCCGTCCAAGGTCTCGGCGGACTCGACATCGTCGTCTGCAACGCGGCGCGGCAGCAGACACGTGCGTCCATACTCGACGTCTCCTCGGAAGACTTCGATGCGACCATGAAGACCAACATCTATGCGCCGTTCTGGATCATCAGGGCGGCGCTTCCGCATTTGAAGCCCGGGTCGTGCATCATCGGCACGACGTCGGAGCAGGCTTACGATCCCTCGCCCGATCTCTACGACTACGCGCAGACCAAGGCAGCGACGATGAACTACGTCAAATCGCTGGCGAAGCAGTTGGGCCCGAAGGGTATCCGCGTCAACGGCGTCGCACCGGGACCGATCTGGACGCCGCTCCAGGTCTCCGGCGGCGCCACCATGGAGAAGCTCGAAAAATTCGGCGGCATGACGCCGCTCGGCCGTCCCGGCCAGCCCGCTGAACTGGCCTCCATCTACGTGCAGCTTGCCGCGGCCGACGCGAGCTATGCGACCGGTCAGGTGTATGGGTCCGCTGGTGGATCGGGACAGCCATAGCCGGCGCTGCAGGCTGATGTCACGCGGCAGAGCCCAGGAACCTTCTTTGTCTCCGGGCTTTACAAAACTGTCACAAAGGACATTACGCTTGCAGACAGATGGCATTGGTAGAGGTCAAACCCAGCCGGATCGATACCGCGATCGCGGATACGATTGCTGATCACACCAATTCAGGCGTCGAGCACACGGCGCAGACATTGACCTGGGCCGCCGACGAGCACGTGCTGCTCGCGCTGGCCGCAATAGGGTGGCTCTACACTCACATTCGGCAGCCGCAACAGCGGCCAGTGGCAAATCACATCTTGGCCGTGTCGCTGGCAACGGCCGTCCTGCCGCATCTCCTGAAATCCGTGTTCGATCAGACCAGGCCAGACCGGCTGACCATACGCGGGCACGGGCATGGAGTACCCGTCTCAGGACGGGCGCGCGACGCCTTCCCCTCCGGTCACGCGGTCCATATGGGCGCCCTTGCCTCGGCGGCGGGCTTGCTGCCCAAGACGCCGCGCCGATTGCTGCGCACAGCCGCGATCGCGCTGTCGCTGACACGGATCGCGGTGCTCGCGCACTGGGCAAGCGACGTGGTCGCAGGCTTTGCGCTTGGCGCGGTCGTCGAGAGACTCTTGCGGCCATGGACACTGACACAATCGTTTCGCAAGCAGATCAATTGGCGGAAACGGCCGTGACCGAATATGTCCTGCGCTTCATCGCCGGTGGCATCATCGTCTCCGCTTTTGCGATCTTGGGCGACATGCTCAAACCCAAAAGCTTTGCGGGGTTGCTCGGCGCAGCACCGTCGGTCGCACTGGCGACGCTCGGCATCGCCGTCGTCCAGCACGGCCCGCAATATGCCGCGGCCGAAAGCTGGACGATGATCTATGGCGCGGTCGCGCTCGGCTGCTACAGCGTCGTGGTCTGCCATCTGCTGATCAGATATCGTCTGTCCGCGCTGCCCGCGACCGTCCTCGCTGTCATCGTCTGGCTTGCGGTCGCCTTCGGACTGCTCGCCGGCTTCGGAGGTGCGGCCTGATGCCGGTCAAGCTGTCGCTCTCCGCGCTCAAGCAGACACGCTGGTACGAATACGGCATTCGTTTCCTGCTCGGTGGCCTGGCGACCGTGCTCACGGGGGTTCTGGGAGCGCGCTTCGGTGTGTCCGTCGGCGGACTTTTTCTTGCGCTTCCCGCCATCTTCTGCGCGAGCGCCACGCTGGTCGAAAGCCATGAACGCCGCACCAAGGAGAAGGCCGGCCTCAGCGGCACGCGCCGCGGGCAAGAGGCCGCCGGGCTCGACGCAGCTGGTGCCGCCTGGGGAAGCATCGGTCTCCTGGCATTCGCCGCCGTCTTTCATTTCACCGTGGCTGCAAGCGTTCCGGGCGCTTTCGCTGCCGCGTTGATAGTCTGGGCCTTCGTTTCGGTCTTGGCCTGGTGGCTCAGGCGCAAGCTGCGCATCGTCTCCCGCAAACCGCACCGATCAGCGCATTCACTATCGGCCAAGGGCTCTCCCCTTGCGAAGCGCTAGCCCGCTTTGGCATGCGTTGCCGGCTGCAGTCTCGGCGGTTGAAGGCCCGGGCTGTTGGCCCAGCGCTCGACCTGCTCGATGACCTTCTGGTGGCTTGGGCGCACCGGCTTGGGTGCGTCGCTCACTTCGAGATGTATGCGGGGCAATCTGACTTCGTTCGTCATGATGTCTCTCCCATTTGCCGGGAGCATACACCTGCCCAAGAACATTTGCACCACATAACATATTGAAATTGCTGTTCTTTTTTACTCACTTGGCACCGTAGCCGCATCTTGTGGAACCGCGGCCGAATGAGTTCGTTGAGTAAACTACTCAACTTGCTAATTTTGGATGATTGGTCATGAACGACCTTCGCGCCGAGCGGCTCCAGGTCATGCTGTCACCGGAAGAACTGGCCGCGGTGGACGACTTCCGGTTCAAACATCGCATGCCGACGCGAGCCGCGGCCGTCCGCGAGCTCCTCAAGCTCGGACTGGCCACCGCCGCTGTCGATGCAGGGCCTAATGTCAAATCGAGTAGGTTCGGGGTTTTCGGGCGCGGCCCGGACGGCCATACGCAACCACATCCGCAGAGCGAGGCCGAGGATTAGTCCAGCCTGATGCTCAAGAAAACGGCCCCGGCACGGGTGCCAGGGCCGTCCTTGGAGATTGCTTCCGGATCACCGGGGGCATGACAACCGGAAGCAATCCCTCGACTCTTTGCGTGCAAATTCGTTCCTGATGAATTAGCCGCTCGGCGCGTCGCCGGAATCATCCGGCGCCATGCCGGAGCCGGGCGTCTTGCTGTTGTCATTCAGCTTGGGATCGCGCGTGGCCTCACGAGAGGGCGAGCCCGTTGGCTCCGACTTGTGCACGGTCTGCGCACGCTGCTTGTCCCGCGGCTGCTGTTCACCGCGTTGATCTCTGATGATGCCTTGGTCGGAATGGGCCATGGTAGCTCTCGCCTCTTTGCTGTCTCGAAGCGCTTACGCGCCGGAGCGTCGAAGGTTCCGATCCGCGAGATCAGACTGCTAACTGTGCGCTGAGTGCACCGGGGCCGATGCATTTTCATGGTGCACCTGCCGCACCGTCGTCACGGTGGCGAACGCGACCGACACGCCAAAGGCGAGGATGAGCGAAAGAAGAGCCAGACGTGGAGCCATTGCAAAAACCTCCTGGAATAGGAAATCAACGCGATCGACTGTTGCGAATGATCCTGCTTGCCGTCCGTGAGCAGTCTCACACGCAGATCCACGAAACGAGAGCGTTACGCATCCTGCTTTTGAAGGACGCGGGCTGGAACTGGCGGCACCTCGCCGTCGAGCCAATCCTGCTCGTCGGCGAGTGCCGTCCACGCATTCGCCATGCGCAGAAAACGATTGTGTGACGGCTGTCCTTCGGCGCGCTCGGCGAGCTGGAGGCAGTTGTCGGCGTTATCCCTGAAGATCTCGGACTGTTTCATCGACATGAATTGGGGACGGAACAATCGCGTCGCAACCGCCCTTACCGGATCGTAACATCTGCGGAACTTTCGACTGCCGTCCGCCATTGGATATCCATGCGGATTCTCCTCGCGATGGTTTTGGCGTTCATCAGCACGGCAGCGCTTGCCGACAGCGCCGGGGAGCGTAGGCCGGCCGGCCGCACGCCGACCGCAACCGAGACCATCAGCGATCTCTACACTTTCAGCCGCTTCCAGCAAGGTCTGCTGGAGAGTACCGATTTGAAGGGCAATGCCGAGGTCAAGAACCTCGCCGCCCTGCGCGCCGAAGAAGCGGCCCGGCGCGACAAGGCCCTGAAGCCAATTCAGGAGGCGATCGGCACCGAACCGCGCGTCGCCAAGACGACCCCGGCGAGCGCAAGCCTGGTCGAGCCCGAAACTTCGGACGGACCGACTTTCGTCAGAAGCTTTTATGCCGCGCAGATTCCCGAGTACGAATCTGTCATCGACTTGCTCGAACGCTATCTCAAGGCCCCCGACAATGCCGCGCTTGCAGCGTTCGCGCGCGAGCAGCTCCCGATGTTGCGCTCGCAGGTCAAGGACGCCGAGCGCACCATGGCGGACAAGTAGGGCTGCCAAGCACCCTTACTTTTGCCGGCTCTCCGGCTGCGCGCTGCGGTTGCCCTCCAGCATCTTGTCGCGGCCGGCATCCCCATTGTCATCCTTGCCGCCCGAACTCGATGTGCCGCTACCGCTGGGATTAGACCGGGTGGACGTACCCGTGGTTGGTGTGTCCGCGCGTGGGGTGGCAGAGCTGGCAGCGGGATCGCCGGTGACGGCCCCGCGGCCGCTGGGGGCCCCGCTCTGCGCCAATGCCGATCCGGCCAACAACATCACGGTCCCGATGACGGCAAATCCTGCTTTCATGTGCGCTCTCCCTGCATCTGCGGGCTAACGGCACGCCCGGCGCTCCGTTCCGGGAGGCAGACGACCAAGTCGCTGAAGACAAACCGATCTGCCGGCCCGCAAAGACTGGAACCGGATGGAACCATTCCGGGGGATCGCACTTATGTTAATCGGGCTGAGCAAAGCAGGTTCCACTTCCGGGCGCCGTGACGTTGGCGCTTGATTTCGAATTTGGCTGACGCTCTATTTTGATAAACCGCGTCTCGCCTGGGAATCGGCCGACGCCTGCGGGGGACAAATCATGAGCGACCTCGATCCCGGATCTGCATCACGTTCCGGTCGTCGCGTTCCAAAGCCAAAAACCAACGGCATGTCGGAGCCCGATTCCCGGGCAGAATTGCTGCTCGCCCTGCAGGCCATGCGCAACGGCGATTTCTCCGTGCGCATGAGCGGCGACTATCTCGGCATCGACGGCAAGCTCGCCGATACTTTCAACGACATCATCGCCGCCAATCAGCGCATGGCGCAGCAGCTCGAGCTGGTCGGCCAGGTCGTGGGCCGCGAGGGCAAGACGCGCCAGCGCGTGAAGTTCGGCCTGGCCTCCGGCTCCTGGGCCGACATGGAAGGCTCCGTCAACACGCTGATCGACGATTTGCTGTGGCCGACGCGCGAGGTGACGCGCGCGGTCGCGGCCGTGGCGCAGGGCGACCTGCTCCAGACCGTCAAGCTCGACGTCGATGGGCGTCCCCTGCGCGGCGAATTCCTGCAGTCGGCGACCATCGTCAACACCATGATCAAGCAGCTCGGCGTGTTCACCTCCGAGGTGACGCGCGTGGCGCGCGAGGTCGGCACCGAGGGCAAGCTCGGCGGCCAGGCCCAGGTGCCTGAGGTGACCGGCGTCTGGAAGGATCTGACCGAGAGCGTCAACTCGATGGCGAACAACCTGACCAACCAGGTTCGCAACATCGCCGAGGTGACGATCGCGGTTGCGAACGGCGACCTCTCGAAGAAGATCACGGTCGACGTCCGCGGCGAGATCCTTCAGCTCAAGGAAGCCATCAACACGATGGTGGACCAGCTCCGCTCCTTTGCCTCGGAAGTGACGCGCGTCGCGCGCGAAGTCGGCACCGACGGCAAACTTGGCGGCCAGGCCATCGTGCCCGGCGTTGCCGGCACCTGGAAGGATCTCACCGACAGCGTCAACGCGATGTGCGGCAACCTCACCGCACAGGTGCGCAACATCGCCAACGTCACCACCGCCGTGGCGCGCGGCGACCTGTCGCGCAAGATCACGGTGGACGTGCGTGGCGAGATCCTGGAGCTGAAGGACACCATCAACACCATGGTGGACCAGCTCAACTCGTTCGCCTCGGAAGTGACGCGCGTCGCGCGCGAGGTCGGCACCGAAGGCAAGCTCGGCGGCCAGGCCCAGGTGCCGGGCGTCGCCGGTACCTGGAAGGACCTCACCGACAACGTCAACTTCATGGCGTCGAACCTCACCGCGCAGGTCCGCAACATCGCCGACGTTGCCACCGCCATCGCGAGCGGCGACCTCTCCAAGAAGATCACGGTGAACGTCTCCGGCGAAATCCTTCAATTGAAGGAAACGCTCAACACGATGGTCGACCAGCTCAACGCCTTCGCCGGCGAAGTCACGCGCGTCGCGCGCGAGGTCGGCACCGAGGGCCGGCTCGGCGGCCAGGCCAATGTGCTCGGCGTCGCCGGCACCTGGAAGGACTTGACCGAGAGCGTCAACTCGATGGCCTCGAACCTCACCGCGCAGGTCCGTAACATCGCCGAGGTGACGACCGCGGTCGCCGGCGGCGATTTGTCGAAAAAGATCACCGTCGATGTCCGCGGCGAAATCCTGGAGCTGAAAGACACCATCAACACCATGGTGGACCAGCTCAACGCCTTTGCCGGCGAAGTCACGCGCGTCGCGCGCGAGGTCGGCACCGAAGGCAAGCTCGGCGGCCAGGCCCAGGTGCGCGGCGTCGCCGGCACCTGGAAGGATCTCACCGACAGCGTCAACTCGATGGCCTCGAACCTGACCGGCCAGGTCCGCAACATCGCCGAAGTCGCGACCGCGGTGGCCAAGGGGGATTTGTCGAAGAAGATCACGGTCAACGTGTCAGGCGAAATCCTTCAGCTGAAGGAAACGCTCAACACCATGGTGGACCAGCTCAACGCCTTCGCCGGCGAAGTCACGCGCGTTGCGCGCGAAGTCGGCACTGAAGGCAAGCTCGGCGGCCAGGCCGAAGTGCCCGGCGTCGCCGGCACCTGGAAGGACCTCACCGACAGCGTCAACTCGATGGCGGGCAACCTCACCGCGCAGGTCCGCAACATCGCCGAAGTCGCGACCGCGATCGCCGGCGGCGACTTGTCGCGCAAGATCACCGTAGACGTGCGCGGCGAGATCCTTCAGCTCAAGGACACGCTGAACACGATGGTCGACCAGCTCAACCGCTTCGCGGGCGAGGTGACGCGCGTCGCGCGCGAGGTCGGCACCGAAGGTCGGCTCGGCGGCCAGGCCAACGTGCCCGGCGTCGCCGGCACCTGGAAGGACCTCACCGACAGCGTCAACTCGATGGCGGGCAACCTCACCGCCCAGGTCCGCAACATCGCCGAAGTGACCACGGCCGTGGCGCGCGGCGACCTCTCGCGCAAGATCACTGTCGACGTCCGTGGCGAGATTTTGGAGCTGAAGAATACCATCAACACCATGGTGGACCAGCTCAACGGCTTCGCCGGTGAGGTCACGCGCGTCGCGCGCGAGGTCGGCACCGAAGGCAAGCTCGGCGGCCAGGCCGAGGTGCCCGGCGTTGCCGGCACCTGGAAGGATCTCACCGATAACGTCAACTTCATGGCCTCGAACCTGACGGCGCAGGTCCGCAACATCGCCGAGGTCGCGACAGCGATCGCCGGCGGCGACCTGTCGAAGAAGATCACGGTGGACGTGCGCGGCGAAATTCTGCTGCTCAAGGACACCTTGAACACCATGGTCGAGCAGCTCCGCTCCTTCGCCGCGGAAGTGACGCGCGTCGCACGCGAGGTCGGCACCGAGGGCCGGCTCGGCGGCCAGGCCGTCGTGCCCGGCGTCGGCGGCACCTGGAAGGACCTCACCGACAACGTCAATTTGCTGGCCGCGAACCTCACCACCCAGGTCCGCAACATCGCCGAAGTCACCACCGCCGTCGCGCGCGGCGACTTGTCGCGTAAGATCACCGTCGACGTGAAGGGCGAAATCCTCGAGCTCAAGAACACCATCAACACCATGGTGGACCAGCTCAATGCGTTCGCCGGCGAAGTCACGCGCGTTGCCCGCGAGGTCGGCACCGAAGGCGAACTCGGCGGCCAGGCCCAGGTGCCCGGCGTCGCCGGCACCTGGAAGGATCTCACCGACACCGTCAACTTCATGGCGGCGAACCTGACCGAGCAGGTCCGCGGCATCGTCAAGGTGGTGACCGCGGTCGCCAACGGCGATCTGAAGCAGAACCTCACCGTGAAATCAAAGGGCGAGGTCGCGGCGCTCGCCGACACCATCAACAACATGACCGAGACGCTCGCGACCTTCGCCGACCAGGTGACGTCGGTGGCGCGCGAGGTCGGCGTCGAGGGCCGGCTCGGCGGTCAGGCCGACGTGCCCGGCGCCGCGGGCACCTGGAAGGATCTCACCGGCAACGTCAATTTGCTGGCGGCCAACCTCACCTCGCAGGTGCGCGCGATCGCGGAAGTGGCGACCGCCGTGACCAAGGGCGACCTGACGCGGTCGATCCAGGTCGACGCCCGTGGCGAGGTCGCGGAGCTGAAAGACAACATCAACACGATGATCACGAACCTCCGTCTCACGACGGATGTGAACACCGAACAGGACTGGCTGAAGACCAATCTGGCGAAATTCACCAACATGCTTCAGGGCCAGCGCGACCTCACCACCGTCGGTCGCCTGCTGCTGACCGAATTGTCGCCGCTGGTGAACGCGCATACCGGAGTGATCTATCAGGTCGAGAACGAAGACAATCCGCGGCTCCTGCTGCTTGCCTCCTATGCCGGCGACGGCGTCTATCCGTATCCGCGCGTGCTGCCATTCGGCGACGGCCTGATCGGCCAATGCGCGCTCGACCGGCGCCCGCGCGTGATTGCGGACATTCCGCCCGACGTGGTGCCGATCAATTCGGCGCTGCTTCGCGTCGCGCCGAAGAACCTCGTGGTGCTGCCGGTGCTGTTCGAAGGCCAGGTCAAGGCGGTCATCGAGCTCGCCTCGCTTACTTCGTTCACGACCTCGCAGATGACCTTCCTGGAGCAGCTCACGGACTCGATCGGCATCGTGCTCAACTCGATCGAGGCGACGATGCAGACCGAGGGCCTGCTCAAGCAGTCGCAGCAGCTCGCCGGCGAGCTCCAGACCCAGCAGCGCGAATTGCAGCAGACCAACGACCAGCTCGAACAGAAGGCGCAGCAGCTCGCCGAGCGCAACGTCGAAGTCGAGCGCAAGAACCAGGAGATCGAGCAGGCCCGTCGCGCACTGGAGGAAAAGGCGACCGAGCTCGCGCTGACCTCGAAGTACAAGTCCGAATTCCTGGCCAATATGAGCCACGAGCTGCGCACGCCGCTGAACTCCATCCTGATCCTCGGCCAGCAGCTCACCGACAATCCGGACGGCAATCTTACCGGCAAGCAGGTCGAATTCGCCCGCACCATCCATGGCGCCGGCACCGACCTGCTCAATCTCATCAGCGACATTCTCGATCTCTCCAAGATCGAGTCCGGCACGGTGACGGTCGACGCCGAGGAAATCCTGACCGCGAACCTGCTCGAGACGGTCGGGCGGCCGTTCCGTCACGAGGCGGAGAACCGCAATTTGTCGTTCAAGATCGACGTCGATCCGAATCTCGCGCGTAGCCTCGTCACCGATTCCAAGCGCCTGCAGCAGGTTTTGAAGAACCTGCTCTCCAACGCCTTCAAGTTCACCGCCGAAGGCGAGGTGCGCCTGAAGGTCGCCGCCGCGGTCGGCGGCTGGGGCACGGATCATCCCGTGCTGAACTCGGCGCCAGCGGTGATCGCATTCGAAGTGTCCGACACCGGCATCGGCATTCCCCTGGAGAAGCAGAAACTGATCTTCGAGGCCTTCCAGCAAGCCGATGCCGGCACCAGCCGCAAATATGGCGGCACCGGCCTCGGCCTTGCGATCAGCCGCGAGCTCGCAAGCCTGCTCGGCGGCGAGATCCACCTGCGCAGCTTGCCGGGCAAGGGCTCGTGCTTCACGCTTTACCTGCCGCTGAAATATTCCGGCCCGACGCTCGCGCCCCGCGCCACGCCCCAACAGAGCCAGCCGCCGGCGCTGCAGCCCGCGACAGCCGAACCGCAGCGCGTGATCGAGCAGCTTCCCGACGACCGGCTCAACCTCGAACCCGGCGACAGCATCCTTCTGATCGTCGAGGACGACCCGCACTATGCGCGCGTGCTGGTCGACCTCGCGCGCGACAAGGGATTCAAGGTGCTGGTCGCCGCCCGCGGCGCAGAGGCGCTGGAGCTTGCAAAGCAGTACCAGCCGAGAGCCGTCTCGCTCGACGTGTTCCTGCCGGATATGCTTGGCTGGACCGTGCTGAGCCAGCTCAAGCACAATCCGCTGACCCGCCACATCCCCGTGCAGATCATCACGCTCGACGAGGACCGCCAGCATGCGCTGGCGCGCGGCGCCTTCTCCTTCGTCAACAAGCCGACGACGACCGAGGGTGTCTCGGCCGCGCTGACGCAGATCAAGGAATATGCGCGGCCGCGGCGCAAGCGGCTGCTGATCGTCGAGGACAACGAGGCCGAGCAGCTCTCGATCCGTGAGCTCCTGCACCACGACGACATCGAGATCGTGACGACCGGAACCGGTGCCGACGCGCTCTCGATGCTGCGTGAGAACCCCTGTGATTGCGTCGTGCTCGACCTGCGCCTGCCCGATATGACCGGCTTCGAGGTGCTGGACCAGATCCGCAGCGACGAGGCGCTCTCGAACGTTCCGGTCGTCGTCTTCACCGGCCGCGAGCTGTCGGCCGAGGAAGATGCGGAACTCCACACCATGGCGCGGAGCATCGTGGTCAAGGGCGTGGAATCGCCGGAGCGCCTGCTTGACGAGACCGCGCTGTTCCTGCACCGCGTGATCACGGAACTGCCGGTCGAGAAGCAGCGCATGCTCGAGAAGCTGAACAGTTCCGACGAGGACCTGATCGGCAAGACCGCACTGCTCGTCGACGACGACGCCCGCAACATCTTCGCACTGTCAAGCGTGCTGGAGCGGCGCGGCATGAAGGTGCTGACGGCCACGACCGGCAACGAGGCGGTGACCTTGGTCGAATCCAACCCGGAGATCGCCATCGTGCTGATGGACATCATGATGCCGCAGATGGATGGGTATCAGACGATCGGCGTCATTCGTGAAAATCCGACCTTCGCCCGTCTCCCGATCATCGCGTTGACGGCCAAGGCCATGAAGGGCGACCGCGAGAAATGCCTCGAGGCCGGCGCGTCCGACTATCTCGCCAAACCCGTCAACACCGATCAATTGCTGCTTGCAATCCGCATGTGGCTGCACCGCTGAGTTGGATGCCCGTATGGACCACGAAAAGGTCAACATCCTCCTCGTCGACGACCAGCCGGCCAAGCTGCTCGCCTATGAGGTGATCCTGAAGGATCTCGGCCAGAATCTCGTGATCGCCTCGTCCGGTCGCGAGGCCCTGGAGGTGCTGCTCAAGACCGAGATCGCGGTGATCCTGGTCGACGTCTGCATGCCCGAGCTCGACGGCTTCGAGCTCGCCGCGATGATCCGCGAGCACCCGCGCTTCCAGAAGACCGCGATGATCTTCATCTCGGCCATTCAAGTCAGCGACATCGACCGCCTGCGCGGCTACGAGATGGGCGCCGTCGACTACGTCCCCGTGCCGGTCGTGCCGGAGGTGCTGCGCGCCAAGGTCAAGGTGTTTGCAGAGCTCTATCGCAAGACGCGCGAACTCGAACGACTGAACCAGGATCTCGAGGACCGCGTGCGCGCACGAACCGCCGAGCTGGAGAATTCCACTGCAAAGCTGCGCGAGAGCGAAGAGCGGCGCAGCATGGCAATCGCCGCCGGCAAGATGGGCTCCTGGGATTGGGACTGGATCACCGGCGACTGGATGTGGGACGAGGGACAATACCGCATCTTTGGTGTTGGCCCGGAGAGCTTCGAGGTGAATCCGGCCAACGTTCAGGCGCTGTTGCATCCGGATGACGTCGATCAATTGCGCAAGGCGATTGCCGAATTCAACAAGGGCACACGCTCCTATGAAACGGAGTTCCGCATCGTGCGGCCCGACGGCGATGTGCGCTGGTGTGTCGGCACGGCCGCCGCCACGGTTGACGATAGCGGTCGGGTCATGCGCGTCAGCGGCGTGACGGTGGACATCACCGAACGCAAGCGCGCCGAGGAACGGCAGACTCTCCTGGCGCGGGAAGTCGATCATCGCGCCAAGAATGCGCTGGCGCTGGCGCAATCGATCGTGCGCCTCACCCGCGCCGACGAGGTCAAAGCCTATGTCAGCGCCGTCGAAGGACGCATCAATGCACTGGCGCGCGTGCATACGATCCTGTCGCTATCGAGCTGGCAGGGCGCCGAACTCTCGAAGCTGATCGACGAGGAGCTTGCGCCCTATTCCCTCGGGGGCCAGATCAAATTGGCGGGGTCCGAAGTTCAGTTGCTGCCGGCAACCGCCCAGACGCTGGCGCTGGCGCTGCATGAGCTTTTCACCAACTCGGCGAAGTATGGCGCGCTCTCGACGCGGACGGGACGGCTCGCGATCGGCTGGCAGGTCGCGGACGAGCTGCTCACGCTGACCTGGGAGGAATCCGGCGGCCCGCTTGTCATGACGCCGAAATCCCGCGGCTTTGGTACGCGGAGCCTGCTTGCGAGCGTCGAGTCCCAGCTTGGCGGGCAGGCGCGATTCGATTGGCGGGCCGAGGGTCTGTTGTGCCGGCTCGAGGTACCGTTGGTCCGCAAGACTGCCGCGACCACCGCGCCCGGCAACTTCGAAGCCGCCAGCTCTGCCGAATTGCAGCGCGCGTCCGGTTAGCCGGAGGCCGCACTCTTCCTGCGCTGCGTCGTTTGCGGTTCGCGCGCGACCCGTCCTTCGAGCCATGCTTCCGTTTGGGCGAGATCGCGCAGCGCCTTGGCATAGCGGCACGCCGCGCTTCGCTCCGCGCCGCGGGGCAGCTTCCGCGCCTTGCGGAGGATGTCCGCAGCGGCGTTACGATAAGCCAGAGAGCGATAGAGAAAGACCACCTTACCCATATCGAATGTTCCCGTGTTGCGCGGTCATTCTTGCAGGCCCGGCATGAACGTCGGATGAAGCGGACGATGACAATTCCTTCATGCGGGTGGAACCGGCGAGCGACGCAGGCGTTGCATGCCAGATTGGGATAGAGTTCCATGCGCGCGAAGAAGTCGTCGGACCTGATCTCTCCCAGCGGGCTCATCAAGCTGATGACGCACGCCATGATGGGCGCAGCCCTCGGGCTCGCTTTCAGCCTCTTGCTCGTGCTGTCCAATCCCGGCGTCGCCAATTTGCTGAGTCATGGCGGAAGGCAGGCCGTGGTCGTGTTCGCCCTCACATTGGTGACGACGTTCGCGATCGGCGCGACACTGACCGGCGTCGTATTCATCCTCGCAGAGGACAAGCAAACTTGAACTATGCGGGATTTACCGGAACTTCTTTGTTCGGAACTCCTGCGACGAATGGCAGTTGGCTGCCTGCGTCAATTCAACTCAGGGAGTTCCCGAACATGAAGACTACCAAGCTCGCTCTTGCCGTGATGTTGGCAACCGGCCTGGCCGCCGCACCGTTCGCCGTGCAGGCCAAGTCGCACAAGGCGAAACACGGATCCTCGATGTCGTCGTCGCAGACCACCACGGGCGCCAACACCAAGTCCTCCAAGGGTGCTGACCCCTCCGGTCAGGGCGGCTCAGGCCCCGGCTCCGACCAGGGCGGCACCATGACGAACAACAAGGCCGGCATGAGCAACACCAAGTAAATCCCCGCCGAGATGTCAGACAAAAGCCCCGCGGCCGCGCGGGGCTTTTCCCTCCGGGAGCCGCTGACTTCACGCCGCGCTGCGTTGAAGGTGCCGACCTTCCTTGATCTCTTCGATGATTTTGGCGCTGAAGGCTTCGAGATCTCCGGGGTTGCGCGAGGTGATGACGCCCTGGTCAACAACCACTTCCGAGTCTTCCCATGCCGCGCCGGCATTGATGACATCGGTCTTGATCGATTTGTATGAGGTCAGCTTGCGGCCCTTGGCGATGCCTGTTTCAATCAGGAGCCAAGGCGCATGGCAGACAGCCGCAACGATCTTCTTCGCGTTGAAGATGTCCTTGACGAAGCTCAGCGCCTTCGGCTCGACCCGCAGGAGGTCCGGATTGATCTGCCCGCCCGGCAGAACGACCGCGTCGTAGTCGCTGCCGGAAACCTGGTCGAGGGTCCTGTCCACCTTCACGGCCCGACCCCAATCCTTTTTGTCCCAGCCCTTGATCTCGCCGGGTGCAAGCGAGACGACGTGGACCGTCGCGCCCGCCTGTTTCAAGCGGTCGCGCGGCACTTCCAGTTCCGATTGTTCAAAGCCGTGCGTGGCCAAAATCGCGATCGTCTTACCCTGAAGCTCCATGGAACACTCCGTTGACGTGAGAGGAGCCCGGTCAATCAGCCGAGCCGACTTCCGTTCCGCGCGATTGCGTGCTTCACGCGGATGTGCGGCAGGTTGTGTCAGCCACAGGAACGTTCGCCGAGAAGATCGTTTGAACCGCATTCCATCGAGGTGGCGAATGGCAAACGTTCGGTCATTGCTCTCGCGCTGGGCGGCGCCGCTGCTCGGCGCAATCATGCTCATCTGCAGCATCATCATCGCGATCGGGGGCGCGTGGCTGATCGCCTTGGGTGGCTCGTTCTATTATCTGCCGGCCGGCCTCGGGCTCTTGATCTCGGGCGTTCTATTGCTGGGACGGCACGCCGAAGGCGCCCTGATCTACCTGTCTTGACGTGACGAACTCGCTTAGCTGCGTCGGCCCTCAGTGACTTTAAGGCGCGCTCCGAGATCTGATTTCACCAGATGATCGAGTCGTGCACGCTTGCGCGCGATCAAGAGCTGGGCCGCGGCGTCGTCGAGCCCCTCGCGTTGCAGCTGCCGGATGGCGGAGCCCAGTTCGAGAATCTCGGCGCGCAGCTTCAGAATCCGGTACGCATCCGGGTCTTCCTCCACCGTGCGCTCCCAAAGCTTTCAGCGGCGCGCAACCACGCGCAGAGGACTACCTGATGTCTTCGCGGAACGAAGGCGCATCCTGTCGCGGACATTCGGCAGGACATCGCCGCCACCTGCAGCCTTCCATTCGCCGATCAGCAGATTGATTTTCCGGCGCAGATCCATCTGCGCCAGGGCCTTCTCTGTGCAGTCACGATCGCGCTCGACGAGTTCGCGGACGGACACCTCGATATCGGCCATTTCCAGCCTCAAGGCGCTGATTTTACGTCGAATTTCATTAATTCTGTTGTCCATGGCTTGTTAGAACAAAATAAGAACATATAGTCAAGTCACGATTTCAGAAGGGAGAAGCGACATGCAGGTTCAAGGTAAATACGACGCCAAGACTTTCCTGACCGACAAGACTTTCCTGACCGACAAGACTTCCCTCACCGCCAAGGCTTTCCTCACCGAGCAGATGACGCGGGCGCAGGGCCTGCGGCTGAAACGGCTGAGCGAAGAGGCGTATCAACCCGCGCAATATGCCCGGGATCTGTCCTCCAGCGAGGCAGCGCGGCGCATTCAGGTGCTGGAAGCCGAGATCGAGCTGGCGGATTCGTTCTAGGCTGGGTCGCGTATCCCCGACGTTCGCGCGCGCTTTCGGAACTATGCCTGTCTCGGATGGTTTTCCCCGGCCAAGGGAGAACATGCATGGCACGCAAGGCAAAGAAGCGCCGCTACTCGCGCAGCGCCGGCAGCGATGTCGAAAGCGAGATGAAGCGCTACAAGAAGGGTACCGCCAAAAGCGGACCGGGCGGTCGAGGCGGACGCGTGAAGAGCCGCAAGCAGGCAATCGCGATCGGCCTGTCGAAAGCGCGCAAGAAGGGCAAGAAGGTCCCAAAGAAAGCCGCGAAGCGGAAGACGTCCAAGAAAACGTCAAAGAAGACAGCTCGGAAAACGTCCAAGAAGACTTCGAAGAAGAGCTCGAAGAAAACGTCGAAGCGCAAATCCTCCAAACGGTCGCGCTGACCTCCGTCAGATCATGCTGCCCGGCATGAAGCAGCGGATCGAAACGCCGAACGCGGTCTTCACCGGCCACACCATAGTGCGGCCGGCCCGGTTCGGCTCGGTGATCACGGCTTCGTCCGGTACCTCGACCCACTCGCCGTCGAGCCGTACGCGATAATGTCCATTGTGCGAGTCCCAGTCGGGATCGGCGACGGCAAACCCATCCGCATCCGAGCAGCACGGGCCGAGATGGCTGCGAAGGCCGTCGAACCATGGCTTGAGGGGAGAGTCCGCGTAACGGCCGTCGTCACGCCCGAGAGCGTTTCCACCCCACAGTACGAATGGCGCCACGAGCAGCGCAGTCCTTAGCGAGAGCTTCAATCGATCCATGTCGGCACCGATCAATACGAATTGCCGGCCGGCCCAGCTCAGCGGCAGCAAATTCGAAGTTCCACGCTTGCAATCGTCGGCGGCTTCATTGCCGCCGAGTCCAGACGAGATCCGCAATTGTGATGAGCGAACACGGCTTTTTCGGACGAACCGGGTCATCCTCCCTGCCGTTAACGAGAATGTTATCGGCCGGCATTCGGAATCCTGAAGGCGAACAAGAAAGGCGGCCCGGGGGCCGCCTTTTGGATTTACGCCGATCGACCTTCGACTTATGCGAGCGGCACCGCCACGAACCGGGTCGCCTGCGCGCTTCTGACCTGCAGCAGCACACTGCGCTTGCCGGACGATTTCGCTTGCGCCAGCTCCGAGCGGACATCGCCGATGTTGGCGACGGCCTTGCCGCCCACATTGAGGATGACGTCGCCGGTCTGGATGCCGCGCTGTGCGGCCGGACCTTGCGGATCGACTTCAGTGACTACGACGCCCTTCTGGCCGGCGCCCTGCACGTCGCCGGCCGGAGCCAGGCTGAGCCCGAGACGCGGCGGCATGCCGGCATCTGGCTGCGACTTGCTCTCGTCGGCTCTAGCTTGCCGCTCGTTCGGCAACTCGCCGAGCGCCAGTGTCACCGTCTTGCTGTCGCCCTTGTGGACGACATCGAGCTTCACGGACGTGCCCGGCGCCAGGGTGGCGATGGTGCGGGCGAGATCGCGGGAATCCTTGATCGCGGTGCCATTGACCGCGGTGATGACGTCGCCCGCCTCGATGCCCGCCTTCGCCGCGGGGCTGCCGTCCTGCGGATTGTCGACGATCGCGCCGCGCGCCTCCTTGAGGCCGAGGCTGTCGGCGATATCCGACGTCACCGGCTGCACCTGCACGCCGAGCCAGCCGCGTGTGACCGCGCCCTTGTCCTTCAACTGAGCGACGACGAGCTTTGCGGTCGAGGCCGGAATGTCGAAGCCGATGCCGACCGAGCCGCCGGAGGGCGAGAAAATCGCAGTGTTTACACCGATCACGTTGCCGTTCATGTCGAAGGCCGGGCCGCCGGAATTACCCTTGTTGATCGGCGCGTCGATCTGGATGAAGTCGTCATAGGGACCGTTGCCGATGTCGCGGCCGCTGGCCGAGACGATGCCGGCGGTCACGGTGCCGCCGAGGCCGAAGGGATTGCCGACCGCGACGACCCAGTCGCCGATACGCGGCTTCTGCTCGGAGAATTTGACGAACGGAAAGTCCTTCTTGCCTTCGACCTTGATCAGCGCGAGATCGGTCTTCGGATCGGTGCCGACCACTTTCGCGCTGTAGGTCGTGCCGTCGTCCATCGTCACTTGCACCGACTCGGCGTGATCGACGACGTGGTTGTTGGTCACGGCATAGCCGTCGGCGGAGATGAAGAAGCCGGAGCCCTCACCCGTGATCATCTGGCGGCGCTGGCGCGGCATGCCTTCCATGCCAGGGCCGCGGAAGCCGAATTGCCGTGAGAACTGGTCGAACGGCGTCGCCTCGTCCGAATCCATGCGGTTCTGTTGCAGCATCGCGCTCTTATCGTTGTCCTGGTCGATCCTGACCCGGACCGAGATGACGGCAGGTTTGACCTTGCTGACGAGGTCGCCGAAGCCCGGCGGTGTCGCGGCGCTCTCCGCGGCCTGGGCGGGCGCAATGAAGGAGGTCGCGCTGAACGGCGAAGAGCCGGGGGCAGTCGCCAGCACGGCCAGGCCAAGCGCGGCCACGGTGCCGAGCAGCGCGAGCCGGCGCGGCCTCAAGATCTTGCGGGACGCGGTGGTGTCGGAATTGACGTGATCGTTCATGTCGATATGTCCATGTTGGGTAAGTCGCCCCGTACCCAACATGGTGGTCGCCACCTTACAGCGTCCCGTCCAAGTGATTAAATCTTGGCAAAGTGGCTGGGGCCGGCGAAGGTCAAAAACTCGAGGCTGCACGTTTGATGCAGCTCAACGCGGGCCCTGCGAACCGTGAAAGACTGCGGCCACCGGATGATGTCCATCGGAGGCACGTCATGTACAAAGACATTCTCGTCCATATCCCCACCGAGCGCCCGATGCGCCCGGTGATCGACGGCTCGATCTCGCTCGCAGCGAGCCTCAACGCCCATCTCGATGCAGTCGCGGTTGGTTATGTGGCAACCAGTGCGGCCTACGTGATGGAGGGCGGCGCTGCCGTGGCGGCGGTGTTCGAGATGGAGCGCGAAAGCGCAGTGGAGCGGGCCGAGGCCGCGCTCGCGGTGTTCAAGAGCGAAGCGATGAACGCCGGCATTTCCTACACATGCCACCCGCTCGGGACGATGCCGGGGGATGCGGTCGGCTTGCTCGGCGAGATGGCGCGGCTGCACGATCTCAGCATCGTGCTCCAGCCGGATCCGGCGCAAGGCTCACTCGACAACGATGTGCCCCGCGAGATCCTGTTCCAAGCGGGCGGCCCGGTGCTTTTCCTGCCCTACACCTTCCGTGGAGCGTTCAAGGCGAAACGGATCGGCATCTGCTGGGATGGCAGCCGCCTCGCAGCGCGCGCCATGCGCGACGCCGCACCATTCCTGGCCCGCGGCGAGGAAATCGTGATCATTGCGATCAACGAAACAGACATGGTTCCCGACGAGGTCTCGACGCGCAATCTGGCGAGGCACCTCGGGCGGCGCGGACTGTCGACCCGAACCGTCAACCTGTCGGCCGCGCGCTCTAACATTCAGCCGACCATACTGTCGCTGGCAGCCGATGAGAACCTGGATCTTCTGGTCATGGGCGGCTACGGCCATTCGCGATTGCAGGAGCGGTTCCTCGGCGGCGTCACCCGCGCCATGCTGGAAGCCATGACGGTCCCGACGCTGATGTCGCATTAATCGAGTGACGATCCAGGTCGGGCCGGTCACAAGCCTTGTCGTTTGGGCTGACAACCAAGTCCTTGAGCGGTGCCGGAACCGGCAAGTTCAGGTCACATTCGAACAAGTTGGACCGTCACGCCGCGGCGGGCCTCTCCCACCCCGTGGCCTCGATGCCGTCCTCGTCGTGTGGCGCATTGCACGCGTCGAAATGCGCCTTGAGTTCGACTTCAGCGAGATATTCGAAATGTTCGGCCTGCCCGAGCAGTTCCCAGCTCTGGAGCGGCCGGTAGGCGGCCTGCTGACGACAGAGGGACGCTAGCGCGCGGTAGCGACGTACGTTATCCATGAGACCCTCCCTCGCATTCACAGAGCTTATTGCCCTTATTTGCGTCAGGGCGATGGCGGTTGTGCAAAAGATTTGCTGCGCCCGCCGCGCGCTCGATTCGCTTTTTAGGCAAACGCGTGTTCAGGCGAAAGTTCCAATCATCGCGAACTCAACGCTTCGGAACCTTACCGCAGGCCATGGCTAGGGGTTCTGGGTCATCCTCCGTATGTCTCCGCTGCAAAGTGGCACGCCCTGGCACAACCATTGCGGTGCGGGCTCGCTCCGCCTGTATCCGGTAGTCTACCGGATGAGTGCGGGCTCACCGGTCTGGATCGTCTGCGGCAAACTATGTTGCAGCTTCGGAACCCTGCCGGCTTCCGCAGCGGCGCGGATAGCCGCGATGTTGCCGGCATAATCCGCGCTGCTCTTGCCGCGAAACACGGCGGAGCCCGCTACAAGCGTATCGGCGCCCGCAGCGGCCGCGGCAGCGGCATTCTCGCGCGTGATGCCGCCGTCAACCTCGAGCCGGATCGGCCGGTCGCCGATCATGCTTCGAATACGCCCGATCTTTTCGAGCTGGGACTCCAGGAAGGACTGGCCGCCAAAACCCGGATTGACCGTCATCACCAGGACGAGGTCGAGACGATCGAGCACATATTCGATCGCGCTTTCGGGAGTGGCGGGACACAGGCTGACACCGGCCTTTTTACCGAGCGCGCGGATGGCCTGGAGCGAGCGATCGAGGTGCGGACCGGCTTCGGCATGCACCGTGATGACATCCGCTCCGGCCTTCGCGAAGGCTTCGAGATAGGGATCCGCCGGCGCGATCATGAGATGCACGTCGAACATTTTCTTCGTCAGTGGCCGGATCGCCTTGATGATGTCCGCGCCATAGCTGATGTTCGGGACGAAATGCCCGTCCATGACGTCGCAGTGAATCCAGTCGGCGCCCGCAGCGTCGATCGCTACAATCTCCTCGCCGAGGCGCGCGAAATCCGCAGCCAGGATCGACGGCGCGATGAGGATTTCTCTCGTCATGGCTTCGTACTCCTCTGCGCGTCCGCCCCGCCGCGGAAGACGCGGCTCGCCAGGACATCCATGGGATCGATCGTTTCGAGGTCGGCGATCTCGAGCATGCGATCGAGATCGGATACGAGGCGATCGGCCTGCCGCAGGCGGATGCGGTCGACGGCGTTGCGGATGGAGCGCGCATTCGAGAAGAACGGTTGGGTCCGGCGCAGCGCGATGTATTTCTCGAAAGCCTCACGCGCCGCCGCCGACAGGCGATAACCCCGTTCCTTCAGCATCAGCTCGGCGATGACGAGCAGCTCGGCTTCCGCATAGTCCGGAAAGTCGATGTGGTGGGCGATGCGCGAGCGGAAGCCGGGGTTGGAGGCGAAGAAGCTCGTCATCCGCTCGCCATAGCCGGCAAGGATCACGACGAGGTCCTCGCGCTGGTTTTCCATCACCTGCAGCAGAATCTCGATCGCCTCCTGGCCGTAGTCGCGCTCGTTGTCGGGACGGTGCAGATAATAGGCCTCGTCGATGAACAGCACGCCGCCCATCGCCTTCTTCAGGATCTCCTTGGTCTTCGGCGCGGTGTGGCCGATATACTGGCCGACGAGATCGTCGCGCGTCACCGAGATCACCTGCCCGCGCCGCACGAAGCCGAGTCCGTGCAGGATCTTTGCCATGCGAAGCGCGACGGTCGTCTTGCCGGTGCCGGGATTTCCGGTGAACGACATGTGCAGCGTCGGCGGCGACGAAGCCAATCCGGCACGCTGCCGGATGCGTTCGACCAGCAGGAGCGACGCGATCTGGCGCACGCGGTTCTTCACCGGCTTCAATCCGATCAGCTCCTGCTCGAGCTGCTGCAGCGTGCCGGTGATACCGGCCGCTTCGGCCTCCTTGCGGAGATCGAAACTGGTCTCGCCGGGCTCAGTGGTCATTGCGTGGGGAACATCCAGCATCGGCACCTCGAAGAAAAGGGCTTCGCCGCGGGGGAGCGGCGAAGCAGTGGTCCGCCAAGGAAACGGAGCAGGGAGTGCTCCGCGCGGAGGAGAATGACTTAGGTTGGCGCGTGCGCGGGCTGCCGGCGCATGGTGGTGTAGCGGATCGCACGGCCGCCCACCTCCTGCCGCACCAGCTCGAACTCGGCCTCCTGCGGCGGGCGGTTGACGATGAACGAGATCCGCACCGATTCCCAACCATGGCTGGAATCGAAGCCGCTGAGCCGGATGTAACGGTCGCCATACACTCTGCGGCATTCGGCGAGCTCCATCATCACGCCGGCGGCGTCCTGGAGATCGAACATCGGCAGGCCCCACATCTCCCAATAGGTGTTGCGGGGATGCGGATCGTCGGTGAACTCGATGTTCACGGCCCAACCGTTGGTCAGGCAATATTGCACCTGCTTGGTGATTTGATCGTCGGTCAGATCCGGCAGGAACGAGAAGCAGCCTTGGGTCAGCTTCATGTCAAATCTCCTCAAACGGTTTCGAGCGCGGTCGGCACGAAGTCCGGCGTGTCGGTGGATTCATAGTTGAAAGAGACGTCCTTCCAGACCTCGAGCGCGGCTTTCAGCGGCGTGCAGGTCTCGGCCGCCCTTGCCAGGATCTCCGGACCTTCGTGGACGTAGTCGCGGCCTTCGTTGCGGGCGAGGATCATGGCTTCCAGCGCCACACGGTTCGCGATCGCGCCGGCCGCGATGCCCATGGGATGGCCGATGGTGCCGCCGCCGAACTGGAGCACGACGTCCTCGCCGAGCAGGTCGAGCAGCTGGTGCATCTGGCCGGCGTGGATGCCGCCGGAGGCCACCGGCATCATCTTGTTCAGGCTCGCCCAGGACTGGTCGAAGAACAGTCCGTGTTCGAGCCTGGTCGGGTTGAAGTCCTCGCGGCAAACGTCGTAATAGCCGCGCGTGGTGTTCGGATCACCTTCGAGCTTGCCGACCACCGTGCCGGCATGGATGTGGTCGACGCCCGCGAGCCGCATCCATTTGGCGATGACGCGGAACGAGACGCCGTGGCTCTTCTGCCGCGTGTAGGTCGAGTGACCGGCGCGATGCAGATGAAGGATCATGTCGTTGCGCCGCGCCCATTTCGCCATCGACTGGATTGCGGTGTAGCCGATCACGAGGTCGATCATGACGATGCACGATCCGAGCTCCTTCGCGAACTCGGCGCGCTCGTACATGTCCTCCATCGTTCCCGCGGTGATGTTCAGGTAGGTGCCCTTCGCCTCACCGGAGGCCGCCTGCGCGCGGTTCACCGCCTCCATGCAATAGAGGAAGCGGTCGCGCCAGTGCATGAAGGGCTGCGAGTTGATGTTCTCGTCATCCTTGGTGAAATCGAGCCCGCCCTTCAGCGCCTCGTAGACGACGCGGCCGTAATTGCGGCCCGAAAGCCCGAGCTTCGGCTTCACGGTGGCGCCGAGCAGCGGCCTGCCGAACTTGTCGAGCCGCTCGCGCTCGACCACGATGCCGGTTGCCGGTCCCTGGAACGTCTTCACATAAGCGACCGGGAAGCGCATGTCCTCCAGCCGCAGCGCTTTCAGCGGCTTGAAGCCGAACACGTTGCCGATGATCGAGGCCGAGAGGTTGGCGATCGAACCAGGCTCGAACAGGTCGAGATCATAGGCGATGTAGGCGAAGTACGAGCCCGGCGTGCCCGGCACGGGATCGACGCGGTAGCATTTCGCGCGATACTTCTCGGCGGCGGTCAACCGATCGGTCCACACCACCGTCCAGGTCGCGGTCGAGGATTCGCCGGCGACTGCGGCCGACGCCTCGATGGGGTCGACGCCCTCTTGCGGCGTCACGCGGAACAGCGCGATGACGTCGGTGTCCTTTGGCACGTAGTCAGGCTCCCAATAGCCCATGCGCTTGTATTCCATCACGCCCGAGCGATATCTTTCCTTGCCGCGGACGGTTCCTGCATGTGCATTCATGGCTCTCTCCTGCTCTTCTCTCTCTGAATGATTAGGCCGCAACTGGCTCGCGAGCGCCAATGCGTGGATCGAGCTCGCCGGCGCGGTAACGCCGCGCCATCTCGCTCAAGGGAACGACCTTGATCCGGCTTGCGTGGCCTGCGGTCCCGAACTGCTCGAAGCGGTCGCGGCAGAGCTCGCGCATTGCATCCATCGCGGGCTTGAGGAATTTGCGCGGATCGAACTCGGATCGCGTTTGCGCGGCCACTTTCCGGAACACCGCGGTCATTGCCAGCCGGCAGTCGGTGTCGATATTGACCTTGCGCACGCCGCTCTTGATGCCGCGGACGATCTCCTCGACCGGCACACCCCAGGTCTGCGGCATCTCGCCGCCGAACTGGTTGAACATGTCCTGGAGCGGCTGCGGCACCGAGGAAGAGCCGTGCATCACGAGATGCGTGTTCGGCAGCCGACGGTGGATCTCCTCGACCACCCGCATCGCCAGAATGTCGCCGTCCGGCTTGCGGCTGAACTTGTAGGCGCCGTGCGAGGTGCCCATCGCGATCGCGAGCGCATCGACCTTGGTGGCGCGGACGAAGTCGACCGCCTGGTCGGGATCCGTCAGCAGCTGGTCGTGGCTGACCTTGCCTTCGACACCGTGACCGTCCTCCTGTTCGCCACCGCCATGCTCGAGCGAGCCGAGCACGCCTAGTTCGCCTTCGACGGAAGCGCCGACCCAATGAGCGAGATCGACGACGCGGCTAGTGATCGCAACATTGTAGTCATAATCGGCCGCGGTCTTGGCATCGGCCTTGAGCGAGCCGTCCATCATCACCGAGGTGAAACCATGGGCGATCGCGGTCGCGCAGGTCGCCTCGTCATTGCCATGGTCCTGGTGCATGCAGAGCGGGATGTCCGGATAGGTCCGCTCCAGCGCGTCGATCATGTGCGAGAGCATGAGGTCGCCGGCATAGCTGCGCGCGCCGCGCGAAGCCTGGATGATCACGGGCGCATCGACCTCGGCCGCCGCCTGCATGATCGCGATACCCTGCTCCATGTTGTTGATGTTGAACGCCGGCACCGCATAGCCGTGACTGGCGGCGTGGTCGAGCAGCTGACGAAGGGTGATACGGGCCACGACAATTCCTCCTGTTATTGCTTGCCCGCGCGGGCAATCACTCGCCGGGCGGCTTCTGCAACGCTTTGCGGCGTGATGCCGAATTCGCGGTAGAGCACGGGTGCAGGCGCCGAGGCACCGAAGCCGCGCATGCCGACGAATTCGCCGTCAGTGCCGATCCAGCGATACCAATCGCCCGCCACGGCCGCCTCGATGCCGACGCGCGGCACGGTGCCGAGAACAGCGGCGCGGTAATCCTCCGGCTGCTCCTCGAACAACGCGAAGCAGGGCGCGGAGACCACGGCCGCGCGCACGTGCTCGGTGGCGAGCAGGCGAGCGGCTTCCAGCGCAATAGACACTTCCGAACCCGTTGCGATCAGTGTCACGTCGCGGCCGCCGTCCGGCGAAACAATCAGATAGGCGCCGCGTGCGACGCGGTTTCTTCCGCGGACATCGCTGCGGAAGGTCGGCAGAGCCTGACGGGACAGGCACAGCACGGAGGGACGATTTTCAGCTTGGAGCGCGCAGTCCCATGCTTCCAGCGTCTCAACCGCGTCGGCCGGCCGGAACACAAGCAGGTTCGGAATGACGCGGAGCGCTGCGAGATGCTCGACCGGTTGGTGCGTGGGGCCGTCCTCACCCAGGCCGATGGAGTCATGGGTCATCACATGAATGACGCGGATCCCCATCAAGGCGGCGAGGCGGATCGCCGGGCGGCTGTAGTCGGAGAAGGCGAGGAAGGTGCCGCCATAGGGAATGAAGCCGCCGTGCAGCGCGAGGCCGTTCATCGCGGCCGCCATCCCATGCTCGCGGATGCCGTAATGGATGTAATCGCCGGCGAACGCATCGCGCTTGACCGGGGTCTGCGCCTTGGCATGCGTCAGGTTCGAATGCGTCAGATCTGCCGAGCCACCGACAAATCCGGGAATCGTCCCTGCGATTCCGTCGAGCACCTGTTGCGACGCCTGCCGCGTCGCGAGCTTCGGACGCTCGGTGGCAAAGCGTTCGCGCAATTTCGCCGAGGCCTGGGCATAGGCATTCGGCAGGGCAACCGTCTTGCCCTCGACAAACAGATCGCGCTGCTCGGGCGTCGCGCATTCATAGCGATCGAGCCAGGCGAGACGCTCGACCTGTCCGCGCTGCCCGATCATCCGCCATGCCTTCAGGATCGTGACGGGCACCACGAAGGGCTGGTAGTCCCAGCCGAGTGCTCGCCGCGCCGCCGCCGTCTGCTCGGTGCCGAGCGGCGCGCCATGCGCCTTCTCGGTGCCCTGACGATCCGGCGCGCCATAACCGATGATGGTGCGGCAGGCGATCAGCGACGGTTTTGCGCTCTCCCGCTCCTCGGCAATCGCCTGCGCAATCGCTTCGGGATCGTGCCCGTCGACACGACGCACCGACCAGCCGGAGGCAGCGAAGCGCGCGAGCTGGTCGTCGGAGGTCGCGAGCGAGGTCGGCCCGTCAATGGAGATGCCGTTGTCGTCGAACAGCACGATCAGGCGGCCGAGCCCGAGATGGCCGGCGAGCGAAATCGCCTCCTGGCTGATGCCTTCCATCAGGCAGCCGTCGCCAACGATCACGTAGGTGAAGTGATCGACGAGGCCATCGCCATGCCGCGCATTCGCCATGCGCTCGGCGAGCGCCATGCCCACCGCGGTCGCAATCCCCTGCCCCAGTGGACCGGTCGTCGTCTCGACGCCCGGCGTATGGCCATATTCCGGATGTCCAGGTGTCTTCGAGCCCCATTGCCGGAAGGCCTTGATGTCATCGAGGCTGACGTCGCCGCCGGTGAGATGGAGCAATGCATAGAGCAGCATCGAGCCATGGCCCGCCGACAGCACGAAGCGATCGCGATCCGGCCAATGGGGGTGAGCCGAGTCGAATTTCAGAAAGCGCGAGAACAGCACGGTGGCGACATCGGCCATGCCCATGGGCAGGCCGGGATGGCCGGATTGCGAGACTTCGATGGCGTCGACCGCGAGAAAGCGGACGGCATTGGCGAGATCGCTGTGCGAGACCGGCGTGAGGTCGGCGTCGGCGTGGACGGAGATGTTCATCGGATACTCTCCTTGTTCACTTCAGGTTTCGCTTGCGCTCGATCAGCTGCATGATCAGAGGCGTCAGGATCAGCTGCATGGCAAGATCGAGCTTCGCGCCGGGGCACACGATCGAATTGGCGCGCGACATCCAGCTTTGCGGCAGCATCGAGAGCAGGTAGGGAAAGTCGATGCCGCGCGGATTCTTGAAGCGGATCACGACCATCGATTCGTCCGGCGTCGGGATCCAGCGCGCGATGAACGGATTGGAGGTGTCCACCGTCGGCACGCGCTGGAAATTGATGTCGGTCTCGGAAAATTGCGGGCAGATGTAGTGAATGTAATCGGGCATCCGCCGCAGAACGGTGTCGGTGACGGCCTCGGTCGAATAGCCTCGCGCACTGCGGTCGCGGTGCAACTTCTGGATCCATTCGAGATTGATGACGGGCACGACGCCGATCTTGAGGTCGGCATAGCGCGCGACGTTGACCTTGTCGGTGACGACCGCGCCATGCAGGCCCTCGTAGAACAGCAGATCGGAGCTCTCCGGCAGTCGTTTCCATTCGGTGAAGGTGCCGGGTGCGGCGCCATGCAGCGCGGATTCTTCGGCGTCGTGGACGTAGTGCCGCGTCGTCGCCGTGCCGGTCTCGCCATAGTCGCGAAACGCCCGCTCCAGCTCCTCGAACAGATTGGTCTCGGGGCTGAAATGGCTGAAATGCCTGTTGCCGCGATCGGCCTCCTTCGCCATCTGCGTGCGCATTTCCGCGCGATCATAGCGATGGAAGGCGTCCCCTTCGATGTACGCGGCGTTGACCTTCTCGCGGAAGAAGATCTGCTCAAAGGTCTTCTTGACCGAAGTGGTGCCGGCGCCGGAGGAGCCGGTAATGGAGATGATCGGATGCTTCCTGGACATGGGATGCCTCGCTTACAGCCGGAAGAAGCCGCGCCGCGCGAACAGCGGTGCGGAGACGCTGGCGACCAGCAAGGGATCGCAATGCAGTTCCTCGACGCGCTGCACCTCGTTGCTCGAGCCCATGATCAGCGGCACGCGCTGATGCAGGCTCTGCGCCGAGAGTTCGAGGATGCGTTCGCGCCCGGTCGAAGCAGAGCCGCCGGCCTGCTCGACGATGTAAGCCATCGGGTGCGCCTCGTAGACGAGGCGGAGGCGGCCGTCGCCATAGCCGGGCCGTGCATCGGAGGGATAGAGGAACACGCCGCCGCGGGTGAGGATGCGATAGGCCTCTGCAACCAGCGAGCCGACCCAGCGCATGTTGAAATTGTGGTTGGCCTGCCCTTCCACACCGGCGAGGCATTCATCGACGAAGGCGCGCACAGGCTGTTCCCAATACCGGCGGTTCGAGGCGTTGATCGCGAACTCTTCGCAGGTCTCGGAGATCTGCACGGCGCTGCGGGCGAGACGGAAGCAACCGGACTTGCGGTCAAGCGTGAAGATGTCGACACCCTCGCCGAGCGTCAGCACCAGCGAGGTCTGCGGGCCGTAGGTGACGAACCCCGCCGCGAGCTGCGCCGAGCCACGCTGATGGAAGGCGAGCGCGAGATCGTCGGGCGCGGGCAGGATCGAGAAGATCGTGCCCACGGTCATGTTGATGTCGATGTTGGAGGAACCGTCGAGCGGATCGATCGCGACGCAGATCTTCGCCGCGCGGTCGCCAATCTGCGGTTCGCGCATCTCCTCTGAGGCCAGTGCTGCGATCGGCAGCTTGCCGAGACAGCGGCGCAGGATCGCATCCGCCTGCACGTCGAGATCGCGCTGGACGTCACCGTCGCTGTTGCGGCCGGTGGTCAGGCCCGAGGCGTCCGCGAGATCTCCGGTGGCGATGAGATCGGCGATCTCGATCGCGGCCACCGCGATGGCGTCGACCGCGGCTGCTACCGCCAGCGCATGCGGCGCCGTCTCGGAATACCGCTGAAGGTGGTGGTCCAGCCTGAGTTGCCCGGTCATCTGCGTCCATCCCCTTGCTGGTGCCGTATCCAGTTCCCTCCCCGCTGGAGGTCCGATGCGGTCAGTGCCAACAACGAGGAGATTGACAGGGGCGGCTTAATAAGGAAAATTTCTATTCATAATGTGCGCCAAAGAATTATCTTATAATGCCCACTCAGCGGCGCAGCTCCGGCATCTAACGATCCGGCAGCTTCGCTCGCTCGCGGCGCTCGCGGCCAAGGGCAGCGTCACGGCAGCCTCGACCCAACTCGGCCTGACGCAGCCGGCCGTGACCCAGCAACTGCGCCAGCTTCAGGATCTCGCAGGCCTGCCGCTGCTGCAGCGGACCGGCGACGGTATGCTGCTGACGGAGGCAGGCAAGGAGGTGCTTAGCCTCGCCGAGCGCGTCGAAGCTGCGATCATGGACTGCCAGGGCGCGCTCGACCTGCTCGCGGGGCGGACCGGCGGCACAGTGCATCTCGGCGCGGTCTCGACCGCAAAATATTTCGTGCCGCACGCCATCGCGGCATTCTCGAAGCGGTATCCGAAGATCGAGATCAAGCTCACGGTCGGCAATCGCGAGGAGATCCGCGGGGCCATGCACGGCTACGACCTCGATTTCGCGGTGATGGGTCGGCCACCGGCCGATGTCAGCGTCGACGTCCGTCAGCTCGGGCGCAATCCGCACATCATCGTCGCGCGCAAGGGGCACTGGCTGGAGAAGGATTCCGGCCTCAACCTGACCGACCTCGTGCACGAGACCTTCCTCACCCGCGAGCCCGGCTCGGGCACGCGGACACTGATGGAAGGCATGTTCCAGAGGTCCGATCTCGAGCCGATCATCGGCATGGAGATGAGCAGCAACGAGACCATCAAGCAGGCTGTCATCGCCGGGCTGGGCATCGCCTTTATCTCGGCCCACACCGTGGCGCACGAGCTCACCGAGGGCCGGCTCATCGTGCTCGACGTCGCGGGCCTGCCGATCGTGCGACAATGGTACGTGATCCGCCGCAGCGACAAGGTGCTGTTGCCGCCGGCGCAGGCGATGTTCGATTTCCTGGGATCGGAGGGGTCGAACTATCTTCCCGACCTGCCCGAACTCGGGGCGCGATAGCCCGTCGAATTTCAGCCCATCAGCTTCATTGCGACCGTGGCCGCGAGAATGACGATGATCTGGAGCAGGCGCTCGGTCGTGAAGATGCGGTTGAAGGTGGTCATCGCTTGCCCCGGCCGAATTGGGATGTCTCGGTCGGGACGTTGCTAGCACAGACGGGCGTCGAGAGAACTCCGTAATCGCCCAGTGGTCTCCGTACGCGGCCCGACGACCGCCACTTCGGCGGACCTGCCCAAGGCCGCGCCGATGGTTAACGATCAGGCCGCGCGCGTAGCAGCGTAATCCAGCCGCGCGGCGAAATAGGCTTCCAGCTCCAGCAGCGCCCGCGCTTCCCAATCCTTCGCCTGCTCGAGCAGCGACCAGCTCTGGCCCGGGCGGAATGCAGCGGTCTGGCGATAGAGCGATGCGATTCCGCGGTAGCGGCGCACGTTCTCCAAGATGGCGTGACCGGTGATTTGGCCGTTCATGTCCGAAAACTCCCTCGTCATTCCCGGGGGAGAAATTGCGGCCAAATCTTTTTCGAAAAGTTAGCGCCACTCGGCAAGCGCGCGAATGGTTTCCGGACTGTTGCCCGCGCGCAACGCGCGCGGCCGCGGGGTGCCGATCTATTGCGAATTCGTTGCCGCGCTCTCGCTTCGCGGCTTCAACCCGCCGCGGCTGATGATCGCCATCGTCGCACGGCAGAGATCGGCAAGGCCGATCACCAGCACGGCGAGCAGGCAGAACAGCTTGATGGAATCGGCATGCGCATTGGTCAGCGAATTGAACTCGAAGAAGGGCGGCATGAACGCCCACCACACCAGCGGAATGGTGAGCACCGCGGCGAACGCCGCCGCCGGTGCGCCCGCGACAATGCCGAGCACGAACAGGCTGGGCAGGAACGCCGCGAAATAGAGTTTTGCGCCGAGCGCGACACAGGCGCCCTGGAGCGCAGCCGACATTGCGACAACGACGAAACCAAGTAGAAACGCCTGCCACGACCAAGGTCGTATCCGCGCTACGCCAACCAGCTCCGCACGCCTCATCAGCCTCCCCCTGCCGCCCGTTAACCAGGCCCGCTTGCGACCAAAGTACTACAGCGGCAGGGAAACTGCGAGGCGGAAATTGCCGGCCGGACGGCCTTGGTAAACGGGCCGAATCGCACAATTTAGACGACCGCGGCCGCTACTCGGTGGCCGCATAGACCAGGCCTGCGACGGGCAGCGCGAGGCCAATGGCCGATGCGAGCGTCCAGCCGCCTTGCGCAAAGGCCCAGGCGCCGACCGCCGAGCCCGCCGCGCCCGCGGTGAAGAACGTCGCCATGTAGAGGCCGTTGAGGCGGCTGCGGTGCTCGTGCCCCAGCGCGAAGATCGCGCGGAAGCCGAGCACGACGTTGCCCTGCACGCCGATGTCGATCGCGATCGCGGCCACGACCAGGCAGGCGAGGTTCAGCATCGATCCGGCCGCGCCGACGTGCGTGATCAGGAAGCCCACGGCCGCAAGCAGCAGCGCGACCAGCGTTGCCACGCGGCTATGGCCGCGATCGGCAAGCCGCCCCGCGATCGGGGCCGCGAACACGCCGGCGACGCCGGCAAGCGCGAACAGCGCGATGCCGCGCTGGGTGAAGCCGAATTGGCTCGCGAGCAGCAGCGGCGCCACGGTCCAGAACAGGCTGAAGGCGCCGAACAGGCTCGCCTGGTAGAGCGCGCGGCGGCGCAGCAGCGGCGTGGCCCGCACCAGATGCGGCATCGACAGCAGCAACTCGCCGTAATGCATGCGCGCGACCGGTTTGCGCTTCGGCAGCGTCATCCAGAGCACGGCTGCGAGCAAGATCATCAGCGCGGCCGAGCAGAAGAACACCGCGTGCCACGACTGCATCGCCGTGACGAAGCTCGACACCGGCCGCGCCAGCATGATGCCGAGCATCAGGCCGGTCGAGACGTTGCCGACGACGCGGCCGCGAATGGCTGCCGGCGCGAGATGCGCCGCGTAGGGGATGATGATCTGCACCGCGACCGAGCCGAGCCCGATGAACAGCGCGGCGATCAGGAACGGCAGCGCGTGGGACGCCAACGCCGCGGCGAGCAGGGCTGCCGCGCCGAGCGCGATGACGGAGCAGATCAGGGTACGGTTCTCGACGAGGTCGCCGAGCGGCACGATGAAGAGAAGCCCCACGCCGTAGCCGATCTGCGTCATGGTGACGATCAGCCCCGCCGCTTCATGCGACAGGCCGAGCGCGGCGCTGATCGGAGCGATCAGCGGCTGGGCGTAGTAGATGTTCGCGGCGACCATGCCACAGGCCGCGGCAAGCACAAAGGTCAGGCGCTGCGACACCGCGTCCGGATCCGGCGCGGTCTCGATCGTGGCATTCATCGTCATTCACACGGTCTCCGAACTATAGGAAACGCTTGTTCCCTAATATGACAAAAAATTCAGGCGAGCAGCTTCATCGCGACGGCGACCAGGCGCTTGCCATCGAGCGAGAGGCGCGCCTTGCCCACGACGCGCAGACCCTGCGTGATGCAGATCATCAGCCGCGCGGTGTCGTCGGCGGCGACATGGCGGGGTATAGAGCCGTCGGCCTGCCCCTCGCGAATGAGGCCGGCGATAAAGCCTTCGTTGGTTTCCAGCCGCGCGCTGACGAGGGCGGCCACCACCGGATCGACCGCGGACAATTCGACCGCGCTGCCGACCACGAGACAGCCGCGCCGCCCCTCGCTGCCCTGGGAATGCTCCACATACGACAGCAGCAGGTTGCGCAGCCGCTCGCGGCCATTGGCGCCTTTCGCCGCCGCGCTGCGCGTCTGCTCCTGGCGCTGCGCCGCGTAGCGCTCGAAGGCGGCGAGAAACACCGCATGCTTGTCGCGAAAAGCCTTGTAGACGCTGCCGGTCGCCAGCCGCATCGCCGCGGTGAGATTGCCGATCGAGGTGGCATGATAACCGCGCTCGGAAAACACGCGCACGGCCCTGTCGAGCGCAGTATCCATGTCGAACTCGCGAGGACGGCCGGGCGGACGGGCAAGGGGCTGGGATTTGCGGGCGGTCTTTTGCATTGCGGGATAATAGGGAATGACTGTTTCCGAATAAAGACGCTTGGAAGACACTTGGTTGTGATCGGGTTTGGGTCGAACTGATCGCCACCAACTCCGGCGTCGTCCTGGCGAAGGCCAGGACTCATTATCCCAAGGAGAGGTTGGCGGACATTCTCTCTACATCGTCATTGCGAGCGCAGCGACTTGTCGCCGAAGCTTTAGCGAAGGCAGAAGCAATCCAGAATCCCTCCGCAGCGGCAGGCTCGATTGCTCCGCTGCGCTCGCAACGACGGAGTATGAGGTGACGGCTTCGTCCTCCCAGCACCACTGTCATTCCCCGCGAGAGCGGGGAATCCAGTACGCCGCGGCTTCTCGGTTCAATCATAACTGTCTCGGAGTACTGGATCGCCCGGTCAAGCCGGGCGATGACAGAGAGTGTGTAGCCGCACGCCTTCTCGTCCTCGCGGCGCGTTTCGCCCGAGCTTTGCCTGGTCATTCCACCCCTCTTGTCCAAGAGGGCGCAGGGAAGGCCGGGTGCTGACCTCGCACCCGCGGTCCGCTGCGCGAAAAGCACACGCAGGA